>JAEWEO010000222.1 GCA_023389295.1 Bacillota bacterium
ACTAGAGCCCCATGAAGTTATTTATATTAGCATTTCAAGGAAATTACAGACCTAACTTCATAAGACCTTGTAAACAGTAACCCACAAAGCATAGTGCCAAAACTTTGCTTCCAAATATTCTCTAACAGTATGTTAGGACATTCTTATAACCATAACATGTAAAAAAGATGGAGAAAACAGTATGCCTACTGCTTCCTCCATCTTTTCTTAATTAATAGGTAGACTCAAACTTCTCATATTTCTCTAGCATAACCTCAAGTTTATCCTTATTCGCCATTATCTTTGGTATAGCAACTTCTTTCATTCCCTGGATTTCAAAGTAATGCTCTGTTAAACCTTCTAATGTATTTCTTGCTCTCTTTTGTTGCTCCTTACTAAAGGTTACCTTCACTTCTTCGTTCTCAATGGAGATTTTACCTTCAATACCACAAATAGGGCATTCCACCGTTGTAGTTTTCTTTATAGTAATGAGATTATTGTGACAAACAGGACATACGCCCTCTTCTCCCATCCACTCAACTTCCTCATAAGGCTTACCGATAGAACTTACTAAATGCTTTCCTAGTTTAGCTACCTTATTCATTAGCATCTCGTCCAATAGAGGATTTGCAGTTCTTCCCATATCATAAGCATCAATATGCCCCACGGTTTTCATAACCGTAGATATACCAAATATATGCATGTTGGGAAGCCCCATAGATACCCAATTCTGGGTCTGCGCTCCTCCTACGGATATATAAGCAACATATTTATCACTAAATAATCTTGGATCTAAGAGTTCCTCCGCCTTATTTTTAATTCTTGTTTCCTGATTAGCAAGCGCTGCTGCTCTATCGTGTGCTGCACCAAAACGGTCTATAAAGTTCTTTAATTGCCCGGTAGGAGCGATGGAGTATACCGGCGCCGCAAGTATAATACCATCTGCATTTAAGATAGCATCCTCTAACTCTAAGTAGTCATCTTTAATAATACATTTAATTTGTTTACCCATATCCCTTGATCTACTGCAGGCACCGCAGCCTGTGCAATGATTAATTTTCATATTCATGGTATTAATAAATTTAACTTCTGCACCCTCTGCCTGTGCCTCCATTAATGCATGCTTAACAAGAATATCACAGTTCTTATTTTTTCTTCCTAAGGAAATACCTAAAATCTTCATCTATTTTCTCCGTTCATCCATCATTACTTTTATTTTATTATTTATTGGATAACCAATCCTAGATTCCTAAAATTCTACGTTCCATTTCAATGTGTTTTCTGGTCATCTCAAAGGCGTTGCCCGAAGCATGCCCCTCAAACTCAGATACAATATATCCGTCAAAACCTGACTCATCAATGATAGGGAGGATTTTATCATAAGGAATACTCATTTCATTACCATCCTCCTTGATATGATGGAATTTGCCATGGAAATGATAGCAGTAGGGCATAATTCTTCTTAGTCCTTCAAAGTCCGGATTCTTATTAAAGGTCAGGAAGCCATACATATTAAAGAAGGAAGCCATAACCTGGGGATCCGCTTTCTTCTCTAATAATAACTTCTGTGCTTTGGGCATCGGTACGTCATCATATTTTAATGATACGGCATAATCAAGCATCTCTTTATCGGCACCACGTTCGAGAGCACCGTAATAGCTATCAATGTTTGGCTTGTCAGCAAAACACCCAAAATCAGGAACAAAACCTATGTACTTGGAGCCTGATTTTTCAATTGCCTCAAGATACTCCAAAATTGCCGGTGAACTTGGTGTCTCCGGATTATGAATTTCTATACCAACTTTCACATTATATGCTTCGGCATAAGGAGCAATCCTTACTAGATTCTTAGGAGATAATAAGTACTGAGCTCTCATGACCTTACAGCCCATACGATGAGCACTCTTAATGTCTTGAACCGTTTTTGCAAATAACTCATCATCCGTTAAGTCTCTATCAAATCGCATTCCGCGATCTGTATTAGCCCCATAAGAAATCGGTCTTACTCCATATTCTGCTGCGTAACGATTTACCAATCCTAAAAATTCATCACTAATATAGGGATAGGAGGGAATCATCTGGGTTGCTACTAATTCATAACCATCCACTCCGATTTCTGCACATCGGCGAATGCAATCTTCAAATGTGTATTCTCCCGAAACATACTCTTTTGTAAAACTATAAAGAGTAATTCCTAGTTTTACCTTTGTCATGATCTTTACCTCCTTAATCTACTAATGTTAGTGTTCTTTGGTCACTACTGTCTATTGGCGTATAAGCATGTTCTTCTTTCGCCCCCGGAAGTGGCATATAGGGGCTATGAAGCATTAAGGTTAAGTTTATGTCATGTTCTCCCTTACTTAGCCCACCTGGTTTATGTATTTTAATTGTTGCCGGAGTTAAAATGTTCCAGAACTCAGAAAACTGATGCTTAAGTTCTACAACTCCAAATTCTTTGCCATTGATGCAAAATGTAATATCATTCTTATCTACATTTTCACCATCGGTTTCTACTGCCAATTCATCAATAACCGAAAGAAAATGACCACGATAATATCCTAATCGAACATCAAACTGGTACCCATAAACTTTACCGTTTACATAAAAATTTCGTAAGGTTCCATCTCTGAGAATATCAGTAAATTTTAATTTCATAACTAATCCCATGAAAAGACCTCCTTTTCTATCTAAAATAGGATAAAACAATGAGTGGCACGCTTTTCGAACCACTCTTATGTTAAAGAAGCAAGTCCTCTGCTTCGTACACGTGCCAGAGACAAAGGGCTTGCTCTGTATGTTAGATTACAAACTGTTCCATATATTTTTTACTTAGTTTTAAGCTATTAAGGACCGCTTCTTTTGACCCTTCAAAGGCTTTATCCTCAACTTCAATACAGGTGTAACCATTATAACCAATGTCAGTTAGAGCACTTACGTATTTGCCCCAATCAACAGCACCCAGTCCCGGAAGCTTCGGTGACATAAAACTTAAAGGGTATGCCATAATTCCAAAGCTATCTAATTTGTCCTTGTAGACCTTAATATCCTTATAATGCACATGGAAAATTCTATCCTTAAATTCGTAAATTGGCTTGATATAGTCAATCATTTGCCATACAAAATGGGAGGGATCATAATTTAATCCAAAATTCTTACTGGGGATTATTTCAAATAACTGTCTCCAGATAGCAGGCGTTGTCATTAAATTCTGTCCACCGGGCCATTGATCCTTACCAAACAGCATCGGACAATTTTCTATTGCTACCTTCACATTGTTATCTTCAGCATGTTGAATAATGGCAGGCCAGATTGCTTTGAATAACTCAATATTTTCCTCTACGGTCTTTGTTTGATCTCTACCAATAAAGGTGGTTACCATTCCAATTCCAAGGCGATTACTTGCAACAATTAATTTCTTTAGGTGTTCAATTGCTGCCTCTCGCTTTTCAATATCCGCATCCATGGTATTTGGATAAAAGGCTAGAGAGGAAATCTCCACGTTTTTCTTTGCACAATAATCCTTTATATAACTAATCTTTTTATCATCTAATTCATCTACATTCAGATGACTTACCCCTGCATAGCGACGTTCTGCCTTTCCCTGAGGCCAGCAAGCCAGCTCAACACAACCAAATCCAAGACTACTTGCTGTATCGATTACTTCCTCAAAATTACTCTGATCTAAAATAGCACTTACAAAACCTAATTTCATAATGTACCTCCCTTGATATATTTAATCTATTCAATCTTTCTTTTAAAAGAGGGCGTCATATTAAGACACCCTCACTTGATTCTACAAGGGAATTCCTCATAAATTCCTTGCTTTCATTAAAATAATTTAAAACATTAATTTACACAATCTAATTATTTATTTAAGAAAACTTCCTTGCCGGTTTCATTTGATTCATAGATTGCTTCTAAGATTTGTGTAACAACAAATGCCTGCTCCGGTTTTACCAAAGGCTCACCATCGTTTAAGATAGCATCCAACCACTGATTTGCTTCTACAGTTCCTGGTTCACCTGCACCACCTTCAAAGTAAGCAATGTTTCCAGCACTGGAGATTTTCTCTTCTGTTAATACTCCATGGTGACCACGATTATATACTAATTCATCAACCGGATAACTCATGCCAGACTTTACTTCAGCACCAGCCTTGGTTCCGCAAAGTGTTGTAGCTGCTTCTTTTGATTCACTTACATTAAGTGCCCATGCTGCCTCTATATAAATTGCGGCACCATTTTCCATCTTAATCATACCAAAAGCAGAGTCCTCAACTTCATATGTCTTGGGATCCCAAGGTCCGAACATATTACCTTCGGTTGCCTGTGGAAGGCTACCAAGCTTATAGAATACAGATCCAGTAACGCTAACCGGTTTGTAATTATCCATCATCCATAAAGTGATATCTAATGCATGAGTACCAATATCAATAAGGGGACCACCACCCTGTAATGCTTTATTCGGGAATACACCCCATGTAGGAACAGCTCTTCTACGTACCGCATGAGCCTTAGCATAGTAAATGTCACCTAATTCGCCTTCTTCACATGCTTTATGTAAGGATTGAACTTCTTTTCTAAAACGGTTTTGATAACCAATTGTAAACTTCTTTCCACTCTTTTTCCATGCATCGATCATTTTCTTAGCGTCTTCTGAATTGTGTGCCATCGGCTTTTCACACATTACATGCTTGCCCGCTTCAAAAGCTGCAACCGTTGCAGGACAATGATTCACGTTAGGAGTTAATACATGGATAACATCAATGTTACTGTCCTTATACATTTCTGTGTAGTCAGTATAAACTTTCGCATCTGCAGTACCGTACTCTTTTGCTGCCTTTTCTGCTCTATCTAGTTCGATATCACAGAAAGCTACCATCTCACATTTGTCTGCCAACTTTTTTAATGCCGGCATATGTTTGTTATTTGCGATACCACCACATCCAACGATACCAATTTGTAATTTACCATCTCTCATTTTTCTACCTCCATAGATACTTTTATGTTTTAGCATTCTTATTTATTTGCTAATATTTTTCTTATAAAGCCTCACTTGCAAGTACTTTCATATATAAAATCCTTACTCTTGTTAATCCCCTAAAATGTTAATCTTTTTTAATACTTCTTACTAACACCATTCTATCATAATTAATTTAAAGTATCAGTTCAATATTTATACTTATCTGTTCAACCTTTTGTCTATTTTTTAAGATGTGGGAATGGATAGGACAAATATCCATATAGAATATTTGTCCTGTCTACTTATTCAAACGAAAGGAGTATTCTTAGCCTTACCCTTCCTACTCGTTAAACTTTATAGCTTCATTTGTTTCGGCTGATTTTCTAACCGCATCCATAAAAGTCAGTACTCTTCTAACTTCCTCCGGTTTAATTGCTAACTCTTCTTGTCCGTTTAATACATTTAAGAAATTCTTAAAATAGTCAATATGCGCTACATTCACCTTAGGTAGTGGCTCTTCATATAATACACCGGGTTCTGGAGGTCCAAAGGATCTGGTCGGCCCTGAGGAAGTCATTGTAATCTGACCTGGTACGTTTTCCAGAAAGCGTGTTGTTCGAACGATAGTACCCTCACCGGAGAAATCGTTGATTAGTGCACTCCCCCTCTTACCACCGATAAACCAGGCTCTCTTTGGTGTCAAGTAGTAGGTACCCAATTCTATTTCTGCAGTTACTTTATTTTCAAACTTAATGATGATTTTGAAATAATCATCTACTTCTTTGTTGATTACATTCTGTACATCTGCAAAAACAGTAACAATCTTACTATTAACCATATGAAGAATTTGGTCAATCAAATGTACTCCCCAGTCATATAACATACCGCCGCCCATTTCTTTATAGACATGCCAATCATGCATATTACCGTTTACACCGTATAATTGAGATTTAATGAGGTACATATCACCAACTAACTGTTGGTCATAAACCTCCTTCATAATTCTAAAATCTTTATCCCATCTACGTTGATGATGAATGGTAAATAGCACATTACATTCCTTCGCCACCTGAACCATCTCATCAAATTCTGCTACGGTCATTGCCGCCGGTTTCTCACAAATAATATGCTTACCGGCTTTGGCTGTGGCAATGGCTACCTCTTTATGTAACGGATTTGGAACAGAAATGATAACCGTATTAATCTCTTCCACCTTTAATAGTTCGCGATAATCTTCAAAGACCTGTACTCCCTCCTTAGCATCCGCTAACTGGCTGGAGACATTATCACAAACAGCAATAATTTCAGCACCTTCAAAGTTGCTTAAAGCTTTCTCATGCTCATGACCCATGAATCCATATCCAATGATACCTAATTTCATCTTTATCATTTTTCTTCTCACCTTTCTATCATTAATTTACATTATATAACATAATTAGTAATTTTCATATCCTATGTAATCAAACCAATCAATTTCTGCCTTATTATTACTTTCCATCCCATTGGATGAGGTATAGAGTCCAAGATAAGTACCAACCATGCCTCCAACAATTTCAGGATTAATTAATCTAACATCAGCATTTTCATAGAGAGTTTTCCACTCTCCCTCTTTTTCTCCATAATAGAAATTAATATTTTGTCCTTTTTCCTCCATCATTAAATAAATGGTATCTGCTTGAATCTCAACTTCTGCAAGAACGTTTTGAGTGGTTTTTGCTTTAAAACCCGGTATATGCTGTGGACATGAGATATCTGCCGTACTTAGGATTAACTGTAATAATTGCTTGCCTCCACGACTAATTCGATCCATCCGATAATGATGATTGCAAGCCTGCATCAACATAAATCCTGCTGTCTCATTCTCATAATCAGAGTGAAATTCAAGCTTTACCGAGGCCTTAAAATTAATATGCTCCTGACGCCTTCCGACAAAACTAATACTTGGTACCGGCCAGTTACGATTCGCCTCTCGAATACTCTTTAACTCCTGTGTAACTGAATAAGGTAACAGACGAAGTATTAATTTGCTATCTCTTAACTCCCAGAAACCATCTGTATCATCGCCAAGAAAATTCCATTGAAGTCCTAGGTGATCTTGATCAAAATCATCTCTAGTCGGAGGTTTTGCAAAGGGCTTCCAGGGTAGATTCGGAGCTTCATAGCTCCACTCGATTTTACCGGTTTCAGGACTGATGAGGGGCCAATCTTCTTCCCAAGTTACAGGGGCTAGATAGGTTTCACGTCCAAGATTCTTGTGGTGACCCCCAAAAATACGTGATCCCAGCATGACTGCATACCAGGAACCATCTTCAAGTTCAACAAGATCGGCATGACCTATATTACTAATCGGATACGTTTTACCCAAATGCCTGTGTGTCATAATTGGATTTGCCGGATTTCCTTCGTACCAGCCAAAAAGTTCCCTGCTTCTAGCTACGGTCACCGCATGGTAAAATTCCGTTCCGCCTTCCGCTATAACTAAATAGTAATATCCATCTTTTTTATAAATATGGGGTGCCTCCGGAGAGCTGGCATTTCTTAAGGCACTATTCCAGATGAATTTAGTGCCACCTATCAATTTCATCTTATCTAGATCAATCTCGCTAATCCAGATCCCTCTCGTGTTTTTACCAGGGTACTCCTCATAGGAGCCTGTTCCGGTCACATATGCCCTTCCATCTTCATCAAAGTATAATGAAGCATCAATTCCTTTGACATCCTCTAACCAAAAGGGCTCGGACCATGGTCCTGCAGGGTCGGTGGCAGTAACTATAAAATTGCCACCATGATCCATATTCGTACATATCACATAGAAAATACCCTTATGATAGCGAATCGTCGGTGCCATAAGACCACCGGTAATACTGTAAGTACAGACCTTAAGTTGTGACGGCCGGTTTAAGACGTAACCAATCTGCTGCCAGTTAGCAAGATCCTCACTATGAAAGATCGGTATCCCCGGAAAGGTACTAAAGCTTGAATTAATGATATAGAAATCCTTTCCCACCCTACAGATAGAAGGATCCGGGTAGAACCCACCAATAATCGGATTTTTAATCTTATTTTTTTCCATAATTTCCTCCATTCATACCACGATATTTTGCATATTCTCTCATACACCCAGGGATATGCTGATGTATTTTTGTAAGTAAAAGCTTTGTAACTGTTCCCTCTTAAATTGCAAAAACTTTGTTTTCTAGGTTGCTAGGATAGAGTCAAGCACCTTCTTATATTGCTTTAATTCTTCCTGTGCCAAAAAATAGTCCGTAAATTGATGTCCTTCATATACGGCTGCTATAGAGCCTTTATAATTAACCTGTGTTAAAAGTAAAAGCAGTTTTTCATAAGGAATGTTGCTTTCAAAAAAACATCCCTGTATATGGAAGGTAATATCCAGTTGATCCTTTGAAATTGCAGGAAGCTTTGGTATCAATCCCAGATACCCTTTTCCTTCCCCACGCATCAAGGCAAAATACTCTTTCCAAATATGATTCGTATTATCCTCCTGGGTAGCATACTCAATTCCGAGCTTCATATCCAAATCTTTGCATAAGGGTAACAGTTTATGCAACGTCTCCACGGGAAGAAGAGACTGAATTTTAATTAATGAAAAGCCTGATTTTTTTGCATGAATTAAATTACGTAGGACACAAGAAATCATTTCATCCTCATCACTTTGGCTATCTTGTTTTGCACCGAGGTCTAAAAATGCATTCCAACAAAAGGGTATTAAATCATACCTTTTAAGCATTTGTTTTAGTTCTTTCAGCCATTGTTCCTTAATATCAGGGTAACTTGGAGCCATCTGAGCGGGTATTAATTCAATGCCCTGATATCCCAATTTCTTTGTTATCACAAGCATTTCCTCCAGGGTCAATCGCTTCTGTATAAATTCATTTGTAAAACTGTAAAGTGATAATCCCATCCCGATTTTGTGTTTCATTTTCGTTTCTCCTAATCCATCTATCGTAAGTATCCCTACCACAATCTATTTATTCTGCCATAAGAGTTCTCTCTGCCACATTAGAAAGTATTTGGCATTCCTCGCGAATTCTCCTGTAAGGAAGTTTATGACGCATTTCCACCGTAATCGTATGGTTTCCCCTAACAATACCACCCTTTTTAATTACCGTGATGGTTGCATCCTCTAATACATACCAATATTCCTTATATTGATCTTTTAATTCCTTCAGCAAATATTGCTTTCCATTTAGAGTAAAAAAAATAAATTCTTTGTTTAATTTCTCACCATCCATTTTAAACTCCAGCTTCTCGATGCAGCTTAAATAGTTTCCTCGAAAGAAAGGATAGCGAATCTTAAATTCATACCCTAAAATAACCTGTTCTACCACATAGTTAGTTATGGTCTGATCCTCAATTAGGATTTTATTAAATGCTTGAAATTGCATCTTTTTCCTCCATTCAGACACTTATCTGTTTATCTTTATTTTAATAGAATCTAAGGGGAATAACATCTTTAAAATTGATGACTATTCTTTATTATTTGACCCTTTTTTCCACCTAAGAATGAACAAAAAATAGATAGAACAAAAACCATACTATGATTTTTGTTCTATCCTAGATTTATAGCTCTATTTTATTCGTACTAAGTACTATTTAGTACTGGTATACAATTTGAAGAAACTGTATCTCATTGGGTTCTAGAATTGTTTCAAGATTTAAAACACCTTCCTTTGCTACACAGGTTCTCATGAAAATTCTCGGTGTACACACCTTCTTTAGATAATCAATTTCTTTTTGATTGATATGTTCGTAAAAATCCATTCTCATCCATTCATCCTGAAGGCTACCGTGTTCCTTGTTAATAGCATGTGTTATCAGGCGATAGGTTCCATTTTTTACATTATTAATTTGAAAATTCAAACGGATGTTTTCGTTGTCAACGAACAAGCGATGCTGCTTTCGAATGTCAATTTCATCTTCTGATTTCATATAGTATTGATAATTGAAATGCTTGTAGTTGTGGCACGCAATGAAATAATCGTAATGACCATTGGTAGTCACCATGCAATTATCATCTTTACGCAACAAAAGATCACCCATATGATTTAAAAAATCCATCGAATAGAAGGCAGGTTTTCTTATTCCGTCCTTGCTAATTAACCCTCCGCCACCGTTTAATAAAGCTTTACTGTCATAGAAATCACTATAACTATCTGAGCCAATCCAATAACCCAAGATATCTGCCTTACCAATCGTTTCAATAATATTCTTCATTACATAGGCACCCTTAAAGCAACTATCGTTCATGGAGTTTCTCTGGGATACCGTTAAATTCCACTCTGTTACATGAATTTCATCTACGTTAAACTGTAGTTCCTCTAGCACCTGCTTCGCCATAATCAGTTGATTTTGTACAAACTTACTGTCTGTAGAATGCTTCATGAACTGTTCACCCTCTTCATTGACGGGCACATATGGATACATATAAAGCGACAGGAAATCCGGTTTATTTTTTCGTTTTTGCCAGCCTTCTAATATCTCATAGAAATTTCTTAATCCATAACGAAGAGAAAGACCGGCACCGCCAAATTTAATTTTATGGGAAAAAGATTTGATTATCTCATAGGTCATATCAAAAATATCATAATAGAAATTAGCACTTCTATCATCATACTCATCTTTCCAATATTCAAAGTACCAGGTCTCCACCTCTTCAATTCCATAACGGTTCATAACATGGGACATAAATGCAGTCATGAACTTACGAAATTCAATAGAGCCATCAAAACCGATACTACTTTTCTCCATAATTAGATGCTTATTTAGGGATTTTATTAACTTTTTTGGTTTAAAACCTAATTCTAAATAGGGTTTCATATTATTTGATACCAAAAAATCTAGTATTCTACTAATTTTATCAAAATTGTAATTACCCTTTGGATCGTTAATCTCTATGTACATATCCTTTCCCCACAAATCCCAAAAACGGATGTAGGTAAAATGAAGATCATTCTTCAAAATCAAGATGTGCTGTTGAATATCAGAACGAAGTAAGTAACTAGCCTCACCGATATTAATCATCTTATTCCAGTTCTGTTGATACAATTCCCCCTTTGCAGAATCTACAATAATATATCGGTCTCCCTGTTCGGCTATGACCTCCGGCATCACCGGGTTCTTATCATAATACTCATGAATTCTTTTTTCAACTAGCTTCTTCTTATGATCTTGTGCTGAATTTTTCTTGCCGGAGGTTTTATCTCTCATCTTTGCCTGATATACACTAGGCGTGGTATGATATACCTCTTTAAAGGCTTTGTTAAAGGCTGCTGCATTAGCGAAGCCATTATCCAGAGCAATTCTTGTAATCGAATGATCCGTATATAATAACTCCTCCATAGCATGATGCAAACGTTCATTATTCAAGAAATCTACAAAACTCATACCAAGCTGTTTTTTTATATATTTGGAAAGATAGGAATTGGATAAGTAAAGTTTCTGGGCTAAGTCATTCAAACTAATGGGTCGATTGTAATTCGCCCTCATATAATTCACTATCTCATTAATTCTCTTATCGTACTTATCCTTCTTCTCAGTATAAAAGCGCTTATCATCACTATTCATTAAAAAATTGCTTGTCAAAATATGAAGCAGTTCATAATACAAACTGTTCAGATAGATGATACCACTTTCTTTCTTTTCAAAATATTGATTTAGAATAAGTTTAATGATTCTTCTAACCTCAACAAATGCTTCATTTTTATCAATAACAGAATTACACCAAAAAAGGAGGAAGTTATTATTAAATAACTGATTCAGCATCTGATAGTTAATATGAATACAGCTAATGATGGACTCCTCTTTCATCGTATACCCATGCTTTTTATTCGCATTAACGATGATAAAATCATCTTGTTCCATGGAAAAGGTGTCCTGTCCAATTGTAAGATCCAAAGACCCTTCAACCACATAAAACAGCTCGATATCCTGATGGAAATGTAACTGTTCATAGGAGTGAATATAGAAATCAAAATCCATAATCTCCCCATTCTTTAAGATTAATTCCTGCATCGAATTGCCTTTCTTCTATGTTGTTCTATGATAGAGTTCTCACTTCATTATAGCAATCTTACGTCCTTCCCACAAGTCGTAAACTAAGAATTGACAGAATATCATAAACCTATAGGATCGTTTCAATACTTTCCTATTACAATAACAAGGACTGTATTGCATTCAAAAATACCAGCTTCACAAACATTAATTGAAGTATGATCGAAAAAGGGCTGTTGCAAATGTTGGATCTACGGATATCAACAATTGAAACAGCCCCATCATATCATATTATCTTCTATCAACTGATATCTCTTAGTCGATCCTTACTGTTACAGTTTAACTTCCCTTTAGAAATCAAAGCCCTTCCAAACGGGTTTACCGGTATAACGCTTTGGTTCTTCTTCGCCATTTAGTACCCTTATTGCTCCAGCTGCCATGGCTTCCATTTCAAACTCACCTGGATAAGCAGTAACAGGTGCAATCCATTCACATGCTTCTCTAATCTTTGTAACCATATCTTCGTTATAAACCATACCTCCGCCAAGCAAGATGCCATCAATCTTTCCATGAAGGCTAACTGCCATAGCGCCTATGTATTTGGTAATTTGATAAATCATCGTATCCCAAAGCATTCTTGCTTCCTGATCACCGGCAACCCCTTTATTATACACTTCCAAAGCATCGGAGGTCCCCAGATGACTTACAAAGCCTCCTGTTTGTGTACAAAGTGATTTTACCTCTTTCAAATTTTTATCTTCACAATACTTTAGAAGCCCTGATACGGGAACTGCTCCACATCTAGTCGGAGCCATAGGACCTTCGCCTCCCACAATATCATTGCCATCAATCATCTTTCCCATGCGATGAGCAGAAACTGAGATACCTCCGCCTATATGACACACTACATAATTACATTCCTCATATTTTTTACCTTCTAACTTGGCATGTCGAATGGCAGTTTCTTTTAGATTCAGCGAGTGTAGATGTGAACTACGATATACTCCTTTAATTCCAGTCATTCTAGCTAAATCCTGTAGCTCATCCACATCCGGAGGATTTACTACAAATGCTTTCCCACCATATAAATTTGCAAATTCTTTTGCCAATTGTGGACCTAGTTGAGCCGGATGCTTTACACCATTTGCTCCTTCTACTGCATGGGATAACAATAGGTCATCAATCTCATATGTTCCACCTTCTAAAGGAAGAAGACCACCACCACGGCCAATGAAAGCATCAATTCCTTCTAAGGAAAGATTATCATTATTAAGTAATTCTAAGATGGTTTCTTTTCTATATGGTAGCTGTTCTGAAATGCTCTGATACTGTGCCAATTTCTGTGCATCATGGGATACATTTTTTGAAAATACAGCTTTATCATCTTCAAACAACGCAATCTTAGTTGAAGTTGATCCTGGATTAATTGCAAATAATCTCATATGAACCTCCCTACGTTCAAGGTATTTTATTACCCTCGTACTTTCTTCTTTTTACTATGCATTATAACCTGCTCGAATAACTAACATTGCAACATTACCAAGCATCTCATCTACCGGAGCACTTCTTGAAAAATCACAAACTGGAAGAGCAAAGCCTTGTAATACAGGACCATAAGCATTGGCATGTCCGAAGATTTGAATTAATTTAACGCCGATATTTCCAGCATGAAGGTTGGGAAAAATAAGTACGTTTGCTTTACCAGCCACTTCGCTTTCTCTAGGAACTTTCTTTTTGGCAACCTGAGGAATAATTGCTGAATCTAATTGGAACTCTCCATCAATCTTAATGTCAGGACGTTTTGACTTAACGATTTCGATCGCTTCACGAATTACATCTATCGTCTCATGCTCCGCACTACCACAGGTAGAGAACGCAAGCATAGCAACTCTTGGCTCCCAATCTAGTAAGGTTCTTACGGTATCTGCAGATGCAATGGCAATACCTGCTAGATCCTTAGAATCCGGCCAAGCAGTAATTGCACAGTCAGCAATAGCAAAATACTGACCCTGTGGTCCTTCAAAGCCCGGAACATCTGCAATACCTAATGAGGATACACTTTCCACACCTTCTTGCATTCCAATGATGGACTGAGCAGAGATAAGTACATCCCCGGTAGAGTAATCCTTACCGGCAGCAACTGCATCCGCTTTTGCAAGCTTAAGTAATATCATTGCGCAGTTAACTGGGTCTTTCGCTTTTCTAACAATACCCTTAGGAGAAATATCGTCATATTTGCCGGCATATTCCTCAGCTAATTCATTACGAAATGCCTCATCCGTATGATCGAAATAAGTAAATCCCTCAGTAGAAATATTGTTTTCCTTTGCTAAACTCTCAATGGCTTCCTGATTACCAATGAGTACCGGATATGCAATCTTTTGCTCATAAGCCTGCTCCGCACATTTTAAAATATCCGGATTTGTAGTTTCCGGGAATGCAACCCTTTTGGGATTTCGTTTTGCTTTTTCCATTAACTCTTTAACTAAATTACTCATGTTTTACACCATACCTTTCCATATAATATCCTGCTGCTTAAACTTTTGAAGCTCCATAGTTTTATGATTACTCTAACAGGTTACTTACTAATTTCATTTTGGGCAATTGCATATGCTATGGCATGCTCTGTATCATAGGATAAGGAGATTAACACTTCAACTATCCCCACGGCTCTAGCATGCTCCTTCACCTTCCCATGTAGCATAACAAAGGGCTGTCCATATTCATTACTTAAGATCTCAATATCTCTTAACTGTATGGAAGAATCCTTCCAGTTCAAACTTTTAAAAACAGCCTCTTTCCCTGCAAATCGGGTTGCAAAATAATAAAGCGGCGCATCCCGCTCCATGGCCTGCTCATACTCTTTTTTTGAATATGTTTTTTGCACAAAGGGATCCTGCCAAACCAAAAATTCTGCCTTTAATTGAGTTATTTTCATAATGTCTACACCGACTCCCAGAACCATGATATCCTCCTATGCTTGTATCTCTAAGAATGCCTCAAAAATGTAAGCGAACCTACTTTTGTGAGGCATTCCAAGCTGCCATAAGCAAATTGTTTTCAATTCATCTAGTAAAACAGCTAGAGCAGTTTACTTTTAGTAATATTCTCCTCAAAACTGAGGAAACCGGCATAGCGTGTTTTATCTAGTGTTTAGTTATCTTCTATGATGTCGAATACGAAATCCGCTGCTTCTCCAAATGTTTTTTGTCTACGAAAGCCCATGAACGGAATCTCAACATCGAATTCATCCTCTAAATAGGTTGTGATTTGGGAAAAATGAGCCGATTTTGCATTGCATTCTGCAAAGGTAGTATCTTCTGAAATAGCAGACTTTTCCAATCCAAAAATAGGTGCCGCACGATCTATAATTTTTTCTAGTATTTGTTCTCTCATGTTAACCTCCATTGCCACAAAAGATTATGTATTAATTATTTCTCATTATTATTTCTATCCATGATCTTTATGGCATTTCACTATATTATTTTATCTTGATTTACCAATTTTGTATATGTTAGTTTCTATTACCTTCTATAACTTTTTTGCCTATATTCTCTCTAACTGATTATATGAAACGAAAGTTTTTCTTATCGTTTCTTAAACTTACCGCATTTTGTTAATCGATCCGGCAATTTGGGCACCCGTCCCGATGTTTTTATGATGGCCTGCTCTTCACAAACCTCGATGCATTTTCCACATTTGGTACATTCAAATTCATCAATCATATGAATGTATCCTGATTTTCCTTCAATACAGTTCTCCGGGCACACATCGACACACTCTTCACATCCGGTACAAAGCTCCGGATCAATGTAGATTGGTACAAAGGCGGAACAAACACCCGTAGAACAATTTTTCTTTTTAATATGCTCCTCATATTCTAAAGAAAAATACTTAATACTTCCCAGAAGGAAATGAGCGCCGGTTTGTCCTATGGAGCAAAGGGTACTATAGGACATAGCTTCACCAATCTCACTTACAAGGGATAGATACTCTGCCCTTCCTTTTCCCTTCGTCACATCCTTGATATGAGTATGGAGCTGCAATAATCCTTCCCTACAGAAGGTACACTTTCCACACCCTAAAGCTCTATTATTCAGAAGCTTCTTCTCGGTCTCATCAATCATACAGATGGACTTATCAAAAAGACGGATGATACCATTACCCATCGGTAACTTCTTATCAATCACAAAATCAAGTGCAGAGCTATCATATAGCTTCGAAGCAATTTCAATCCCCTTAATATCCTCCGATTTTACATCAATAAGTTCAGAGACTTTTGTCCCGTAGGGTATCTTTTTTAATTCGCCTATGTTGCCATCTTTTTGTATCGCCACGAATACACCGGGGGTATAGTTTTCTGTAAATGCTTCTGCTAAAACTGCCATTGTTTCTATATGATGGAAGACAGTAGCCGTATAATTTCTACGGTTTACAAAATTCTTTGCTATGAGCGTGATTTTTTTATCCTTTGCCAAATCACTTATTTGTTCCAATAGCTGCGTTTCTTCCTCCGGTATGTAAAGATGCATTTCCTTAGCATCTAAGGCATGGGCGGTAATTAACATGCCCTCCATTACTTCATTGGGATTTATTTTTAATATTTCGATTAATCGCTTTGATGTATCATTGTTATTTAAAGCTGTAACTATCGTGATTGGAAGGTTCATAGAGGCATTTTGGGTCAATAAATCGTTCCACTTATCAAATAGACTTTCATTGTAGACTCCATATTCTCTTAGCTTTAAGGAGTCAACCTTCTTTATCACTTCTTCGGGACTTAACTGTAATACTTGCTCTAACGTACTTATGACTCCTTCGCCTCCTTCTTATCAGCAAAATCACTCCATAATCTAGGCTTTTCAATCTGTAAACGCAAATCACATTGAAGGCATCTATTTGCTTCCTGACTTACTTCACAACTACACAAACCTTGATTTACTAAGTTAAAGTTATCTTTTCTATCCTCTGTTAAAAGGATTACCTCATCGGCTCTTCGCTTCGAAGCAAAGTCTTTGATAGAGCCGATATAGGGGTCTGCTATCTGCTCGGGTGCTAGTTTTTCTGAAATATCACCATCACCACCAAGGTATTGATCAATTTCACTTGCTGCCTTTCTTCCGGCTGCTACTGCTTTGATTACGGAGGCTGTTCCATAAGTTGCATCTCCGGCAGCAAAAACTCCTTCTTGCTCCGTCTGGGTGCTCCCCTCCTTCACAAGAATTGTATTGCCTCTTCCAAGAGATAAACCTGCTTCTTCTGTTATGTCCGGTCTTTGTCCTACTGCAAAAATAACGGTATCCGCCTCGATGTGATGAGCAGAGCCTTCCTTCTTTGTAATGACCGGTCTACGGTTTTCGTCAAAGGTAAAGGATTCTACTTCCATAAAATCTACTCCGGTAACGAAATCCTCACCTGTAATTCGTTCGAAGGTACGAGAAGAATGTATCTGTATTCCCTCTTCCTTAGCTTGAACGATCTCTTCTTCATCTGCAGGCATAGTTTCTCTTGATTCAAGACAGGCCAGATGAACCTCTTTGGCACCTAATCTTTTTGCAGTTCTTGCACAATCAAATGCCACATTACCTCCACCTAATACAACGATCTTCTCTCCCATACCAGTTTCCTCGCGCAAACTGGCATTCCGAAGAAAATCTGCATTAAGCAGTACCCCCTTTAGCATATTACCCTCCATAGGTAATCGAACTCCCATGTGGGTTCCAATGGTCATCAGTACAGCATCAAACTCTTGTAACAAATCAGTCGGTTTTACCACTCTCGTATTCGTTTCTACATTAATACCAATTTGTGTAATAACCGTTACTTCTTCCTCTATGATGGTTCTAGGTAGTCGATAAGATGGAATCCCATATCTCATCATACCTCCAAGCTCCGGTAATGCTTCCTTTATGGTCACAAAATGACCCTGTTTTCTTAAGTAATAGGCTGCCGTTAGTCCTGCAGGACCACCACCAACTACACACACCTTCTTACCGGTATTTTCAAGTTGTTTCCCTTTTCCTCTCCAATAACGCCCTGTTTCATGCTCTGCAGCATAACGTTTTAAATTACGAATGGAAAGTGGATCTGATAGTTCCTTGCGTTTACACTCCTGTTCGCAGGCGTGGCTGCATATATAACCAAGTGCCTTTGGAAATGGAAGTTTTTCACGAATGACAGCCGTCGCTTCGTCATATTTACCTTCTTTTACGAAGCGAACATACCTTGGAATATCCGTATGGGCAGGACAGGCATTGCGGCAGGGAACAATATTATCTTCTCTTTTTTGTTCTGCTTCCAGCTGTGAAAACTTATCCCTGATTGCACCCGTTGGACAAACCTCTGTACAAGCAGTACAAAAACGACAATCTGCCTCTTTTAATATCTTGTTATGTACTGTTCCAACATAGGTTTCCATGTCTTTATTTTGATACTCTAATACCTTTACACCGCGCAGCTCATTGCATGCTCTTACGCAGCGTCCGCAAAGCACGCAGCGATTCATATCATGCACGATAAGAGGATTGTTCTCCTCTACCCTAAAGCCTTTGGAACGATGCTTTAATCTTGTATTGGTGGCTCCAATGTATTGAATTAACGATTGCAATTCACAATTACCGTATTTCGGACAAGTAGAACATTCCTCCGGATGACCTGCAAGAAGTAATTCCAAGGCCAGATAGCGAAGCTTACGGAGGCGATCGCTGTTGGTTGTAATTACTAACCCTTCCTTAGATTTTAAGGTACAAGAGGTAACTACCTCCGACTTTCCATCCACTTCAACAATACACATACGACATGAGCCGATTTCTTTTAAATTCGGATGATGGCATAAATGTGGAATATAAATTCCAGCTTCCAATGCACAATCCAAAACATTTTTATTTTCCGGCACCTCTAAACGGATACCGTCAATTGTAATGTTAACCATCTGCGATTACATTCTCCTTCTATCGTAAACATTGCTTTACTGACAGACCACCTAGTGATGCCCATTGGTTTTATTAACCTCCGGGCATCCATAATTAGAAAGCTATGTTTGTCTTATTACTTAGTCTTATTACTTATTCTTCTACATATTCTGCTGCACTCATTCCGGCAATACGTCCGGTATTTACTGCATATCCCATGGAGTTACCGGGAAGTAAGAACATATAGCTGTCATCGTAAATGTTACAGGAATCAGTACCCGCACAATATAATCCGGGAACAGGGTCGAATTCATTTGTGATAGCTTCGCAATTCTCATTGATCTTAACGCCACCAACGGTTCCAT
>JAEWEO010000242.1 GCA_023389295.1 Bacillota bacterium
AATTCATTCTCTTCCATTGATAATGTAATTAGTACATTTAAAACAAAGACAAGAATTGCCATAATCCAAAGTGTCGTTGAAAATCCACTAAGAGATATATGAACAAACCCGAGAATTCCTGATAGGAAGATGATGTCGGAAAAAACCAGGGAGCTCAGCATGAGTAAATATACCAAAAGGTAATATATCACATCGAGTCTCATAGCTCCGGCAGATTTATCAAACACATACTTAAAATTCTTAAGTAATACATAGATATTTCCCATTGCCCATCTAGTTCTCTGTTTAAACCAAACCTTTAAAATATGCGGTTCCTGCTCCCAAGTAACAGCTAGTGGCATCATTTTTATATAATAGCCCATCCGGTAAATACGAAAACTTATCTCGGTATCCTCTGATAGAGCCTTGGGATCCCAGCCCCCGATCGCTTCAATAATACTTCTTCTGATTACAAAGTTGGTTCCCGGTATCGTACATAATTTAAAGAAGAAATATCGTCCTGCCTGATTCATGCATTGATATGCTAGGGTTTCAATATTAACAAAACGGGAAAGAATACTTGCATTTCGGTTTCTAGTCCTGAATTTACCAATAACAGCTCCAATCTTATCATCTGCCATCAGATTCTCTACCAACAACCTAAGTGCCTGCGGTTCCGGAGTATTATCAGCATCATAGATCGCAATCACACTTCCTTTTGCAACAGAAAACCCAATGTTTAAGGCATTGCTTTTTCCCTTGCCCCCTGCTACCGAGTCCGTATTAATTACAATAAACCTTTTCTTTGGATTACGTCTCTGAATTTCTTCTAGTACCTGCGCTGAGTCATCCGTCGAGTTATCGTTAATTACAATGATTTCATAACGGTCAATTGGATAATCAAATCTTAAAAGTGCCTCCACCGTTTTACGAATCACGATGCTTTCATTATGTGCCGGAACCATAATGGATACATAAGGGTATTCCTCTAGAGGAATATGTCCGTCAGTTTTTTTCACTTTATAATAATAAAGAAAGCCACCGATGGAAAGAACAATATTAATCGTCATAAGCAGCCAAATAGCATATACTGAATATAAGGTTAGAATATCAACCCATACCATCTTTATCCTCCTTCTCTCTTGGCAAAATAAATCTTTTCCGATTGCGGCTTCGTCCTGCCAGGATAAACGCAATAAAAATGATAGAAGAGATGACAACAATAAATGCCAGTTGCTTATTTAGCCCCGTTAAATCCTTCATAATCCACTGATAAACTCCGCTTTTATATTCATAAGCCTCATAGGTAAACGGTTGATACTCTAGAGCTATCTTCTCATGATTAAAATACAATTCACCTTTTTCGGTATATAGGTAAAGATTATTGGCATAAACACTTTGCTTTAGATCCCATAAACTTTTTAAGGGTACCTCTGAACGAACACAAGCATCAATTTGCTCTTTTACGGAACTAATCCCCTGTGACACATCAATGTAGGCAGCAGTTGATATAGATAGGATCTGCGTATTACCTTCCTGATCCATGGTGTAGGCAGGAGCTATCAAATTATGTCCATCCTTATATATAAAATTAAAGCCTTCCTCAATATGAAATGCAGAGATCTCATCTGACTTATAGCAGAATACAGTTGAGTACCGTTGTAGTATTTGCCTGCTGGCCTCCTGAAACAAATAACTCTCTGGTACCGAAATTCCTAAGGGATATACCCCAAAATTTGTATAAGCTTCTGTTGCATAGGTAAGATAATCCCAAACCTGCTCCTTATCCTGAGCCTGCTGTAACATATTAGGAGCATGCATTATAATTGCTCCCCCATTAGCCTGAGCATAGGTTAGTACCTCACAAAATCTCTTCATTGCCGGGTAATCCCCATTTTCATAGATAGGCATTACTGATATAATAAACGGTAATCTGTCTTTGATAAAATAATCGATAATTTCTAGTAGTTGTTCCGGTGGATAGAAGGGATATACCTCGTCAAGTACAATGTATTGGGAATAAGTATGCGGTTGTCCATTATAGGGCCATAGCCACTTTGCAGCTTCATTTGCAAAGGAAGCTCTAAGAATTTCATTCGTAATATCGACAAATGGAGTGTACCAAAAGGTATTATACTTGGAGTAAAGACCAATCGTCTTATTACCATACTGTATTGTTCCTGCCTCATAAGAAAAATCTCCCTGCAGAAGATAGGTATTCTTTAACCGAACCATAGAAGTAAAATTCTGTTGTTCGATATCGTATTTTATAGAAACGGCTAAATCATCAATTTTGGTTGCGGTAAGATTGTAGCCTATTTCATTCATATATTTTACAACTCCATCGCCACCCAGAAAAAATACATTTTTATCTAGGTCAGCAAGTTTTTCAATAAAGCCCACTCCATCCAAATCAATGTTATAGCAAATGATATTTTCATAATTATCTATAATATCTTCGCACTCGCTAAAGGGCAGATAAGCGATGCTTCTCTGAAGATAGGTAATCGATTTCACTATGATTTCAATGGAACTTATCTCAGATGCAGACAAATTCGAGCCATAAACGAGGAGTATATCAGCCTCCTTTATTTCTGTATCCGAAGTTACCTCTTTAGAGGAAGTAACTTCAATACTCTTTGCTTCTGCCTGTACCTGCTGTTTGTCCACAAGTAAAAGGCTAAAAAGGCTCACGATAAGGACGGTTACAAGGAATCTTCTTTTAAACATCATACTGCAGCTCACTTTCTACTACTGCTTTGTATCTCATGACATCTTTTCCAAAGCGATTGGCATCATATTGTTGTGCTGCAATCTGCATATCAAGCTTAATCACTCTGTCATGAATAATCTCAGGCATCCCTTCTGCATCCGTTAATGCCTTCCTAATTCTCTTCTTTACAATTTCAGCACCGTCTGCATCACAGGTCAAAATAATAGCTAGTTCACCCTCTTCACTAATTGCATATAGCTTGTCCTCAATTCTTAAAGAATCCTGAACAATAGAAGCAACCTGCTGCTTTAAGGCATTGAATTTTTTGGTACCAAGGATTTTCTTCAGTTCCTTTCCATAACGAAAGGCTATAATCATAAGTGTAATCTCTGATTTTCTACGGATTGCAAGAGCTGCCTGTGTTTCCAGATCCAGGTATAAACATTTTAAATTATAGAGACCGGTTAGTGCATCAACAAGCACCAACTGGTCTATCTGGTGGCGAAGCACCTTATTTAGAAGCTCCATGCGTTGGCTTCGGTTAATAAAAAGCGTCATGGAACCAATGGCAATGAAAGGATAAAAAAGCCATACAAATTCGATTGCCTGTATTGGCGTGCCGTTTACAAAGTAAAAGAATAATTTATAGGCAGTATAAATCGTTACCTGTAGACCACCGCATACCACAGATAAGATGGTAAATCGATAAGCTGCAAATAAAATACCCAGAAAAGTTAAAAACAGCATTCCGATGAATTCCAGTTTCAAGTCTGAAGACACGTAAACCATCATAACAATACCGGCAAACAGCGTAACTAAAAAAATAAGCATTCCAAGATCCTGCTGCAGATATCCTGATTTTTTTTGTTTTAGGGTATCAACTTCTTCAATTTCCTTCATCACGCCTCCTCCTTTTCCTCTAAAATATTCATTTTCGGCAATGCAACAGAAATCAGTAAGTATAGCATCATATCCATCGCTGCACCCATAAGGAAGGCACGACGGTCAAATTCAGTAGCTCCGCTCATAATAATACACAATACTGCTTGAGAAATGCCAATACCAACAATCAAAAGTATGAGGCTATACATGACCTGCGGATATTTTCCCTGATCCATTCCTTTTATCTTTCTCGACTCCTTCCCATATAAGATAAGTGAGGCGATTAATAAGATTAAAAAGAAGCCTATGGTTTTTGGCATTGAGTTTTGTTTAAAAAAGCTCCAGGAAGACCACATGATACTTTGTGCCATTTTTGGCATACCCTTGCTTTGTTCAAAGTTACCGCTGTAATTTCTTCTTAGATTAATTGTATCCTTAATGGACAAGTCAAGCATTTTAATTAAATTATCCGGATGTTTTAAATAATATAAGCTGATATCAAAAGCATCGTATTGATCTAGAAATCCCTCTTGCAAATGTTTGCTATCCGGAAGTACAAAGGGGTAATAGTTGTAAGCGGAGGTATTGGCCAATACAGAGTAGGAGGGATTGATTCCAAACTCCTGCAAAGCCTCCTCCGGATTCGATGCCTGAAATAATACTCCCTTTGTCATAGAATGGTACTTACTGGTTAGTGTAAAATCTGATTCCAGTGTATTAATTGATATCACACCTACTATACTCATAAGGAAGGCTAATGTAATACATAGTGTTTTCCAGGCGGTCTGTCTATTAATAAAAATAGCAGAAAGAAAGAAGGCTGCTACAATAAATGCAATGATTCCACATTGCCTGCGAGTCATACAAAGCATAATAGCAGAGGCTCCTATTACTAGCAGATTTAAATAACTCTCTTTCTTGTACCGAAGCTCACAGATCGCTCCCACCATAAAAAGAAAGCCTATCATCCATAGAGCTTCCGGATAAAAGGAATTAAAATATGCCAGATAAGAGATATCTCCAAAGATAAGGACTGAAATAATGGCCATCACCATAGCTTCGGAAAAATAATACATACTTCTGCATATACTCTTTACTAATCGATAAAATGCAAGGAAGTATAAGATACCGTATAAAAATGCCAGAAAACGAATATCAAAATAATTATCCTTTTTTACGAATTCATCCAGCATAATAGCTATGCGCAAGAATACATCCTGAGCATTTTTAATCTCAACCTGCTTTGAGGATTCAATTGCATAAGTTCGGATAAAATAATTATTATAGATTTCATCGGCATCCTTTTGTATATAGGATAAGCCTGCTCTATTTATGGTGTCACCAAATGACCCGTCATCAGCCAGACCGTGTGCGGGAGTCACCATCAGCAGCAAAAACCAGATTAGGATAATGCCTAAGGTGGCTAAAAGGGCTACCCGATGCGGAGTATACTTTCCATACATTTTATCATTGACAAGGTTTCTTGTTTCATGAAACTTTTGATAAAAATGAATTAGTTTATTTACTAACCAGTGAAACGTTCTTCTTTTCTTTTCTGTACTCATGATTATCCTTATTGATATAGCGTACCGTTTTATCATTATCCTTTGCAGAATCATCTAATATTGAGTCAATGAAGTACCTCGGTCTCTTTTTTGTCTCTAAATATATTTTCCCAATATATTCTCCGATAATTCCCATACTAAGTAAAAGTAATCCGCCTATTGTCCAGATGGAAACTAAGATACTTGCCCATCCAACTGTAGTATGCCCAGTAAAATACCTTATAAGAATATAAATCAGCATCATAATACTAAAAGTAAAAATAAATAATCCAAGTAAAGAAATAAGCCGCATTGGCTTCATGCTAAAGGAAGTAATTCCTTCCCATGCAAATCCGATCATTTTGCCCGGTGAATATTTGGTTTTGCCCGCAAATCTTGAATTTCTTGTGTAGTATACGATCTCTGCTTTGAATCCGATTAACGGAATAATTCCACGTAGGAACAAATTTACCTCTTCATACTGCTCTAACGCTTCAATCACCCTGCAGCTCATTAGACGAAAATCCGCATGATTATTGATTGTATCTGTGCCTAAAAATCTCATAACTTTATAAAAGAGGTTCGCCGTTGTCCTCTTAAGAAAGGAATCTGACTTTCGATTATTACGGACCCCGTAAACAATGTCACATCCATCTAAATATTTATCCAGCATTTCATCGATAGCGTTGATATCATCCTGAAGGTCAGAATCCATTGTGATTACAACATCCGCTCTATTTTTTGCATACAGCATTCCTGCCATTAAGGCATTTTGATGACCATTATTTCTACTAAGATTAATGCCGATAAATCTGTGATTTTTTTTATGCAGCATTTGTATCGTTTCCCAAGTAGAATCCTTTGATCCATCATTCACAAATACTATTTTACTTAGCATGTTGATTCTTCCACTCTTAAGTAGATTATCAAATTTTAAGTTTAATACACGAGCTGTTTCAGGTAACACTTCCTGTTCATTGTAACAAGGGATTACCAAATATAGTGTATTATTCATAGGAGACCTCACCTTTCAAATAACTAGCAGAAAATTTACTATTTTTTCAATAAAATGGATTCAATCTTGAAACTCAAGTAGATTATTTTGTTATTTTGTCGAATTTTAGATTTCAAGAAATTTATGATAATTATATCAGAAAACGCTTCTATTACACATAGTAAATTAATGTCAAATTAAAAACGGCACCTAAAATCCAGGGCCTTACGCCTTGATTTTAAGTGCCATTTCTAATTACTATTCCTATTTACAACTACATTTTACGCTTAATTAATATCCCTGTTCTATTCTGATATAATTACTGTTGAATGAATGATAGTTACAACATCATCCCTACTACCTTTTATGCTCTGTCTGTCCCAAAATAGGTGACCATTAAATTCATCATGCTTTCCTGATCTTTTGCACCTATGGTTTCACTTGCTGAGTGCATTGCTAAAAGTGGAATTCCGATATCAATGGTTCGAACAGGCAATAAGGTGGATAGAACAGGACCCATAGTGCCTCCGCCTGTTGCATCTGACCGATTTACGAATTTTTGATAAGGGATCTGATTTTCATCGCATAATTGCTGGAAGATTGCAATTGCACCTGCATCATAGGCATATTTTTGTGCCGTATTAATTTTGAATACGATGCCCTTACCAACCACAGCATGATTGGTCGGGTCAAATTTGGAAGGATAGTTCGGATGGAAGGCTTGAGCCACATCCGCGGAGATTATGGTACTTCTCATCAATACCTCATACAGGTTAACTCTGCTTTTTCCTAAGGATTCAAAGATTTTCTCTAATAGAACCTCCGTGAATTGTGATGCGCAGCCTTGTTTTGTCTGATTACCGATTTCTTCATTATCATAGAGACCAATAATATGGATATCTTTTTCACATACTTGACCTTTTATTCCATGCAGTAACGCATAAACAGATGTTAGATCATCCAGTCTTGGGGAACAAATTAGTTCCTTGTTCTTACCAACACTTTTTGCTTTGTCCATATTATAGATGTATAAATCATAATCCAGAATATCCTCGGCCTTAACCTCTAAGTGATCTGCCAGAATATCTATAAAATAGTTTTTATCCTCTTCCTCCGATAAGCCTAGTAGCGGAAGAATATCGGTTTGTTTATTAATCTCAACACCTTGGTTCACATCACGGTTCAAATGGATTGCCAAATTAGGGATTACGAGGATTGGATCCTCGATATCAATCAACACTTCCTTCGGAGAAAAGGAATGTTCACTCTTAAGTGCTACCTTTCCTGAGATTGACAGAGCTCTGTCATACCAGCTAGATAATAACATTCCTCCATACACTTCGGTGTTTAATTTGACGTAGCTCTTCTCCCTCATGATAGGATTGGGCTTAACACGAAAAGAAGGAAAATCCGTATGTGCTGCTGCCATACGAAGCATCATATCATCGTCTATTTCCTTCCCTATCCGAAAGGCGAACAACGTGGTATCATATAAGGATAGATAATAAGATCCACCCTTTTTTAAATCCCATTTATTTTCGAAGCATAACTTCTCAAAGCCTTCTGCCTCAAGTATAGAGCCACAATTCTTCACCACCTGGAAGGGTGATGTCGAATGATCCATAAATTCAAAAAAATCTTTGAAGTCTAAATTCATTATAATCGCCTCCACAATTTGCGTAAATTTCTCTGTTTCTTCTTTGGTATGTTCTATTTATGTCGAACATTCAACATTATTATATCAGTTCTTAATTGAATTCACTATAACAATAGTGAATAAATCTTAATTTTCTATCTCTTTTACATTTGTTAGGAAACGAAAAACCGAACTAAAAGCAAAATTGAAATCAAGCTGATCATTTTCTCTTAGTTCGGTTTTTTAATTTAGAACGTACAGATAATAAAATAGGTTCTGTTTGCAGGTATGGTTACATTAAATTCATACCATCCTTCTGATTGTTCGTAATTTTCTACCTTTACTATCTCACCGGTTTCCGGAATAAAAATTTCCGGAGCATCAATTGATTCTACACGAATTCTTAAATCTTCCTCTTTCAAATTATAATTCGTTATGTTTAAAATACGGCTATTACCTTTTAAATAGCGGGTAACTCCTACACCGTAGATTCTCTCTCCATCGTGGATATAGGGATCAATCAGTCGGGCAGGATAGCTGGATAGACTATGAGATACTTCGTCCACTCCGCATAGGATTTCAAACGGTAGCTTGATTTCCCTTTTACATAGAGTGATAACATC
>JAEWEO010000277.1 GCA_023389295.1 Bacillota bacterium
TAGAAGTAATCCTTTGCAATATTAGGGTATTTTGTGGCTACACGAATTAATTCTCCATGTTGAAGTAATTCCTTAGCAGATGATGGTCCTGCAACGCACATACGACATTTACCAAGTCCAAGATCCACAACTTCATACATTTTTCTACCTTCCTCTAAGATGGTATCTTTGCCCACGATGCCGATATCGGCTGCGCCATATTCTACATAAGTAGGAACATCATTGGCTTTTGCCAAAAAGAATTTCAATTTTAATTCTTCATTGACAAAAATTAGTTTTCTAGAAGATTTATCTTTTAATTCTTCACAGGATATACCGATCTTCTCAAGGATATCCAAAGTATTCAAGGCCAGGCGACCTTTTGCCAAGGCAATGGTGATATATCTCATATTATCCTTCCCTCCTATTTGAGTCCATAACCGTTTATATGAACATTATCCCTGCTATGTTTCCTCTGTAAGTACTTTATTTCAGTAATTCACTAAAAGGCGGTGCCGTCTGAACGACTCCCGAATGAACATCTATTACCTTGATTTCGGTGTTATCATCAAAGAACAAGATACCTCCTATGTTCATTCTACGTGCGTAGTCTATATATTGATCAATGCTCTTCTTGATACTTGACATTTGTAGAATAACATTCATTTCACTCTTACGAAAATGATTAGCCAAAGCAATCGCCTGGTTGCGGTTAGATTTTGTGTATAAAATCAATGTATCGGAGGCCCCCGGTAACGCTAATAACTTTTGTCTGGATAAAGCAAGCATTAGTTGATCAATTACGATTGCTAAACCAATAGCAGGGGCTTCCTTTCCAAATTGTCCTACCAGATTATCATAACGTCCACCGGTTGCGACTGCATCCCCGGTTCCATAGGTATATGCCTTGAAAATGATCCCTGTATAATAATTATATTTGCTAAGCATCCCAAGATCAAAGGTAACATAATTTTCAAAACCATATTCCGTCAATATATCATAAATCTTCTCCAGTCCCTCAATAGACTTCCTGGCTCTTTGGTTAGTAGTTAATCCTTTTGCATAGGATAGCACATCCAATGTGCCAAATAATTCAGGAAGCTTCATAAATATTTCTTTTAGGTTACTGCTTATATCCTTAACCCGAACAAGCTCTTCAACGCCAAACATATTCTTCTTTTCAATCAGGTCACGCAAATTGGCAATCTCCTCATCTTCTTCAAAGCCAGCCTCCGTGATTAATGCAAGGAAGAAGTCCGCATCACCGATTGCAACTTGAAAATCCTTTAAACCGGACTGTAATAAGCATTCAATCGTTAAAGCAAGCATTTCTGCATCTGCTTCCACACTATCGTCATTGATTAACTCAACGCCAAGTTGTGTAACTTCTTTCAGTTTTCCTTGATAGCTCGAATTATTAATGAAGGTATTTCCCATATAACACAAACGTATGGGCAACTCCTCCTCTTTATAATATTTTGCCACGCAACGAGCGATAGAGGGAGTAATATCTGGTCGTAACACAAGAGTGTTACCATCACGGTCAAAGAATTTATACATATCCCTCGATGCAACGGTTCCTCGCTCCTGATTGAAGATATCAAAGAATTCAAAGCTTGGGGTCTGTATATCTCGGTAACCATAATGCTCAAGCACATGATGAAGTTTATTCTGCAGCATAATTTTTGCTGCGCATTCTATATTATAAATGTCTCTAACTCCCTCAGGTATATGTAGTAATTTATCCTTCATATGATACACCAAGCCTTTCTATTATTTAATATATTGTATTCAATAGGAATATAGCTTTCATCACTCTTCTTCCTACTATTACTTCCTATTTATTAC
Source organism: Bacillota bacterium (assembly GCA_023389295.1). GTDB lineage: Bacteria > Bacillota > Clostridia > Lachnospirales > Lachnospiraceae > Mobilitalea. Next base: position 1,828 of record JAEWEO010000277.1, read on the forward strand.
TTCCTATTTATTACTTTCTATTTATTACTTCCTATTTATTACTTCCTAGTTGTTATTTTCCTAATTGTTATATCCTGTTCGTTGCTTTCTATTCATTACACCTATTCGCTATTTCTAATTTGATATCTCGTGTTCATTACTTTTCATTCGTTATATTCTATACGTTACTGCATATTAGTATATTTTATTTACTTTATCATGGTAATGTGATAATTCGCTACCATGATGATATGTTTTTCAATTATAGACCATAAATATTTTGATGTCAATGTAATTGTTATAAATTATTCCATTTCTAGCAATGACACTCAAACATGTTTTTCAACCAATCATCATTCCAATCTGTCTATCTCTTTAAGGATGGAAAAGTCGATGTATTCCTATCAAACCTGGAATTGCAATACATTATTTCTCATAATATGATAAAAGATATGGAAAGAAACCTCTTCTTCCATATCTTCTCTGTTTATGAAGTTACAATCCATAAATAAGCATAAAAATGCCTTTGAATTATCCTACCTTCCATTCTACAGTTCAACATAAATAGGTTCATGATGAATATATGGAAGGAACTTCTCTAAAATATCTGATGTTCTAATACGAATGCTTGATGTATTCATGCAGGGATGGCAACCGATATATTCCTCTTTTAAGAGTTCTTTATCAATTAAAAGCTGTACCTGATTATCCCTATCATTCATTAATCCCATAACACTTACGGAACCGGGTGTAATATCTAGAAACTTCTCCATATACTCCTCCGGTGCAAAAGATAACCTCGGTGATGAAATCTGTTCCGACAAATCTTTTGTTCTAAATTTCTTATTTCCCGGAATCATTAATAGATAAAATTTTGTTTTCTGGCTATTGCATAGAAATAAGTTCTTACATATGGTAAGTTCCAATAAGCGATCTATATCCTGACAATCTTCGATGGTTGCTGCAGCTTCATGATCTATTCTTAAATAAGGGATTTTAAGCTCCTCTAACACATCGTAAGTTCTATTCTCTTTTTCCAACCTCGTAGTCGGGTCAGGTCTTTCTGTATAAATTGTATAATCAATCGATAAACTCATTTTATTTCCCCATTCTGGATTTTCTCGTTGCAATCACACATAAACTGGTGAGGATTGAAATTACTTTACTTCTTTTATTGATCAATAGTTGTCCCCTTATCTTTTAATCTTGTAGTTCTCTGCGTTCCAAGTCCATATTAATTGTCTCTAAATAATGAATGCATCCCCCACCCTGTACTTTTATCTCGTAAGCACTATCAAGTTCATCGTAACGGAAGCTTTTTCGTCCTCCATTTACTGCCCGATTCCAAAATTCATACAATCGATCAAAGGTCAAATAATAATAAACATCTCGCTTTTTATAATAAATTAAAAGAAATGCAATTCCATTTTGCTCTTCAAACTCCTTCATAAACTCGATCTGATGTTCATGGACATTATTCATAGTAAAAGTATCAACTGCACATTCCTTGGCATCAAAACAAATCGGAATTCCCTGTACAACCCCTATGTAATCCACTGTACTTTTTTGTTCAAAATATGCCAAAGTAATATGCCTATTTTCCTTATCAATATTAATGGGAGTGATTGGGGTTGGTACCTTTTGTATTAACGCCAGCTTTTTTTCCCGATATCTGCTGTTGGTCAAATTAATCATTTCCTCCAGCATGGAGCCTCTCAGTCCTCGCGAATTCCATGACGGCATATCAGTTCAACCTCACTTTCTATCATGATCAAATGTCACTAAGTCACTTAGATCTTCTAGAACAGATCCATCTTAATGCTAGTAAATAACTCCGGTAAATTAGCAACCACTTCTTTCTTAGATAGATAAGACAATTCACCATCTATATCCGGGAATCGCATTCGATAAGAATGTAGTAGCTGATGTGATAGATTGTATTTTTTCTTAAAGTAGTGGTTTGTCTTTTGATTGCCATATTTAAAATCACCGATGATGGGATGTCCAATACTTGCTAGATGCGCTCTAATTTGATGGGAACGTCCGGTAATTAATTTAACCTCCAATAACGTGAAGCTTCCTTGCACCTCATCTATTTCCTGATTCTTCGCAGGAGAAACTTTGTTACTATTTTTTTGCATACCCTTAGAATAAGCGATCGGTTCGTATTCCGTACAGATATATTCCGTATTCTCCACTTGTTTTTGATATACTTTAACCTGGTTCTTTTCTTCGTCTTTGCTTAAGTAGCCTTCAATTCGTTTCTTATTTTCAATGATACCTTTTACAATACAAAGATAATATTTATCTAAAGAACGACTTTGTAATAGTTTTGCCATCTGTTGCAGCCCCAAAAGGGATTTACCTGCAATTAATACACCTGTAGTATTACGATCCAAACGATTGCAGATGCCCGGTTTAAAGCTCATCAATTGCTCTTTTGATATCTGTTTTGTTGAAAGCATATAGGATATAACATGCTCAACCATGGAGACATCATCCTTATCAGCTTTTTGTGATAAAACACCTAAGGGCTTATTAACAATCAGGATATGTTGATCCTCGTAAAGCACCTCAAGGTGTCCTTCTACTTCTGTAGTCTTAATAGGTTCACTAAATTGATCTATTGTTTCATCGGAAAGGAACAGTTTGATTTCATCGGATACTTCTAGTTTTTCCGATCCGTCAGCCTTCTTACCATTTAAGGTGATGTTTTTCTTTCGAAGCATCTTATATATAAAACTCTTTGGAGCCTTATTTAATAATTTTGCTAAGAGCTTATCCAAACGCTGACCAGCCTCATTTTGTTGTACATAAAACTGTTTCATACTCTTGTACATATAATCACATAGACTCTTTTGGAGGCTATGAAACTATATTATCCTTTCTCTTCATTATAAATTAACATAATACATTTATGTTATATCTTATATTTCTATCGTGATCAATCCATCGTCAATAACATCCTAAAGTTAATCATGTCTTATCTCTATTCGAATTCCAAAACCTCTTTCATAGAGTTTACATAGTAATCTGCTAGTTTTATCTTCTCCTCCTCATCCTTTTTGGAGAAATCATCATGAACTGCACAAACCATCATGTTAGCATTCTTACCAGCCATTACTCCGTGAATAACATCTTCAAATACAAGGCAACGTTCCGGCTTCACTCCAAGATCCTTTGCAACTAATAAATAGATGTCCGGAGATGGCTTGCCCTTAGCAACCTCACAGGAGGTTCGAATGGAGCTAAAATATTCTCTAATACCATGTCTTTCAACGACAAGTTCCGCTAATTCTCTCGAATTACTGGTGGCAATTCCGGCAGGAATATTCTGTTCCTTCAGGTGAACTAAGAATTCCTTAACACCATCTTTTAATGGAACCTCCTTCATATATTTTTCCCAAGCCATTTGATTCCAAGCACTTTTTATCTCATCCAGACTATCGGGGAGGTCGAATCGTTCCTTAAAATAAATTGCTGTCTCTGAAAAACTCATACCTTCAACACATTTTTGCAAATCTTTTGGTAATTCAATTCCAAAACGTTTAAGATATTCTATATCAATGCTTTTCCACATCCACATAGAGTCAACAAGTGTACCATCAAGGTCAAAGATTACCGCATCTATATTATTTAACATTTTAAACCTCCATATTTTTGTTAGCCACTTAAAGTAGTATATTTTAAAGCCTAGTTTAGGGATTTTAGGTAATCAATCTCCTTTTTTGTTAATTCCCGGTATTCACCCAGTTCTAGATTAGGATCTAACGCTAAACCACCCATGGAAATTCGCTTCAGATAGATTACTTCCTTGTCAACAGCCTCAAACATACGTTTCACCTGATGAAACTTACCCTCTTGAATCGTTAGCTCTATTTCAGAGATATCATCCGATTGTAATATTGTAAGTCTCGCTGGAAGCGTTAAGCTCTCCTCACCGATATCAACACCTGTTTCAAATAGTGCAATATCGTCTGTTGTCACCCTACCTTTTACCTTCGCAAAATAGGTCTTGTCCACGTGCTTTTTGGGCGAAAGCAATTGATGAGCCAAATCACCATCATTGGTTAATAACAGCAATCCCTCCGTATCTTTATCCAGCCTGCCTACCGGGAAGATTTCTTTTCCTTTTTTATCTGCAATCAGATCCAAAACGGTCTTACTGACATTATCCCTTGTTGCAGATACTACCCCAGCCGGTTTATTTAACATCACGTATAGAAATTCAATATAATTTACTGCTTGTCCATCAATAGTAACTACATCGGAAGTAGTATTTACCTTCTGTTCCGGTTTGTTACACACCGAACCATTGAGGGTAATTCTCCCTTTACGAATCCAAGTTTTTATTTCACTTCTGGTTCCCATTCCCATATCTGCCAGAAATTTGTCCAGACGTAACTGCTCAGCCATACTATCCTCTTTCTTATACCCATCTCCATCCTGGGAGATACTTATTCTTAAAGTTATTCTTTGTGATTTTTATCCAACCCAAGGGATAATCCTCTACGCAGATAACATACCATCCATCTGCAAATTCATTCTCAAGCTCGATGGACTCACATTTCAAATAACGAATTACATTAGGATCATCTATACTTAAGCGAATCATTTTATCATAATCCGATTGATAAAGTGCATTGGCAAGTGCCTGGGAAGGTTCAAATCTCTGCTTCTTCATCTCACCTAACAACAATCCTTGTCTGAGAATACGTAGCCCTTTCAGGTTTGGCAACCCATCCGGTAAAAGAAAGACTCTCTCATCATGAACGAGTATTTGTTCCTGCTTCATAGGTATTCCTAAATCGTTAATAAATTCCATGGCCTCCTCAGACAAATTTTTATTAATTCCTTGCGGTCTAATATTCGACTTTGTTTTTGCACTCAATAAGTTGTCTGCCTCGTTCATTGTGGGGTTAACACTATGGTCCAACCTTTCCTCTTTATGAAGTAAGGCAACAAAATGTCCCTCCCCGTTGATTTTATGGGGCCACAAACGGATGCTGTGTTTTAATTCCTCATTACCATTCCCCCACTTTGGTCTTCCAAAATCAAAGCCTTCATAGGATATACCTAGGTCCTTCCTGGTTTGCTCATCAGGTAATGCATTTACAACATGAAACTCGGGGAATTGCTCCATAAGATAGGATAGCGTTCCCTCATTTTCCTCCGGAGAGAAAGTACAAGTTGAATAAAGCATATACCCACCAGGCTTGAGCATCCTAGCTGCATACAGAATAATTTCCTTCTGAAGATTATTATAGTAATCCACACCATACTGTTCCCAGTTTTTCATTATGGCGGGGCTTTTACGAAACATACCTTCTCCGGAGCACGGGGCATCAATTAGTATTTTATCAAAATACTCCGGAAAGTAATTTACAAGCTTGTTCGGTGCTTCTGATAATACGACTGCATTACGAATTCCGAATAACTCAATATTCTTAAGTAGTGCCTTTGCTCTTGAATTACTGATGTCATTGGACACCAGAACGCCTTCTCCTTTTAACTTTGCGCCAAGCTCCGTACTTTTACCTCCGGGTGCTGCACAAATATCAAGGACCTTGTCTCCCTTTTCTATAGGCAAAAGGCTTGCCGGTGTCATAGCACTCGGTTCTTGGATATAATATAATCCCGCATAATAAAAGGGCTGCTTGGAAGGATGCTCCTGAGAATCATAATAATATCCATTTTTAATCCAAGGAATTCGTCTTATGGAAAAAGGACAGATACTTTCGAAATCTTTAGGAGATATTTTTAAGGTATTTACACGTAAACCACTATAGTGCGGTTTCTGATAACATTGTAAATAATCCTCATATTCCTCTCCCAAAAGTTTTCTCATTCTGTCCTCAAATAATTGCGGTAAATTCATTTAATCACTCCGTTTTCCGTTTTATAACAACATGATTTCTACAAAAGGAGAAATCATGTCCGATGTTTTATTGATGCAACCATATTTTTACATTAGGTATAATTCTTTTATGATAAGTGAAAATTTGTCCAACTCATCATTTATATTTATCTCAGACTCTGAGCACGATAACGGGCAGATATCAAATCCAAGTCGTGGCTAAATTCAGCTAGCTCCTCCTGATCCCCCTTCTGATAGATCCTAAAAAATTCATCCTGAATTCGAATTACTTCTTGCTTGTTTGCCACCTTATAAAGATTCTGTATGTTAGTTAGTATATCAGCAACAATGTTTGCTTTAATCGTAAATGAATTCTGTGCATCCATAATTTCATCTCTGACAACCGACATTTCACGGTCAAGAACTAGGATTGCCTCAGCCGCTGAGGATAGCCGTTCCCTAACATGCTCCGGCATATTCTGCTTATATTTATACTGCAAGGAATGCTCAATGGTTGCCCAGAAATTCATTGCCATTGTTCTAATCTGGATTTCCACCAGAAGTTCCTTTTTACCTTTTAATGTTTCCACATCATAAGAAACTACCAAATGATAGGAACGATAACCACTCTTTTTTCGATTGTTAATATAATCCTTCTCCGTTACAATCTTCATATCGGAACGATTCTCAATAATATCAACCACTTTATATATATCTTCAACAAACTGACAAATAATTCGTATTCCTGCAATATCATCAATTTTCTCTTCAAAATTAACGAGGTCTAAGCCTTTCTTTTGTGCTTTTTCCAAGATACTGGATATGGTTTTCACTCTTCCTGTTACCTGCTCAATCGGGGAATAGGCTCCGACATGTCTATATTCATCTATGATATGATTAAATTTAATAATCAGCTCATCCACCGCTAAAGCATATGGGTCAAGGATTTCTCTCCAAAGTTGTATTTCCATCTTAAGCTTACCTCCTACCAAAGCTCATAAAAAATAAAGGTATCATGACTTACCTCTATTCTTCTAACATAAGTACCATCATGGACAAGATTGCAAGGCCTGCCGTCTCCGTCCTCAATATTCTTCTTCCAAGTGTAATTGGCCGTACTTTTTGCTCCATTGCCAAAGTAATCTCTGTTTCTTCAAATCCACCTTCAGGTCCTATCATTATTCCAACCGTTTCATATTGTCCAATAGAATTCATAATTTCTCTCGTCTTTGACATACCGGTAGCATTCTCGTAAGGGATTAGTCCTAGTTCCATCTGCTTTGCCTTAGCAAGGGCATCCTTATAAGTCATGATAGGGGTAATCTTTGGAATAATTCCCCTTCTTGATTGTTTTGCAGCTTCTTCTGCGATTGCCTGCCAACGCTCTAATTTCTTCTCTTCCTTCTTCTTATCTTCTATCTTAACGACAACTCGCTTCGTCATCACCGGAACAATCTCGGACACCCCGAGTTCTACAGCCTTCTGTATAATCAATTCCATCTTATCCTTCTTAGGCAAGCCTTGGAATAAAGTTATCTTTGTTTTTAATTCAGTCCCTGTCTCTTCTACCGACTCAATTTTTGCAGTAGTCTCCCCTTCGGACACCCTATTAATTATACAATAATAATCTTTTCCTTGTCCATTACAAATTATAATTTCATCCCCCTGCTTCATACGCAGTACATTCTTAAGATGATTAACGTCAGAGCCGGTAATTCTAACTATATCTCCATCAATCTGATCTGGAGTAACATAAAATCGATGCATCGGTAGTCTCCTTTGCCAATTACATAATTTTAACTTCATACTATTCTATTATACACCAAAAAGAACATATGTTCAACACTAATTTCGTACAAGCTATCATACAATAGTTATGTCTTAAAGTCAAAGTAAAAGCAAAATAAATAGGAATTCCAGTAAATTAATACCACACTCCCTTTTCACATCTAATGATCTCATTTACATTTTTATATATTTAATGTATATTATTGCCATATAATAACTACCATGTTATGATAATAAAGACTTTAAAAAGAATTTACAATATTGAAACAGAAGGGGAGAATTTTTTATGGGATCTGATATTCTAGGATTAGTGGTTAGTAGTTTCATTTTTATAATTATATTATGTTTTGGTTTTATGCTTCGTTCCGGTCACGGTGCATCATTCATAAGCATTTACTTTTTTATGTCAAAGGAGAAAAAGGCTCTCTATAATGAAAGAGCACTATGCCGTTTCGTTGGAAATCTATTATTTTTAGCAGATCTGTATATTCTAATTGTAGTTATAGCAGGAATACTTGAGATTACCTGGCTAATCATATTTTTAACGATTTGTCTTACTATCTTTTTTATCTCCATGATGATTTATGTTTTTACATCTCCCAAATATAGAAACTAAACATTCAAAATCTCCCGGTAGTATCTACGTAAGATTCCACCGGGAGTATTTTAACGACAAAGGTTTTCCTTTATCGATACTATTATGATATTCCAAAATGCAAATTAATATTAAGGAAAGTAGTAATTTCCTAATACTTCTTCATAAACATAGAGTCAGACGAAATCAATTGTTTCTAAAACTTTGATTCAATGAATCTGTAGTGCTACTAGCATCCCTTCTTTGCAACAAAGGATACCCAGTCATTCATCCGATTCACTTTTAGTATTGTAAACTTATTTTTAAGGAGAGCCTGCTTTACCACCTCTTCCTTCGTATTAATGATTCCTGAGCTAATAAATATTCCATCCGACTTCATATTCTCACCAATGACATCCGACAAAGGTATAATTACATCTGCCAGTATGTTAGCTACAACCAAGTCGTATTTTTCTTTGCCTATTTCCGTGCGAATTCCATCATCTTCAATGATATTACCGGTAGTAAAGATTAAATTTCCCTCTTTAACTGTGAGCTGATTTACCTCTGCATTTTCGATTGCTGAATCTGTTGCATGGGGGTCAATATCAATTCCAAGAACTTCTTTTGCACCCAGTTTTTTTGCTATAATGGATAAGATTCCGCTTCCACTTCCGGCATCTAATACTATGGAATTAGGCTCTATATATTGTTTCATTCCAAGGATGCATAGTTTTGTAGTCTCATGGGAACCGGTACCAAACGAAGTACCCGGATCAATTTCTATAACCAGATCTCCTTCCTTATTGTCTTTAAGTTCCTCCCAGGTCGGTTTAATGACAATCGTGTCATCAATACGAAAGGGTTTAAAAAAAGCTTTCCAGTTATTAATCCAATCCTTGTCTTCCGTCTCAGAAAGTGTTATTTCACCACTACCAACTGACACAAACTCAGATAATTCCTCTAATCCGATCTTTATATTACTTAGTAAAGAATCAATATCTTCTTCTTCCTCCACATAGAAGCTAACAATGGAAGTACCATCATCCTCTTTTAGTTCCGGAAGAATATCGATAAACATCTCTTTTCTCTCCGCTTCCGTTATTGGTACATTATCACTTATCTCGATTCCGCTAATTCCAAGTTCACTTAGCATATCGCTAATTAAATCAACCGCTTGTGTTGTTGTTTCTAAGGTAAACTTCTTCCACTTCATATTTTCCTCCATGCATTAGGCAACGCCAAAAAGCACCCAAGTATAGTCTTGCCATACTTGGGTTGTTTTATCTCGGGTATTCTACTTTAATTGTTCAATTCATTTCCAAAATTTCTTTTTGCCCTTTTCTTTCTCATGCTCACTACTGTCCTGGGTGTTCTCTGATTTACCGTTCATAGCTTCATCAAACTTTTTAAGTAATTCCTTCTGCTCTGAATTTAGACCCGTGGGCACCTGTACCACAAGCGTTACATAATGGTCACCTCTGACTGCCTTATTTCTAAGACTCGGTACACCTTTTTCTCTCAGTCTTACCTTTGTATCCGTCTGGGTTCCGGGTTTTACGGTATAGATAACATCTCCATCTACTGTGTTTATTCGAATATCTCCGCCCAGTACCGCTGTTGCGTAAGAAATCGGAGCTGTTGAGAAAATATCATAGTCCTGACGTTGGAAAATAGGATGTCTGCTTACATCAATTTCAACGAGTAAATCTCCTCTTGGACCTCCGTTGGTTCCAGGCTCACCTTTACCACGAATTCTAACACTCTGTCCGCTATCAATACCTGCGGGAATGGATACTTTAATTTTCTTCTTGCTATTGATATAGCCGGTGCCGTAGCAATCAGAACATTTTTCTTTAATTATTTTACCGGTTCCTTTACAATCCGGACAGGTCTGTACATTACGAACCATGCCAAATAAGGATTGCTGTGTAAATACGACTTGCCCTTTACCACCACATTTTGAACAGGTGTCGGCTGAAGTACCCGGCTTAGCTCCACTACCATGACAGGTAGCACAATCGTCTTTTAAGGTTAAATCAAGTTCTTTCTCTGTACCAAAAACCGCTTCTTCAAAGGTGATTCTGACAGCTGTACGAAGGTTTGCTCCTTGCATAGGTCCATTGCTTTGACGTCTTGAACGACCACCGAAGAGGTCTCCAAAGATATCACCAAAGATATCACCCATATCCATACCGGAAAAATCAAATCCTCCGGCTCCCCCGCCAGCACCACCGTCAAAGGCTGAATGACCAAATTGGTCATACTGTCTGCGCTTATCCGCATCGCTGAGAACAGCATATGCTTCTGAAGCTTCTTTGAATTTCGCTTCCGCAGCTGCATCCCCGGGATTGGTATCGGGATGGTACTTCTTAGCAAGCTGTCTATATGCTTTTTTTAATTCATCCTCTGTCGCATTCTTACCGACACCTAGGACCTCATAATAATCTCGTTTATCTGCCATCTTCTCCTTCACCTTTCATAGCCAACTCTATCTAAGGTTTGCCTGGTATTTACCAAGCGCTCCCTTTCTCATAGGCAAACAGGCAGTCAATGTTGACCGCCTATTTTTCTTTTTTAATTATATCAAGAATTCGTTGTTTTTCAACAAGAACTTCTATTTTTATTAAACTTCGCGGTAATCACCATCAACTACATCATCGCTGTAGCCACCGGTAGCTCCTGCATTGTCGGCACCTGACATATCAGGACCGGCACCTGCTGCACCGCTCTGCTCGTATAATTTTGCAAATAAAGCTTGCGCATTTGTCATAAGGGATTCCTTTGCTGCCTTAATATCAGCTACTTCTCCCTCACTAATTGCTTCAGGATTGGTCTTCTCAAGCAATTCTTTTAATCTTGTCAAATCTGCTTCAACGGTAGATTTTGCACTAGCGTCTATCTTATCGCCAACTTCACCAAGCGCTTTCTCTGTCTGGAATACTAAGGAATCTGCATCATTACGAACATCTACTGCTTCCTTACGTAATTTATCCTGAGCCTCGTATTCAGCAGCTTCTTTTACTGCTTTATCAATATCAGAATCTGATAAGTTGGAACTTGCCGTAATGGTGATATGTTGCTCTCTACCGGTTCCTAAATCCTTAGCAGATACATTTACAATACCATTCGCGTCGATATCAAAGGTAACTTCAATCTGAGGAACACCTCTTCTTGCCGGCGGAATACCATCCAGACGGAATTGTCCAAGGCTCTTGTTGTCCTTTGCGAATTGTCTTTCACCCTGAACTACGTTAATATCAACTGCGGTCTGATTATCAGCAGCTGTTGAGAAGATCTGGCTCTTCTTGGTAGGAATTGTTGTGTTTCTCTCGATTAATCTGGTAGCAACACCACCTAATGTTTCGATAGAAAGTGACAACGGAGTTACGTCAAGAAGTAAGATGTCTCCTGCACCAGCATCACCTGCTAATTTACCACCCTGAACAGAAGCACCGATAGCAACACATTCATCAGGATTCAAGGATTTTGAAGGTTCCTGGCCTGTTAATTGTTTAACCTTATCCTGAACAGCAGGGATACGAGTAGAACCACCAACTAATAATACCTTCTTAATATCACTTGCAGAAAGACCAGCATCACGAAGAGCATTCTGTACCGGGATAACAGTTCTTTCTACCAAGTCGTGAGTTAATTCATCAAATTTAGCACGAGTTAAGTTCATATCAAAATGTTTCGGGCCCTCTGCAGTTGCAGTAATGAAAGGAAGGTTAATGTTGGTTGTAGTAGCAGAGGATAATTCCTTCTTTGCTTTTTCTGCTGCTTCTCTTAATCTTTGAAGAGCCATTTTATCTAAGGATAAATCTACACCATCAGACTTCTTAAACTCATCAATCATATATCTGGTAATTCTCTCATCGAAGTCATCACCACCAAGTCTGTTATCACCGGAGGTTGCAAGAACTTCAATAACACCATCACCAATATCAATTACGGATACGTCGAAGGTACCACCACCTAAGTCATATACCATAATTTTTTGCTCATGTTCGTTATCAAGACCATACGCTAAAGCTGCAGCGGTAGGCTCGTTAATAATTCTCTTAACATCAAGACCTGCAATCTTACCAGCATCCTTTGTTGCCTGTCTCTGTGCATCATTAAAGTAAGCAGGAACAGTGATAACCGCTTCTGTTACCTTCTCACCAAGATAGCTTTCTGCATCTGCTTTCAGTTTCTGAAGCACCATTGCGGAGATTTCTTGAGGAGAAAATCTCTTATCGTCAATTTTAACTCTGAAGTCAGTTCCCATATGTCTCTTAATGGAGGAGATAGTCTTATCTGAGTTAGTAACTGCCTGACGCTTTGCAGGCTCACCAACGAGACGCTCTCCTGTCTTTGTAAATGCAACAACAGATGGTGTTGTTCTTGCGCCTTCTGTATTTGCTATAACAACCGGCTTTCCGCCTTCCATAACGGCTACACATGAATTTGTTGTACCTAAGTCAATACCTATAATTTTACCCATGATTGTTTCCTCCTATATTTTTTAAATTCTTGACCAGCTAAATTGTTTCGTTTTTTATTACTAATCAACTAATTTACTACTTTTACCATACTGTGACGAACCACCATGTCACGGTAGAGATATCCTTTTTGGAATTCATCGGTTACTATGTTTTCTCCAATGCTTTCATCTTCACCATGCATAACCGCATTATGAAGATTTGGATCAAATTCTTTACCTACGGCATCGATGGGTTTTACGCCAATCTCCTCCAAAGAGGTCATCAATTGGCGGTAAATCATCTCAATTCCTTGTGCAAAACCACCTTCTTTTTCTTTCTCCGTAAGTGTACCAAGTCCTCGTTCGAAATTATCAACGATGGGAAGCAACTTCTCGATAATGGATTTAACACCCATGTCATACATCGTTGACTTCTCTTTGTCTGAGCGTTTACGGAAATTCTCAAACTCTGCCATTGTTCTCATAAGGCGATCCGTAAGCTCTTCAATTTTTTGATCTTTCGCAGCAAGTTCTTTTGATTTGGAATTTTTAAAGAATGACTTATTACTTTTCTCTGTTTTCTCATCTCCTTGCTCTAAAGCGGCTGTCTCTATGGTTTCTTCCACATTCTCGTCTACATTCTCGTCTACATTTTCATTTAACATTTCATCTTCCTCCACAGCAACTTCATCGCAGATCACATTCGCTTTTGTCTCTTCTTCTATCACCTGCTCCATAGACTCTTTTGACTTTTCGTTCATTACCTTCTCCTTTTCCATGGCCGCTTTCATTATTTCGATTGCTTTATCCATATCCTCCAATCTTAGAATACCACCTTTCTAACTGCTTATTTGTCCGTAAGATTTCACAGGCAAAATACTTTACTTATGTTTTATTTTTAAAGATGTCATCCAGTTGTACCATCAAGGATTGTAGTGTATTAACAACCTTTTGATAATCCATTCTTTTTGGTCCGATAATACCGACCTTACCGTAAACACCCTCTTCTATTTCATAAGTAGCAGTAACTACGGAACATTCCTTCATAGATTCCACCGGAGTTTCATCACCGATATACACCTGTATTCCTCTGTCCTCCTCATCCTCCATCTTATCTTGAATGAGTTCGGATAGAACCTTCTTTTCTTCTAAGGTATATAGAATATTACTTGCTTTTTCTCTGTCACTTAGCTCCGGATATTTTAAAATATTAGTTGCTCCCGAGGTGTATATCTCAACATCATCATCTTCGGTTACCGCCTGCATAATGGCATCTAAAATGTCATTGACAATGGTACGGTAATCTCCTGCCTGCTCCTTCATCTGTGAAATGACCGGCAAATTAATTTCTCCCAGGTCTAAGCCTTGTAAAAATGTATTAATGATGATATTTAGCTTTAGTAAGATTTCTTTATTTAAAGATGTAGCTATCTTTATAATCTTATTCTTAACTATATTTCTCTCAAATACGATTACTGCCAGTAATTGATTATCATCTACCTCCGTTAACTGAATAAATTTTACTTTCTTCCTATATTGTGGTGTAGATACCATGGTAGTGTAATTCGTATTGACTGCAAGTAGCTTAGCCACCTGCTGAAGAAGATTCTCTAGTCGGTCTGCTTTCTCAATGAGCAGCTCCTTCATATCTTCAACCTCTTGAACCTTATCCTTCAGAAGCATATCAACATAGAGACGGTAGCCTTTATCCGATGGAATACGACCCGCAGAAGTATGTGGCTGTAAAATATACCCCAGTTCTTCTAAGTCCGCCATTTCATTACGAATGGTAGCTGAGCTCAAATTCAGATCCGTATACTTCGAGATTGTTCTAGACCCGACAGGCTCGCCAGTTTCCAAATAATTGCGGATGATTGCCTGTAAAATTTTCAATTTTCTTTCATCCAACTGCTGCATAACCTACCTCTATCCCTTGTAAAAGATATTATTGTTATTAGGTTCTCTTTCATCCTGTTAGCACTCAACCGAATAGAGTGCTAACATCTATAAATAAAATAGCACTAACAATATCTTTTGTCAAGGCAAATTTATAAATAAATGATTAAAATTGTATCATAAGCTTCTTAAGATTAGTGTCCGCTATTTAACACGATAATATCTACTCATTTAAAATTTAATGACACCGAGACCGGACTTATAGTAAGAATTCAGATAATACCACATTACTTACATCGATACCAAGCCTTGTTAACTTGATTCTATTCTCCTCATTCTTAACTAATCCTTGCGCTTCAAGGCGATTTAACACCTTACCATAGACATCTTCAATCTTTCTGATAAAGCGTTTTTCAAACTCCTCTTTGCTAACACCTTCGCACATTCTTAGTCCTAAAAACATAAACTCCTCCACCTTATCATTATCAGATAATACATTGATATCCATAGAGAGTCCGATCAAATCAAAGATACGATGTTCAGTAAAGTTATGGCTTGAAGAATTATCAACCGAATAATCGCTTAGCTTAGCATCTCTTTCTTTAAACTGCTCTAATCGCTTCAAATACTTGTTCATATCATTTTCTTTAGAAAAGCGAATTCCATTCATCAAAGAAGAAGCCCCAAGTCCAAGTCCAAGGTATTCGGTTCCTTTCCAGTAAGAACTATTATGAGCACATTCATAACCAGGTTTTGCATAGTTGGATATTTCATAACGATGATATCCGTTTTCCTCTAGGATTTCCTCCGTTCTATAATATATCTTTCGTTCCACTTCTTCTGAGGGTAACTTAATACTATCCTTCGCCCCCTCTTTATAGGTTTCAAAGAATTTAGTGCCCTCTTCAATAATTAAACTATAGGCCGATATATGCTCCGGTTTTAAATTAACAATTTTAGTTAATGTATTTTCCCATGAGGATAACGTTTGTCCCGGAAGGGCAGACATAAGATCAATATTAATATTGGTAAATCCTAGTTCTCTGGCTAATAGATAATTATCCAGAAATTCCTCATAACTATGGATTCTTCCAAGTAATTTTAATTCCTCATTATTTACAGACTGAAGACCAATGCTAAGTCGATTAATACCTGCTTCTTTATATAGAAGTAACTTCTCCTTGGTTAACGTTCCCGGATTCATTTCTATGGTCGCTTCCAACCTCTTAGTATCTAAATAGAATACATCCCTTATCTTATCCATCACCCGAAGAATATCTTCAGCTTCAATACAAGAGGGCGTTCCTCCTCCAAAGAAGATGGTCGGAACTGTATATTTGGTTAATTGATTACGATAACTTTCAATCTCGATAAGTAAAGCCTCCACATATCGCTTCTTCGCTTCTTTCGTTGCAGGAGCTGATAAAAAGTCGCAGTAATCACATTTTTTTTCGCAAAAAGGGATGTGAATATATAATCCTAGATCCTTATTTAAATTATTCATTTTTCACCTCTTCAACGACGTTCACCCATAACGGTCCCGTCTTATCTTATTAGAGATACGATATGCGAAAATCTTACTCCCCATCAAAAAAGATGAGTAGCAAGCTAAATTCACTTACCATAAACAACAGCGCTTGCCCATAACGACCGTCTTACTTTGCTTCTATAGACGTGGTCTTATGTTTATAAGAAAAAAGGCCTTTACAGTTAACCTGTAAAAGCTTTTTTCTTATTTAATCCTCTTAAAATCATTCTTTTAGTCATCATCCAGCTTTAAAACACTCATGAAGGCTTTCTGTGGGATCTCTACATTACCGATCTGTCTCATACGTTTTTTACCTTCTTTTTGCTTTTCTAAAAGCTTTCTCTTACGAGAAATGTCACCACCATAGCATTTTGCAAGTACATCTTTTCTCATGGCCTTTACCGTTTCTCTGGCAATGACTTTGCTACCGATGGCTGCCTGAATCGGTATCTCAAATAGCTGGCGTGGAATTTCTTCTTTTAACTTCTCACACATTCTTCTTCCACGTTCATAGGCACTTTCCGCATGCACAATGAAGGTAAGCGCATCTACTTCTTCTTTATTTATTAAGATATCTAATTTCACTAAATCAGACTGTACATAGCCCTTTATTTCATAATCAAAGGAAGCATACCCTCTGGATCTTGACTTGAGAGCATCAAAAAAGTCATAGATAATCTCGTTTAGTGGTAGTTCATATTTTAATAGTGCTCTGGTTGTCTCCATGTACTCCATGCCCAAATAAATACCACGTCGTTCTTGGCAAAGTGTCATGATAGAACCGACAAATTCCGTTGTTACCATAATTTCTGCTGAAACCATTGGTTCTTCCAAATAATCAACCTCTGATGGATCCGGCAAATTTGTAGGATTAGTTAAATCAAACACTTCACCGTTATGCTTATGAACTTTATAGATAACACTAGGCGCTGTAGTAACTAAATCCAGATTATATTCTCTCTCCAGTCTTTCTTGAATGATCTCCAAATGAAGTAATCCAAGGAATCCACAACGGAAACCAAAGCCTAAGGCAACGGAGGTCTCCGGTTCAAAATGAAGGGAGGCATCATTTAATTGTAATTTTTCCAACGCATCTCTAAGGTCACCGTATTTCGCACCATCGGCAGGATACATGCCGCAATATACCATAGGGTTAACCTTCTTATAACCAGGAAGTGGCTTTTCACAAGGTCGTTTGTGATCTGTAATTGTATCACCTACACGGGTGTCTTTTACATTCTTAAGGCTGGCTGTTATATAGCCAACCATACCGGCAGATAGCTCGTCCACAGGAATAAACTGTCCGGGACCAAAGATACCAAGCTCAACGACTTCTGCTGTTGCTCCCGTCGCCATCATTTTAATCTCAGTACCCTTTTTCACCGTACCCTCTTTAATTCTACAAAATACGATTACTCCCTTATAGGGATCATAAATTGAGTCAAAAATAAGTGCTTGCAACGGTGCGTTACGATCGCCAATCGGGGCCGGAATTTTTTCTACAATTTGCTCCAGTACCTGATCCACATTCGTTCCAACTTTCGCGGAAATAAGTGGAGCATCCTGAGCTTCAATACCAATGACATCCTCAATTTCAGCAATAACTCTCTGGGGATCAGCACTTGGTAAGTCTATTTTATTAATTACCGGCATAATATCCAGGTTGTGATCAAGTGCCAGATATACATTGGCTAGCGTCTGAGCTTCAATTCCCTGTGCAGCATCCACGACAAGAATAGCACCATCACAAGCAGCTAAACTTCTGGATACCTCATAATTAAAGTCAACGTGTCCGGGAGTATCGATCAGGTTGAAAATATACTCTTCTCCATTCTTTGCTTTGTATACGGTACGTACCGTCTGAGCTTTTATGGTAATACCCCTCTCCCTCTCCAGATCCATATTATCAAGAACTTGCGATTGCATCTCACGACTCGTTAATAAACCTGTCATCTCAATAATACGATCCGCTAGAGTTGATTTACCATGATCTATATGAGCAATAATACAAAAATTTCTGATTTTACTTTGGTCTAAGGCCATCTTGTTCCTCCTGCGTAATTTCTATCCATAAATATTCTGTTTGATTATAACACAACCATGAAATACTCGCAAGATAATGCATTTTTGATTTTTGCATTTCTTTGTGCTATGTATATATGAAGTTATTCCCCTTTTAATACTGCATCTAAAACCTCTGCAAAGGGAGGCATTGCATTCATTGCTGACTCCAAGGTGTTATATTGTGTTCCAAGCTCCATCAATATTGATTTTGGACGCACATGTAAGTTAAACCGGTATTCTTTCAGATAATTCTTATAAAATAATCCAGGATACAGTTCTTTTGATTTCAATTGCAGCTGTAAACTAAAGGCAAGATTATCCTGTAGATTAGGATTATCCAAGTGTGTAATCGGTCCATTCTGATCACGGGAGAGTCCGTTAAAAAGCATGATCTGAGCAGTTTCTTCACCGTTAATAATTGTTTTCCTAGCATCCGGTGAATCTCTATGTAGATCAATAACTACTTCAATTGTTGGATTATCCTCTAATATTTTTGATATACCATCCTTCGCCTGATTGTAAGCAACATCCCGGTCTAATACACCATTGATAAGATCATACTCGGAGGTGTCATGGATTACATTATAGCCATAATCCTCTTCTAATATCTTAGCAAGATAGGTGCCTACTCCCACCACTGTATCCTCCTTCTTATTTTTACGGCTATCAAGATAAGCTTCCTGGGAATGAGTATGATAAATCAGTATTTGTGGAGCCTCATTTGTTTGCTTAATGGTCATGTCCTTACTTATTAATTCCTCACCATCAAATAAACTTTCCGTAACCTTCGTTGCCGGATCTACAATATAGAAATTTCGAACCAGAAAATCCAAATCCTTCAGTTGCTCTAGTGTATATTTAACAGGAGAAACGTTCGTTGCAGTCTCAACGGCCGAATCCTCTTTGTCGTTTTCTTCTTGGGCTTCCTTCTTTATAATGTCACCTTGTACATAACCAATCTGTAACTGGTCAAACACTTGATCCTTTGCTCCAAGTAATATACCTAAACTATCGCTACGAAGCACCTCACCATTGGTAAGTATATATTCGAGACTCACGTAATCGCTCTTAATTTCATATACACCTAAATAATCTTTTAAACTAGTTGAGGTCTGTAAACTGTCTGTTTCCCCGCTTTTTACTTCCTCATTTTCTATTTCCTCATTTTTCGTTTCCTCCGTTTTTGTATCATAGGACTGTAACAAAGATGAATAATCATTTGTATTAGAAACTAATTTCGTATCATCCTCCACAAATTCACTAAGCGCCAATTCCTTCTCCACTAGACTTAAGGGAAACCCATATTCATTTGTCTGATCCTCTAAGGTATAACTTACTAAGGAAGAGCCGGTTGCAAGCACACTACTACATAATTTGGAAACCATCGCATGAAAAAAACCGGCTTGGCCCATATCTTCAGAAAATGTTAACATAGCAAATCTCACCAAAAGATAAACTGAAGCGATTGTTATCATGGACCAAAGCACCGGATAAATTTTTAATCTGATTCTTATTTTGACTTTCTTCATAGCTGCCCCCATATATTTAAAATAGGCTCTAATCTATGCCTAATTCATTATATTCATGCAGCGAGTTTTTATAACTAATAATTAACATATTACTAAGTTTTTTTTATACTGGCTGGGCAAAGCAGGAATTCAATGCTTCAGATACCGTATAGCTAATGCGTTTTACTGATTCATCTATATTTTTCGGTGTTACAAACATATTATCAATCTGCTGTTCTCTAACTTCCTGAATAAATTGGTTGATTTCCTTCTCCTCAAAACCACTTTTCTCAAGATACTTACTTAGCGTATCAGATACAATTGTAGCCGCATCCACAACGGTAGGCACACCCAAAGCAATTACCTTAACCCCAAGGCTTTCTTCGTTTAAGGCTTTGCGATTATTACCTACCCCTGAACCGGGACTGATGCCGGTATCTGTAAGCTGAACGGTTGTATTTACACGGTTGACGCTACGAGAAGCGAGCGCATCAATGACGATAATCAGTTTAGGATGTGTCTCATCAATAATTCCCTTAATAATTTCTACTGCCTCCATGCC
>JAEWEO010000085.1 GCA_023389295.1 Bacillota bacterium
CAAAAATTCTATAATCCTTCTCTGTAAAACCTCTCTCCTTTAGGGAAGCTGCAGAAGCCTCTGTCATTTCTACTAGAATGGAACCATAATCCGGTTGGAACAATTCCATTTCTGATATATTGTCATTCAGTTTTACTCCCAACTTATTACCAAAGACCATTTTACTAATAGCCTCTGCCACACCGCCCATACCTAGGGCATAAGCTGACATTATCTCCTTATTTCTCATGAGATTAGTAATTTTATTGTACATATCTTTTGCCTGTTCATAATTCGGTAAATCATACTCATCCTTTTTCAGAGAAAAGCAAATGAATACATTGCCCGGTGTTTTGGCATCCGTTGTAATAATCTGTCCGCTTTTTGCTATATCTACTGCAAAGGAAACTAAGGTAGGGGGCACGTCAATATCATTGAAGCTTCCGGACATACTATCCTTACCACCAATGGATGGAAGACCAAGTTTTACTTGGGCATCATAGGCACCAAGTAGTGCTGCCATAGGCTCTCCCCAACGCTTTGGATCATTACCAAGTCTTTGAAAGAACTCTTGGAATGTAAAGCGGATACCGGTATAATCTCCGCCTGCAGCAACTATCTTAGCTACGGAAGAGATAACTGCATAGATGGCTCCATGGAAAGGTGACCAACTTGAGAGGTAAGGATCAAATCCATAACTCATCATGGAGACAGTATCACATTCTCCACGTAATACCGGTAATTTAGCTGTCATGGTTTGAATGGGTGACAGCTGATATTTACCCCCATAGGGCATGGTAACCGTTGCTGCTCCGATGGAGCTGTCAAACATTTCGACTAATCCTTTTTTCGAGCATATATTTAAATCAGCTAAGTTCTTAAGCCATTTTTCTTTAAAATCAGTACCTTCACCTGAGTCCTTCGTTAGGTAGTTTTCTTCCTTCTTTGGAGGAGTTATATACGCAACCGCTTCCTGATGTGCTCCATTGGTATCCAGAAAAGCTCTTGAGATATTAACAATCTCATTCCCTTTCCAGTTCATAATAAGTCTGGGGGATTTAGTAACTTCCGCTACAACAACCGCTTCCAAGTTTTCTTCTTTGGCATACCCTAATAGTTTTTCCACATCATTCGGATCAACTACAATGGCCATACGTTCTTGGGATTCAGAAATTGCTAGTTCCGTGCCATCTAGTCCCGCATATTTTTTAGGAACTTGATCCAAATCAATTTTTAGACCTGCTGCCAGTTCTCCGATTGCCACAGATACACCACCGGCACCAAAGTCATTGCATTTTTTTATTAAACGGCTTACTTCTTCCCTACGAAATAGACGCTGAAGCTTGCGTTCTGTCGGAGCATTTCCTTTCTGGACCTCCGCTCCACAGGTTGCAATAGATTCTGTATTGTGACTCTTTGAAGACCCGGTAGCTCCACCGCATCCATCACGTCCGGTTCTTCCTCCCATTAGGATGATAATATCTCCCGGATCTGAACTCTCACGGATTACATTCTTTCTGGGAGCTGCTCCCATTACTGCTCCAATTTCCATTCTCTTCGCCACATAATTAGGATGATATACTTCATCTACTAGTCCCGTAGCTAAACCAATTTGATTACCGTAGGAGCTATAGCCTGCTGCCGCTCCGGTACAAATCTTTCTCTGTGGTAATTTACCGATTAAAGTATCTTTGATTGAAGTGGTCGGATCAGCTGCTCCGGTAACTCGCATTGCTTGATAAACATATCCTCTTCCTGATAGAGGATCTCGTATTGCACCACCAAGACAAGTAGCGGCACCGCCAAATGGTTCTATCTCAGTCGGATGGTTGTGGGTCTCATTCTTAAAGAACACCAGCCATTCCTCTGTTTGACCATCAATTTCCACGGGCACAATGATGGAGCAGGCATTGATCTCATCGGATACTTCCATATCTTCCAGCTTGCCTTCTGCCTTTAATTTTTTCATAGCAAGCAAAGCGATATCCATAAGTGAGATATACTTATCATCCCTTCCCTGGTATAGCTTTTCTCGTTCTTCTATATAATTTTCATATGCTTGCCTAATCGGTTTGGTATAATAACCTTCTTCGAAAGTGACCTCTTTTAATTCCGTTAAAAATGTAGTGTGACGGCAATGATCCGACCAGTACGTATCCAGAACACGGATCTCTGTCATAGATGGATTGCGTTTCTCTTCTTCAAGAAAATACTTCTGAATAAATTTAAAATCCTCCATTGTCATGGCAAGATTTAAAGAAGCATACAGTATGGTCAACTCTTCTTCCTTCATATGACAAAAGCCCTCCAAGATTTCTACCTCTTGTGGCTCTTCATAACGATCGATTAAGGTCTGCGGCTTAATCTCATCGGTTTCACGGGAATCGACCGGATTGATGCAGTACTCCTTAATTTTCTCGAACTCTTCTTCTGTAATATCACCCTTTAGAATATAAGTAGTTGCAGTTCGAATGATTGGTTCTTCCTTCTCATTTAGCAACTTTACACATTGCTCTGCAGAATCTGCTCGCTGATCAAATTGTCCCGGCAAATATTCTACAGAAAAAATATAATCCTCATCCTCCATAGGAGCGATTTCTTCATAGAGTAAATCCAAAGGAGGTTCTGAAAATACTGTTCCTAGCGCTTTATTCAGAGTAGTCTCACTAACTTTCTCTATATCGTAACGGATTAGAACACGAAGGTGATCCAAACCCTTTATATCTAAGTATTTGCAAAGTTCTGCTTTAAGTTCCTTTGCTCTGACCGCATAAGGTGCTCTTTTCTCTACATATATTCTTTTTACATTGCCCATAGTAAAACTCCTTTTCTAACAAGAGTCAACTTCCTTGTGTGAAGTGTTATCGCAGTTTCTCATAAAGATTACTTGCATTATAGCATAATCTATCTTATAATTAAAATTAATATATGTTAATCTTTTTATTAGACTTACTAATAGATAATATGCATTGAGAAAGGCATGGTTATTTTTATGGATATAAATTATGAATTGTATAAGGTATTTTATCATGTAGCAAAAAGTCTTAGCTTTTCTGATGCAGCTGACACTTTATATATCTCACAATCTGCGGTCAGCCAATCCATTAAAACTTTGGAGAGGCGCTTGAATCAGACATTATTTATTCGTAGCACCAAGCGAGTTGCCCTAACGAAGGAAGGGGAACTTCTTTTAAAACATGTGGAACCTGCAATCAACCTCATTAGTCGAGGTGAAAATCAACTCTGTATCGATCCACAGAATGGGGTCCAACTTAGAATTGGAGCAAGTGATACCATCTGTCGATATTATTTGGTTCCATTTTTAAATAATTTTCATAAGCAATATCCAAATATTCACATTAAGGTTACCAATGCGACCTCCTTACAATGTGCAAAGCTTCTGGAACGCAATGAGGTTGATATCATTGTAACCAACTCACCCAATTCTGCTTTAAATAATATGATGCAAATCATTCCCGTAAAGGAATTTAAGGATATCTTTATCGCTAATCCCGAGGCATTTCCTATTACGGATCATACTGTTACCTTACAGGAGCTTCAACAATATCCCATCCTGATGTTGGACAAGCGCTCTACAACCAGTATATTTTTGCATAATCTGTTTTTAGAGAATTCCCTGGACCTGGTTCCTGCTATCGAATTAAGTAGCAATGATCTTCTAATAGACTTAGCACGAATAGGCCTTGGTATAGCTTTTATCCCTGACTTTTGTATGAATAATAAGGAGAACCTTTCCCTTATTCATACCACCAAGGAGATACCTTCCCGTTTGCTGGTAGCTGCTTACAATAATGATATTCCCATCTCTGATGCAGCGAAGTATTTTATTGATAGCCTCGTTACCGCCTATGATAACGAACAGAAAGCATAAAAATATAAGATTGCATTAAAAATGCCCGGTAGATGTTTTTCACAACTAACCGGGCTTTTTATAAGATTATATAGACTCTTAATCGTCCATATATCAGAATTTTTACTTAAACTCCTCAAGTCTACCTTGAATTACTTTATTATAATTTTGAACTTTTCTCTCATATTCCTCATTCATGTATACGGAGGTAATCATAAAATCAGCCGTTGCTCTGCTATTCGCAACCGGAATGTCATATACCGCGCAGATACGAAGTAGTGCCTTCACATCCGGATCATGAGGTTGAGCAGCTAAGGGATCCCAGAAGAAGATAACAAAATCGATATTTCCCTCAACGATTCGTGAACCAATCTGTAGATCTCCACCAAGGGGACCGCTGTTATATGCCTTAACCGGTAATCCGGTTTTATCTACGATTAAGCGTGCTGTTGTTCCTGTTCCACATAAAAAGTGATTCTTTAATATGTCCTTGTTCTTCTGTACCCACTCAACAAGCTCATGTTTCTTGGTATCATGGGCAATGAGAGCAATGTGTTTTTGTTTTCCAATGGAAAAGCTAATGTAATCATCTTGTAGCATCTTTTGTTACCTCTCTTACCTAAATATTTAGGTACCTTAGAAACACCAAAACATTTCATATTCAATGGTTTCTCAATTACCTACTTGTTTATTTCTATATTTTTATCATATAGGAAATCTACTTATATTGCAAGTAACTTTATGTTAAATCTATGCAAGATAATAATCAGCTAATTTATCTTGGCTCCACCCCATTCAACTACATGTAAGCCCGTTCTCTCCCATGTAGATAATAAATTCATTACATTCTTTATCGTTTAATCCAAAGTAACTTAGCTTTTCTTCCAGAAATTTAGTTGTATCCTTCCCCTTAACAACAAAGCCTTTGCTCATATTAAAGGTAATATCGGATACTCCTTCATCTCAATTAGCTCATTTACAGGGGACATGGGAATTACACCATTTTCATCAATTTCCTTCAGAGCATCAGCATCTTCCTCTATGTCGGCATATTCTAACCATAGATAAGTTAAGCCATCCCATGTATTGGTCTTAATGTCATACCAGAATATTTCGCCTTCTTCATTGATCACTTTTAACAAATCCTGATAGTCTGTAAACCTGATCGTATCTCCGTTCACCAATCGAAACGTATAATCATAATAAGGTGCTACTTCCGATGCTTCTATCTCCGCTTCCTCTTCTATTTCTACCTTCTGAAGAAGTTTCATAAATTCTGAGATACCTTCTGCATCGGATACAACCAAAACCTCCGATTCCTCCTCTGTAAAAACCTGCACCTCCACATTCATAACCTCATCTGCTTCAAAGCACATGATGGAATCCGTGGAAATTGGTTTACTACAACCACCCAATAGAAGTGCCCCTAAGATAACCCACATTAACCTAGATATTTTCATATAAATTCCCCCATAGAATTAGAATATGTCCTTCCATTTCTTCTTAATCATATCACTTATAATAGCATATTCAAACATTTTCTTCCAAATGTAAGGAATTCTTAAAAATGCAAGGAAATCTTATAATTCTAAAGAATTTATTTTAAGGAACTTCTATTATTTTAAGGAACTTCTATTATCTAAAGAACTTCTATTATCTAAAGGAATTCTATTATCTAAAGAACTTCTATTATCTAAAGAACTTCTATTATCTAAAGGAATTCTAATAAAATATGATTATTTGTTATCTCACTTTTCGTCTAAAGGGACCTTATCCTTCTTCCTTCGAAAGGCTTCAATGGCTGGTATTACAATTCCCGCTACAATTCCTGCAGAAAAACCGGTGTTATATAAATTCATACCTCCATGAAGAATTCCCGAATTTAATACCACGGAGGAGTTGATAAAGCCCGCAATGACACCATAAATCCATCCATAATGTCCGCCTATGGGTGCAAGACCGGTTCCAAAGAGTGCTGCCAATTGTATGTGTGGATCCGATATATGCCATATTTTTGTAAGGCTGCCAATAGCAACTCCAAGAAAAATAGGAACAATATTTCTGATATGCTTTCCATAGGCCCCAAAACTCATGATTGTCAGAATACCACCGATGGTTGGTCCGTTTAGATCCCCTTGCACCAGAATAATATAAACCATAGCACAAAAGCCATTGATACCCATGTTGAATAAAGTTGTACCCATGCCTTCCAGTTTTACAAAATCTGTGCCGGAAACCCCTGAATATTTTATAATATTTCTTATCTTTTTCATGCTATTACGGTCTAGTATGTATCCCAATATCATCATGGACAGGAAATAGATACTTAAGAACACTCCAAATAACAGATTATTACCTTCACTCCAAACTAGTTTACTATAGGATACAAAGCCATAGGAACGAAAAAGCGAGACATAGATCGTTCCAAGTAATCCTGCCGTAAATCCAACGTTATATAGGTTAAATCCTTTATGAATATGGAACAGATGGGCAGCTAACGGTGGCAATAAAAATCCGATGCTTAGTCCTACCGAAATACTAAGAATTATCTTAAACCAGATTGGTAACTCAAGTGAAAAACAGATTTCGGATATAATAGGTGCCAGACTGGTACCAAAAAAAGCCGTATAGATATGTTTTTGTATTTTATCTTTTTTAAATTTGGCATAAAGCACTACACCTAAGATAATAAACCACACGTTGAATAGATTCTTACCAAAGAGTGCAAAACCACCCATTAAAAAGATACCTGCAATGGAGATTCCACTTATATCAACCTTCAAAAGATATAAAATTAGAAGTGAAAGTAGCATTAAAATACCGGAATTAACAAAGGTGGCGCCAATTCCTCCAATCTCAATGTAATCAGTTATAAGTAAATCAGGTTCAATAATAATTTCATAAATACCTTTGATAATTTTCTTGGATGAATCCATCAGGAATCCAAATAGAACAAAGACAAATGAATAGATTGTAAATATTAGATAGTTGACTCGATTTGATACTATGTATTTTTCTTTTGAGGGGTTTTCAATTTTCGTATTGTCATTCTTACTGGTAACTAATCTTCTCCTCATATACTCTCCTTCGGTTAATTATCAAAATGGCAATCGATATTAGATTTTTATAATCAATTATATCATGAAATAATTAGTCTTACAATTACTGTTACAAGCGGATTTTATAAAATTTTAATAAAAAAAGCATGCAGTCTTTTTTATTACAAATGCCACCTTTTTGATAACATTGTAGAGATAAGACCGCATGCCTTTTGAACTATACGTGTACTAATTTAATTGATTTTACTTGCTAAGTTGTTCTAGACGATCAGTAACCTGTTTCATCATATCTGTGTATTTGTCAAGCTTTGCTCTTTCTTCTGCAAGCTTACTTTCCGGTGCCTTGCTAACAAAGTTCTGGTTAGAAAGCATGCCGTTTACACGCTTTAGCTCTCCCTCTAGGCGTTGCTTTTCTTTTTGCAGACGCTCCATTTCCTTCTCAATATCTACAAGGTCAGTAAACGGAATATAGATTACTGCACCGGGGATTACTGTAGATACTGCATCCTCAGAAATTCCTGCTTTGTCCTTTTGTATCAGAACCTCATTCGCATAGCCAAGGGTAGCAAAGAATATCTTACTATCGGTAAAGATATTTCTAATATTCTCATTATCCGATACAATAATCACAGAAGCTTTTCTACTCGGAGGTACATTCATTTCACTACGCAGGTTACGGATATTTTTAACCGCTTCCTTAATTAGTTCTACTGCTTCTTCCTCTTTTGCGTAATGATGGTTTTCTTGATCCATTGGCCAATCTGCAATCATAATGGACTCTGCTTCCTGTACTCCTAACATCTCCTGTAATGTGCAGAAGATCTCTTCTGTTACAAATGGCATGTATGGATGCAATAGCTTCAAGGAAGTTACTAATACCTGTTTGAGAGTCCAGAGTGCTGCTGCCTTTGTCTCATCTGTTTCGCTGTATAATCTTGGCTTCACCATCTCAATATACCAGTCACAGAACTCTTCCCAAATAAAGTCATAAATCTTTTGAACCGCAATACCAAGATCAAATCCTTCCATGTTCTCGGTTGCTTCTTTCACTAAGTTATTCGCTTTAGAAAGAATCCATTTATCAGCTATGGTTAATAAATTCTCATCAATACTTTCCGTAATCGTTGCTTTCTCAAGATTCATCATAATGAAACGGGATGCATTCCATACCTTATTTGCAAAGTTTCTACATGCCTCAACTCTTTCCCAGTAGAAACGCATATCATTACCGGGTGCATTCCCCATTACTAAGCTTAAACGAAGTGCATCTGCACCATATTTATCAATAACCTCTAACGGATCAATACCATTACCAAGGGATTTACTCATCTTACGGCCCTGGGAGTCACGAACTAATCCATGAATAAATACTTTGCTAAAAGGCTTCTCTCCCATGTGTGCATAACCGGAGAATACCATTCGAAGTACCCAGAAGAAAATAATATCATAACCGGTTACTAATACATCCGTGGGATAGAAATATTCTAAATCCTCTGTTTTCTCTGGCCAACCAAGGGTTGAAAAAGGCCATAGTGCAGAGCTAAACCACGTGTCTAGGGTATCTTCGTCCTGTCTTAGGTTTGTATGACCACATTTTGGGCACCTGGAGGGTTCTTCCTTTGAAATAATCACTTCACCGCAACCGTCACAGTAGTAAGCCGGGATTCTATGACCCCACCAGAGCTGTCTGGAGATACACCAATCTCTGATGTTCTCAGCCCAGTTAAAGTAGATTTTATCAAAGCGTTCCGGTACGAACTGGATTTCACCAGATTTCACACCGTTTATGGCAGGTTTAATCAATTCCTCCATTTTTACAAACCATTGCTGTTTTATCAAAGGTTCAACGGTTGTCTTACAACGGTCATGGGTACCAACGTTATGAACATGATCTTCTACTTTAACTAAGAGTCCCAGTTCCTTAAGCTCGGATACCATTAACTTACGAGCCTCATAACGGTCCATACCTGCATATTTGCCGCCACTTGCATTAATGGTAGCATCGTCATTCATTACATTGATTTCAGGAAGATTGTGTCTCTTACCTACTTCAAAGTCGTTCGGGTCATGTGCCGGAGTAATCTTAACAACACCGGTACCAAACTCTTTATCTACATAACTATCCGCAATAATAGGGATTTCCTTATTCATTAACGGTAATAGAACCATCTTGCCAATCAGATGTTGGTATCTTTCGTCCTCAGGATGTACTGCTACGGCAGTATCTCCAAGCATGGTCTCAGGTCTTGTGGTAGCTACTTCTACATAACCGTCCTCACCAACGATGGGGTATTTAATGTGCCAGAAATGTCCCGCTTGTTCCTCATGCTCTACCTCAGCATCTGATATGGTAGTATGACACACCGGACACCAGTTGATGATCTTTGAACCTTTATAGATATAGCCCTCATTATAGAGCTTAACAAATACTTCATTTACCGCATCGGAGCAACCTTCATCCATAGTAAATCGCTCTCTATCCCAGTCACAGGAGGAACCCAGCTTCTTTAACTGAGAAATAATTCTACCGCCATATTCATCCTTCCACTTCCAAGCTCTCTCAAGGAAACCATCTCTACCTAGGTCTTCTTTATTAATTCCTTCTTTTTTCATCTGCTCAATAATCTTAACCTCAGTAGCAATGCTGGCATGATCGGTACCAGGCTGCCAAAGCGCATTATATCCCTGCATTCTCTTAAAACGGATTAAAATATCCTGCAAGGTATTATCAAGCGCATGCCCCATATGAAGCTGACCTGTAATGTTTGGCGGGGGAATCACGATGGTAAAGGGTTTCTTACTTTTATCAACTTCTGCATGGAAATATTTCTTATCCATCCACTTTTGGTACTGCTTTTCTTCAATGTTCTTAGGATCATAGGTTTTTGCTAATTCTCTTTCCATAAGACTTTTCCTTTCATGTATCATATTCTAAATAGATGGCACAAAAAAAGGTCCTCCGTCGCAAAGGACGAAGAACCGTGGTACCACCTTTATTTATGGCTTTCTTAAAAACTCTAAGACAAGTCATCTCTTTGTCTATAACGGGACTTCCCGACATCTCCTACACACCAATTAGGCTTCAGAAATGCAGTTCAGGAGCTACCTTCAATAAGCTTGCTTTAGACCACCTTTCAGCCGGTGAGTGGTCTTCTCTGATAAGCTACCCTTATCTAATCCTCTCCATCCATACCTTTATAAATATGAAATATTAGTATTATAGTATGCTAATTCTACGGTTTCTGTCAAGAGGAAAATGTTTTAATTCTATTTTTCCTGTTTTCTTCCTCTAAAAACTTCGCTCTTAAAATTATTATTTACTTCTTTCTGACTTTCATTCGATCAAAGAAGCATCTTAAAAATATTTAAAATTTTTTTCAATTAGTTATTTTCATTCATTTAACTCCAGTCGGTATCTACGTAACATTTTTTGTGTTTCGTCAAGGCAATCGGAGTAGTTTGACATTACGCGTCTTATTTCAGCCTTTGCTTCCTCTTTTTGCTTTGTATTAATTTCAATTTGCTCACGTAGCTTTTGTCTTCGTACATTGAGTCGGTGGCGTACTTCTACCATTTCCTTACTATCTAGAATTGCAGTAGGCTGGAAGATCCATATTTCCGCATCCGCAATACCGAATTTCTTAAGTTCATGAATTAACTCATTATGATAAAACTCCAGTAAATCGGTGTTTTTTTGGTATCTTCTAGCTTCATCCTTAACCCTTACATACTCCTCCCAAAGGGCCTTAAGTTCATCATAATTCTCCACCATATATTTGGCATAGGAATACTCCAAATAATTACGATTATTTACCGATTTGATTTTCACTTTATTCATTATCATAATTTGGCGATTTAGCTTCATTTGAACCAGCTTCATATCTGCTTCATTCTTTCTTGATTCAATGAAGATATACAGAGCGGTTGCCATTCCCATTAGGACCGTTAAAAGAAACGGTATTGTGAAGCTATTGTTAGAATTAGCCTCCAAGATAGCAAACAGAATAAATAAAGCAATCACAATCCCGCTGATGGTAAAGGCAATCCCTTTTAGAAAAGACTGCTTGCTGATGATATCTTCTTCCTCATCGTTAAGCTTCTCTCTTTCTTTTTGAAGGTGTTCCATATCCTGCATAATTGCAGCCTGATATCGTTCACTTTCACTTAAAAGTGGCAATTCCTTTGGAATTTGCAGCTCATAGCGTTCAAAGAGCCGATATTGCAAATCCGTTAATATGGAGCTGCGATTCTGTAATTTATTTCGTTCCTTTGTTAGTTGATAGATATTACGTGCCGCATCCTCCATATCGGTACGCTGCTCCAATGGAATGAAATCAATTTTTTGCATATCTGTCAGATAAGAGGTAACTGCACTATATTCTGTCTTCGCATCTTCAATCTGACGCTCACTCTCCGTAATAAGCTCGCAATTGTCTTTGACATAAGCCATACGCTCTGACTTTGTATTCAACTTTATCCCTTTACGAGGTTCTTTCTTTAGGGGGACAGACGGTTCCAGTTCCGGTACCTGCTCCATCTCTACTCTTTTTTTTCGCCTCGAAAACAGCTTCCAAAATCCCATGATTTTTACCTTTCTTAATCAGCAATCTTAATCATCTTAGATGAACTACTACCTGCTTTTAGACATGTCTAATCCTTGTTTTCCATGTCTCAATATGCTCCGTAGCCATCTGATAAAATTCGCTTATTTTACCCTGAGCTTTTATTTGACGAAGTTGATCGATTTGTTTCATTTCGTCATGGCTATTTACTTCCTCTTCCATACGTTTCAGGTGATCTTCAATTTCATTTCTAAGCTCTTCCCGAACCTGAAATTCTTGAATTTTATTCTCATATTCCTGAGTACTACCAATTAAACGTAGGGAGATGAGATATTGCTTCAAGGAAGCTTCCTTACCATTACGTTCATAAGCGTGAAGCAATAATTTTGAGGCTTCTTTAAGTCCTGTAACATGCAACTTTGCGATTGCTAAATTATGATAGACATCACCATATTCCTCCGGTGATATCTGAATAATTTCCTTCGAATTCATCAATCGTTCATATTCTGCTGCAGCTTCTTTGTACTGCTGATTGTGCAGTAATGTATTCGCCTTGATATAATTTCTCTTAATCGTTGGCATACCAATTATCTCATCTAATACCTTTAGGACACTTTTTATTTCTGCTTCCGTGTAATAATCCGTGCTGCACAAGATTACCGTCACAATGGTCTTTACATCTGCCCCTTGTTTTTTTAATAATCTTAACTTCTGTGCACGTTCTGAAAGCTTCAACTCCAAATCTATCCAATCAAAAAGCTCCTCACGAAACATGTCCTCTTCGATCATATAGACATGATTGTTGAGATAATAGCATAACTCCTCCATGGAGTAAATGCGTACCCCTGTAGAACCAAATACATATGGACGTTTTGTTCGCTCTCCGCTACATAAAATCAGCTTGCTCATCTTAAGCTCCTCTTACATCATATCTCTATCGTATAAAAGATCTCAGTTCCTGTTTCGGGAAAGAATTCACCAAAACCTAAATCCCTTACTCTTATTTCTCCGGTGTTGCGATCCTTACAAGTAAAGTTTATTGCAAGTCTGGTGGTTCTGTCCGTTCTTATGGGTAACCCATCAAGAAGATAAGTATCCTGTAATATTTCTTTTGACATCATATTCTTGCGAGTGATCTCAAGTTTATTCGTCCCCTCCGGAATTACCTCCAGACTAGAGTTTATGTCATACCAGTTTTCACCGGCATTTGCCAGGACAACTTCCTTCCATTTTGTATCACAATATACTTTCACATATACGGAGGTAGTAATCATATCATCATTTAACAGAAGTAGATCTGCTAGCTTCTGATCACCGGATAATTCCTTTGCAGCGTAACATGCTCCCTTGGTATAGAGATTGTGTCCTAGAAAGGCCCTTCTTCCGGTGCAAAGATTTTTGACTGCTTCTACTGCCCACTCTCCCTCAAATCCCTCTCCTGTAAAATACAATGTTGTAACAATTTGCTTGTACAAAAGAGTATTAGCCAAATTCTCAAATAGATAGGCGCAGTTAATATTTCTTTGCTTTAACATCGAGAAATTAAGTTCCCCTGAGAGATCCTGCTTCGACAAGCCGGCAACCATAGGTTTTATCCTTCTATTTAAATGAATCTGATAATAATATAGTCCTTCTTCGCTAAAATCAAAGAGTCCGACATCGTTCATCCATAAAGTTCTGTCCTGACTTAATGCATAATACAAATAGGCACTACCATGACTCATCACTAGGGCACGTTCTTTCTCTATTCCGAGCATATTAAGAGCCTCGTAGATCTTCCTAGTAAGTTCCGGAGCAGTATCTTTCACCGTGATAACCAACTTTGTGATTGGATCTGAAGGAAAATAATTCTTAACAAGAGTTAAGGTTTTTCGTAAGAACCTTTCCAATAATGCAACTGCACTAAAACTTGTCTGATAAATTAGTACTTCCTCATCGGCTTTTAGCTTTGCCAGTAAATGCTCCACCAAAAAACCCTCTCCACTAGCCCCACATTTTACGGCTTCATCGCCAAATAACCATTGTTTTGTATCATGCTTTACACATAAGACCGTCGGGATGGGTGTACCCTCTTCTTCCTCATGTAAACTAATAGAAATCGGTTCAAAAGTTTTATAGCTGTAGCAGCTGATTCGGGTAAAATCCTCACACAAATCATATCCTACGATTACTTTCTTTGGTGCATCCATTCCTTACACTCCTTACTCATTTATCTGCTTGAAACACCTGGTAATCATCTTTTCTTTGAAGGCATAATTCTCAATCAACGTAAGCAATGTACTGTCATCCTGCATTTCCATAGCCATCAGCATCAGATTAATCTGGTTGTAGTTAGAATCATCATCCTGCGGTGTGCCGCTATCATACTGAAGATGATAGCTTTCGGTAATATTCGTCTCTTCTCCCAGCTCTTCCGTAATATAATACTGAACTACTTCATGGTAAAACAGCATAAACTCCTTGACGTGAATTCCTAAAAAAGCATTCTGCATTCGTTCCGTTATGTATTCCTGACTACTATTTAGAAGACGATAATGTAGGTACACCTGCTTTCGCGGATCTGTGTGATAGACAATGTAGCATTTATCCATAATCCGATCCGGTAAAGATAATGACTGTTTATAGTCAAGGAAAAATGGTAATATGATACCTTTTCGAACAAATCTGCCAATGTTATATTCTGCAAAGATCTGTTCATTCTCCGTTAAGGACTGATTGATAGCATTATATTTGAGCCACGCCAGAAGACATACATCGTTTTCCTCATAATACAATTCACGCTTCATAATCGCATACATTTCATCAGCAATTATATTCTCATGTACAAGGGATCGATATGCAAAATAAGTAAGATATGCTCTAACCAGTAATTGATTCGTTACATCCTTATAATAATTACGAAATACCAGAAAGCTATCCTCTATATAGCTCTCTGAAAATAACATCTGTGTTAACAACCGTTCCTCCAGGAGGTGGGTATCCAAATCAAATTCCCTGGCTGCCATCCAAAGTTGATACATCTCTCTGGTGGAACCTGTGTAGTATAAAATCAGATAACGAAGTACGGCTTCATCATATTTTTTATTTTTAAATACATAATAGCATAGTTCTACGATAAATGGATTTTCACTTTCTAACTCTGATGTTGTGATCCAGGAAGAACAAAGCTTAATCAACCGGTTAATCGGTATTTTTTCTACTCCGAAAGTCTGTAGAGCTTCCACCGCTTTTTTATAAATAAGTCTGATAACAATAAGCTCTAAAAACTTTGTTCTTTCTGCGGGACTAACCATGGTAAGATCTAATTGATTTAAATAAAGCTCAAATAATTCATCCTGATATTGTTCGTAATAATATTCAATTAGGGTCTGATAACACGAGGTAAGATACTCTTTTGTCAGTCCTTCTAGAGAAAGTATTCTTTTTCTGAGCTCAATCGCCGCATCATTTATAATCCGGTATTTCTGATACCGATCAAATAAATGGATCAGTAGCATATAGTGGTCACTATGGTTGCTACACAGCATCTCGTATTCTTGTGCATTCATATAGGGTGTGACGTTGTAGTCTACTGATTCTACAAATCGATTACCGAAACTATCCACAAAGAATATTTCCGCACTACTGGAGAAGAGATTAATCTGCGCTTTTTGCTCTGTTAAAGATACCTGCTCCTGTGTACCAAGTTCCTTGTGAATAACAATTACACTCACCATATTCGGATTGTTGCATTGCAATTCATTACGATACATTACATAGGGAAGATGCTTTGCCATCTCACTACTTATTGAACTTCTTTGAAAGAATTCCCGGTACAATACTGCAAGATCATGATTGATCAAATGACTCTCCAGCATTTTAGTAGCAAAGACCTCCATCCGCTTATAATAGGTGCGGTAAATAGCTTCATTCTCTTCCTTATTATTTATAATATTGGCATATAAGAACGTCTTTTTCTTATCACTTAAATTGCTATTATAAATGAAATAAAGCAATACCTGTTGGGCAAGCACTCCCTTTGTGGTGCTACTAATGGAATACATATAGTACTCATAAAGCTCCGTAATACGTAGTTGTGCCTCCACTCCCAGCTCATACCATTTAAAATACTTCTCAGTTCGTTTCAACCCTTTAATTAACTGGCAGCAGATTGCCGTTAATATTTCATTGGTACCATATTTCTCATATAATTTCTCCAAGATTTTAAAAATCAAAGGATGAAAACTTTTCATTTTATTAGCTAAATAAGTAAATTGATTGGACACTTCCCGCGTCAGTTGGCGGTTTCGTATTCCATAATGAATTACCTGTATTTCAAATTTACCCAATTCCCGAAGTAGATACGGCTCTTCATTTAAAATATCTAATGCTTCATAGTATAGAATTGGGCTGGTACAGCCATTTACAAACTGTTCCTTGATATCAGCAAGTTTTATACTATTGCCTTTATCATAGCGTTTATCTGTTTGAAGCAGCAACCATAGATATTGCCAATGAAAGTAACCATTCTCATAATACTTCCTTATATTATCTGCCGCATGCATGGTAGTATGATCATCTTTATAGAATAAGGCACTCAAATACAAATAAATGCAGTATTCCAATACGGATCTTTTTCGAAGGGCTAACTCCTCTGAAGAAAGATCATATAGAAGTTCTTCTGCCAGTTTCGTCTTTCCTGATAGAATAGAAAGATGAATTTTCATCAGTTCTTTCAACTTATGTGTTTGTGTACCCGGCATTCTTTTAATCCACACTTCTGC
>JAEWEO010000089.1 GCA_023389295.1 Bacillota bacterium
TCGTTATGACCCAAGAATTGATCAAATTCTAAGCTATATTAATGATCATCTTGACTCCAATTTATCCATTGAGGTACTCTCAGGTAAATTCTATTTAAATAAATATTATCTGATGCATTTATTTAAAATTGAAACCGGATATACCCTATATAACTACATACAAAAAAAGAGAGCAATCAAGGCATCCAATCTAATTCTTAGTGGAATGCAGGCCGGAGAAGTCTGCTCCCGCTGTGGTTTTGAGGATTATTCTACCTTTGTTCGTACCTTTAAGAAGGAATTCAAACTTTCTCCCAAACAGTATTATAAAGCAAATAGATATGGAGAAGTATGAATAATAATAGTAGAAGCTAGATGAATAAACGATCAAAAATTTGCTTGATTTAAACCTGCGGTGTATGTTTTTTGGAGTATTTCACTTACCTAGAGTTTTGGGATTCATAGATAGAAAGCTACAAAAATGAGTTTATTATGAGATAGTTCAAAGGGCTGTTGCAAAATGTTAGATCTACGGAAAACATATCCATATTTCAACAATTTGCAACAGCCCCTGATATTTTAAATATATAATAGAACTACTAATTCTTTCCGTTTACTACTTTTGATGTCCTAGAATAGAATAACAATTATTTTAAATATTCTTTCAACTTTAAGAGTTTATGTTACTATTTTTCCTTACTTCTTACTATTTCCTAAGATAAGACGGTCCACCTGTTGTTCCAATAATGGAACATCACCGACATTTTCAATGATTTTATTAAACTTGGCGCGGAACGCTTCATCTTTGCTCTGGTTTTCAAGGATGGAATTAATCTTTTCTTCTGAATAATTGCGATTCTTTCTTAGTCTCTCCTTACGGTCCTCTTCAGGTGCATAAACATACCAGACCTCATCACAGATAAAATCATATCCAGCCTCAAGCATCAGCGCAGTCTCTACCACTAGGTATGGAACCACACCTTCGTCTCTGGCAATCTTAATTTCCTGTTGTATTTCCTCTAACACCTTAGGATGGGTTAATTCATTCACCTTTAACCTTTTATCCTTATCCTGAAAGATTATCTTTGACAACTTGTTACGGTCAATATTGCCATCCTCTGATATAATCTCCTTACCAAAATAATTCACTACAGCTTCATAGCTAGCACCACCCGGTTCCATTTGAGACTTCGCTATAGCATCGGAATTAAGGAGTAAGGCACCATATTTATCTCTTAATATCGTTGCAACAAGGGATTTTCCACTTCCAATCCCTCCGGTCAAGCCAATCACTTTCATTATATCCTAACGTACTCCTTTGTCCTGTAATACTTACGACTCTTATATATGTTTTCACGTTCTACTATTCCTCAAGGTTTATTACTTCATGCTCTGGTTTATCCTCAAATCTCTATTCATCTTCAATGCTTTGTATTTATCTTAAAGGCTTTAGATTTAATCTTCAAAGTTCTGGATCTATCCTCAAAGCTCTGAAATCATCTTCCTACTTTGCTTCAAACCAGTTTTTGCCTTCCTTTACCTCGGTCTCCAATAGAACAGAAAGCTCAGCTGCACCCTGCATCTCCTCTACCATAATCTTAGAGACTTTTTCTACCTCGTCCTTATGAGTTTCCACCAGAAGCTCATCGTGAATCTGTAGAAGTAGACGTGAACGTAACTGCTCTGCCTTCAAACGTTCATTTACCCTAATCATAGCAATTTTAATAATATCTGCAGCCGTTCCTTGAATTGGAGCATTCATAGCAACTCGTTCACCAAAGGAGCGTTGCATGAAATTACTGGAGGTTAGTTCAGGAATTGGTCTTCTTCTTCCAAATAAAGTAGTGGAATATCCTAACTCCTTCGCATCAGCAACCAGGCGATCCAAATAAGATTTTACCTTTGGATAAGTCTCAAAATATTTTTGGATATATTGCTCTGCTTCTTTTCTTGTAATATTTAAATCCTGACCAAGACCAAAGGAACTGATCCCATAGACGATACCAAAGTTAACTGCCTTTGCACTACTTCTCTGTGTTGGAGTAACCTCGTCAAAAGGAATGTGGAATACCTCGGAAGCAGTCGTCTGATGAATATCCTTCGCTTCCCTGTATGCGTTAATTAGTCGTTCATCATCGGACATATGAGCTAATACACGAAGCTCAATCTGGGAGTAGTCCGCATCAAGGAATACATATCCCTCCTCCGGAATAAATACCTTACGAATCTGTCTTCCAAGCTCCATTCGAATGGGAATATTCTGAAGATTAGGGTCCGTACTACTAATTCTTCCTGTTGCTGCAATGGTTTGATGGAAACGACCGTGAATTCTCTCATCCTCACGAATGTATACTGCTAAACCATCTGCATAGGTGGATTTGAGTTTTGTTAGCTGACGATATTCCAGAATCATCTTTACCGCAGGATGCTCGGACTGCAGTTTCTCTAAAATATCAGCAGAGGTGGAATAGCCAGTCTTTGTTTTCTTTGCAAAGGGAAGCTTAAGTTTCTCAAATAGGATAACGCCTAACTGCTTTGGTGAATTAATGTTGAACTCTTCACCCACTAGACCATAGATGTCCTTCTCAAGTCTTTCAATACCTACCTGAAGGTTATCACCGTATTCCTTAAGAGCCTCTTTATTAACGCGAATACCACGCACTTCCATGTCATAAAGCGTATAGATTAAAGGCATCTCGATTGTTTCAAATAACTGCTGCATTCCTGCACGGAATAATAAATCACGTAGACGTTCTGCCGAGCGAAGGGCAATATAGGCATGATAGCAGGCATAGGATAAGAACTCATTTTCCTTTTGCTCTAGCGCATCATTCAAGGAACTTTTACCCATCAGATCCTCTCTGGAGGGGATGGTAAGAGAAAGGTAATCTCTTGCTATATCATCATAATGATAAGTGTCCGTGAGAGGATTTAGTAAATAAGCAGCGATAGCCGCATCAAAGAGGTTGTCCTTCTCATTGACAGAAAGGAAAGGTAACTGTTCCTTTAATCCGATAACAGATACAAGATAACCGTCTTTGGCTAATTTAGTAGCTTTATCACTTAGATATTCCTGAGTAATCAGCCCACTACAACGAATAAAATAGACCGACTCCTTATCCTTACAAATAGATAGTCCTAGCAGCTTGTTACCTTCAATGATCATCTGAAGGCCAATCGGATGCGCCCCCTTTTCTGCTATTTTTTCAAATACTTTATCCGCTTCTCCAAGTTCTGAAACCATGATAAAGCTTTTTTCAATTCCTGTAGAATGGCTTACTTCCTCCGTCTGGAATCTGGATAATAAATTTTTAAACTCTAAACGTTTGAATATCTTGTAAACCTCTTCATTATATAAATTATCCAGTCCCGCCTCTTCGATGTGAAACTCCAAATCACAATCCGTACAAATGGTTGCAAGCTTCTTTGATAAGAAGGCTAATTCTTTATTCTCTCTTAAGGTATTTGTTGTTTTATTCTGTGCCATTTCATCAATATGTTCATACATATTTTCAATGGATTTGTATTCTACGATTAACTTACTTGCTGTTTTCTCACCAACGCCGGGAACTCCCGGGATATTATCGGAGGAATCCCCCATCAAGCCTTTTAAATCAATAAACTGCTTCGGTGTCACGTTATATTTCTCAACAACATCTTTAGCAAGGTAATCTTCAATCTCTGTACCGGTTCGCTTTGTCTTAGGGATTCGAATCTTAATCTTCTCACTTGCTAACTGAAGAAGATCTCGGTCTCCAGATACTAAGGATACAATATTTCCTGCCGCTTCTGCCTTCGTTGCTAACGTTCCAAGGATATCATCGGCTTCAAAACCCGGTTTTTCAATTACCGTAATATTCATGGCCTTTAAGACCTCTTTCATCACCGGAACCTGTTCTCTTAATTCCTCGGGCATGCCTTTTCTGGTCCCTTTGTATGCATCAAACATCTCATGACGGAAAGTGGGATGATGTGTATCAAAGGCAACCGTTAAATAATCCGGTTTCTCCTCTTCCAATATCTTAAACATAATATTTATAAAACCGAGTACCGCGTTGGTATGCTCACCCTTTGAAGTAGTCATATCCGGTAATCCGTAAAATGCTCTATTTAAAATACTGTGTCCATCGATTAATACAATTTTCTTATCCATAATACTCTTCGCAAGTCCTATCGAAACGGCCTGGCGAAGCCTCCTTCCGTAAACTATTTTGTTTCTCTATTCACTCGTGGATTATCTTATAGTAATACTTTCACAATTACTCCCTAGGTGCTGCCTGCTCAGGTGCTACTTGCTGTGAAGGTACATTTAGTTGCTCCTGCTTACGAAAATAATCCTCTAGCTTAAGTTCAAGCATTTTATTTCTTGGATCTCGAAACACAATTCGAAGATGAAAATCACTTTCTTCGACATTATCTTCGATCAGATCCTCCAATTTATCTATGCCCTTATTAGCATAACTGAAACTTAGCAAAAATACCAGACAAATCATTGTGAAAATGAGAACGGTTTTCTTTCGGTAATATGTATACTTTACATGAATAATTCTTTCATGGGCTTTCTCCAGCTTATGAGCTAATTCATGTTCAAAATCACCGGATACGTTCTTATCTTCGTCTAATTGCTTCATTGCCGTTAAAAGAGCATAATAAACCTCCAGTTCTTCCCTGCAATTGGGGCAACTGTCTACATGGTCAAGAAATTCCTCTAATTCCTTAACACTTAGCTTATTATTAATGAAAGGTGTTATCATACTCTGGGCTTTAATACAATTCATATTATGCATCTCCTTATGAGGTCAAAGTTATTTTCTTCTATTTTTTCAAATTCATACTTGAAATATCAAATTATCTGTGTTAGAATAAACATCGTCACAAATGCGGATGTGGCGGAATGGCAGACGCAGCAGACTCAAAATCTGCCACTCGCGAGGGTGTGAGGGTTCGAGTCCCTCTATCCGCAGTATCAAAAGGTTCTTGGAAGTCTTGAAAAAACAAGATGTTCAAGAACTTTTTTATTTGTTTAAAAGGTATTATAGAAGTTATCTCTCCACACACAATCCGTCATAGGACACCAGAAAATCATGTTCCTTAGCGATTGGTACCATCTCATCATAGATAGCCTTCCCGTTATGAGAAAAATGATTAATAACAAATACCGTATTCTTATCTGCACAGGCAGACTTAAGCAAACGCTCCTTAACTTCAACATTCGTTGCAATTCCCATATGTCCATGTCTGCACGCTTCTACTCCTAAGGTACAATCGAGAGATACCAGATCAAAATACATCTTCTTCTCTGTGATATAATTCCAGGTTTCTTCCGGAAAATAGCCTGTATCGTTAGCATAGAGAATATTCTGATTTCCCTTACGAATAGAATATATAACAGGATTGCTTCCCGGGTCGTGATTTGCCATTAACGCTGTAATTGTATAGTCCATTACCTGGAAGGAATCAAAGGGCTCAACTCTTTGGAACTTCACCCTATTTTGCTTATCTAGTTCATATTGATTGATGATATGATTTATACCTACTCCTGATGCCTCTGTGCCATATACGGTCATGAGAGTTTCTCTCTCAAAATGTGCAAAACCTTCACATCGCATCTCAAAATCAGCCGGATATAGATGGTCACTATGGCTATGTGTGATAATACATGCTTCTACGCTTTTTAAGTCAAGTCCCTGATAAAGAACATGCATATAAGTATCCGCAGGAAAATCAATTAATAATTTCTTATCAATCAAAGCTTGAGAACGGGTTCTTATATTTCTTCCCCCTGCTTCGATCGCTCTCTTACAGTTATCACAGCCACAGAACATACCAGGCCATCCTTCCGCTGCAGCCGTTCCTAAATAAGTCAATTTCATATTTCCCTCCATTCCTGCGCGCTCTTTCAGCCATCTAAAGTTTGGGCCGAGGATTACGCAGGCTCAAACTTTATGAGTGAAAGATTTGTAAAATCTTTCACTCATACCCCATATCCTTCCACCATAAATAAATGAAATTATTCAAACATTCCTTTCTTGATAGTTCATGGAAAATCCACCTCTAGGAACATCCGTGATATCTAATATATCGTCTTTTATTTCTACATACTTTAATTTTTTTATAGCACCATAGGGTTTTTTTAAGGAAAGTTTTTCTCCTCTTCCTGAAATAACCCATAGAACTTTATACCCTCTGGGTATTACTTTTAAATGATCTTCACCTTTTCCATCTGTAAAATACACGAGCAAGTCTACCTTGTGATGATTCGCGTATTCAAAAACCGGGTTGAATTTAGTACCACCCTTTTGATTCGTCCTATCTTTGATGTCTTTTACTGATTTCACTTTATAAACGTGCCTGATTACATCATCGCATTCTATCATAGTAATGTCATGACTATAATTTTTTACTATACTAAGTACTTCTGTTATCGCCTGCTTGAATTCTTCGTCACTAATGCTCCCACTTATATCAAGAGCTACTACGATATTTGCTTTGTGATCTCTAAGCTCCCCTCTTAGATCTAATCGTTCAGGTTGCCTCCTGTTTCTCCTGGTTATTGTCTTTTTTTTATTACTCTCCATAGTTCCCATCAACCGATTAAGATACAAATTCCAGGGTAACTCTCCTCCGGTATTTTTAAGTGCTAATATCAAATTGCTTAGATAGGTCGGAATTTCACCTTT
>JAEWEO010000138.1 GCA_023389295.1 Bacillota bacterium
GATCTCGCATAAACATATTCTTTATATATTGATTAATCTCTGTTACCGAATAAGCCTGTCCCATATATCCCTCCCTGTCAAATACCTAAGGCGGCCTCATGAACCACTCGGTGAAAACGCAAAAAACACGGCAACCGAGTTTCTTTGGTTCTCGTTTCTTTTGTGCAAACAACAAACTTCAGTTACATTTTCACGCTTACGAGAACTAATTAACTACAGATTACGCTTCGTAAAATATTTGAAATAAAAATATACCCTCCACGAAATCTTAACATTTTATCTAAAATACTTCCATGTCCAGTTTTGCGTAGGGCATACCTATAAAATACTACACGTATATAAAATTGTCAAATTCCTCGAAACCTATCACGAAATTCATCATGATCCAGAGCTTCTACTTGGATTTCTAACTTATTTCTTCAACATATTTGCGTAACTTATTTCTTTCTTGCGAAAGATCAATCACAAATAGACAATCCATTCCTGAGAGAGCCTTATACAAGTTTCGTGTGGTATGATTTTTGCGCAGAGCGGCCGTCCCAAGGGATGCAAAGCATCCCACAGGGCGGGAAAGGCAAGTCAAAAATCATGATACCGCACGAAACTTGTTAAATTGCT
Organism: Bacillota bacterium; assembly: GCA_023389295.1. GTDB lineage: Bacteria > Bacillota > Clostridia > Lachnospirales > Lachnospiraceae > Mobilitalea. Next base: position 619 of record JAEWEO010000138.1, read on the forward strand.
CGTATATCGCGAAGCATCCGACTTAGGCCAACTTCGCAAGCACTCCGTTGACAAAGCTTGGAGAATCATCTCCTCCAAAGTTCTTAGCTAATTCAACTGCTTCATTAATCGCTACCTTAACTGGAATATCTTCATCAAAGCGCATTTCATAAACTGCAAGCCTTAATATGGTTAAATCCACCTTGCCCATACGATTTAACTTCCAACCGCTGGCAGACTCTGAAAGAATTGTATCTATTTCATCTATCTTTTCAACCACCGCTTGAAAACGAGAGGTTAGATAGGCATACTCCTCCAAAGTAGGTTTTTCCAATTCAGAAATATACAGTTCCATTTGTTCATTCAATTCATTTGCCTCATGAAAATCCCTTCGGAATAACATAAGGAAGATGTGTTCTCTTATTTCTCTTCTTGTCACAGTGTGGGTCCTCCTACACACGAATAAACAACCCTTAGTATTATGCCTAAGGGTTGTTAGGGAATTATTTAAGCTTTTACGATGTTAACACCCGCTATACGAATGTTAACTTCTTTGACCTGTAATCCGGTCATATTCTCTATCGCCAACTTCACCTTTTCTTGCACTTGCTTAGCTGTTTCAGGTATACCATATCCATAGTCTAAAGTTAAAGCCATATCAACTGAAACTGCGTCCGGATTAACAATAACCTTTACCCCTTTGGATAAATTTTTCTTTCCTAATTTTCCGGCAAGTTCATTGGTAACACCTGATGTTGTGGAAACTCCTTTTACTTCTGTAGCTGCTAATCCGGCTATCGCCGCAACAACTTCATCAGCAATCTGAACTTCTCCAACTTTACCATTTTCATGTATCTTATATGTGTTTCTAATCTCCGGTTCTTTGTTCACAATGATTACCTCCTACGTTCCTATCGTTATCCGGTATATCTATTTCATTTTTCATTATATAGTATTATACCAAATATCGCAACTTTTGCAATTAGAAATAAATATTTTTCAATTATTCCGAAATTACAACAGGGTTAATATTAATCTTTTCAACTGCTACATCTGTCTTAGATTTCACCACATCTTCAATAATTGCAAGCTGCTGTTCCGTAAGATTTTCTGCATTAATAACAACATCAACCATATCACCGTTTATGTATACAACTGCTCCGTCAAATCCCTTTGCTCCAAGAAGAATTTCAGCTGCACTTTCTTTTTCAGCTATTTCCGTAATACTGATTAATTTATTGATTGCGTCCTTCTTTGCTTCTTCTGAGATTTCAGAACTTTCAATAATATCCTTTAAATCCGCTTTATTCTTTGCTCTTACTTGTTCACGATCAAGCTTGGAGGATATAAGGAAGCTAGGGTCAAGTCCTGCACTAGCAAGAACAGCTTCTCCCGGTGTTCCGTCCTTAAGATCAAGCTCGCCATTATCACTTACATCATTTGCAGATGCAAGTACATCCTCATCAGAAATATCATTCTGACCCAATTCATCAAGATTATCCTGTGTTTCTACCGGAGTGGTATTATCGTCCGTTGTGTTTGCATTATTGGTATCCGTTGTGGTGTCATTAGTGGTATCATTTGTGGTGTCATTTGTTGTTCCATTCGTAGTATCGGTAATATCAGTATCGAGATTATTCGTAGTTGTATTATCGTCAACTTTGGTACCCGTTGCCATATCCATATCATCAAGTGCTACAAAATCTTCCGTATCAGAATTACCCGTTGTTGCTGTCTGCGCATCATCTGGAGTATCCTTGTTTGTAAAGCTCAAATACCCAGCGATAATAATCATAATTGCTAATGCTGTGATTATGATATGATTTTTTTTGAATATATTTTTCATTTTAGACCTCCTGATTAATTTATCCCATTACTCATCTTCATTACTTTAACTTTATGCGCTGGTACATCAAATAATACCTCTACTGCCTCCATAATGTCCATTATTGTATCAATATTATCTCCACCTTCGGCAATCACTACGACGCCTTCTACTTCCGGTTCAAGTTCCTGTATTATGTAAGGTACTGAGTTACCATCCTCGTCAGTGACTAATACGGTACTTTCTTCCCGTGTCACACTATTATTTGATCTGCTTCCGCCCTCCCCGTCAACTTCGTTTACGCTTTCCTGTGTAGAAGGATTATCCTTTAATGGAACCTGTTCCACTGAGGCTTTCAATGTAATCATTACTTTTACATCTCCTATACCGGATACCTTTCTTAGAACGCCTTCCAGTTTCGCTTCCATCTCTGTTATATAGGTATTCGCATCATAGCTTGTCGTATTCGCATCATTTTGCACTACTTCCGTACTTTTGCTCACTGTATTTTTCTTAGATGAGTTATTCGAACTAAAAATACCGGGAACAGATAATAAAATGATTAAAATTCCTGCCCCAAAAAGCATTATAAGTTTTGGAAGACCTATTTCCTTCAGGGAAATCTTCTTTTTTTCCATGTTATCCTCCCTGTATACTAATATTTATATTACCTTGTTCTATATTATAGAAGTCTGAGAGTTTATTTTTTATATTAATTTCTGTGGGCGAAGGCAACTTTTTATCTTCACTTTCCGCCCCATTATCAATTGCAACCTTAGATATTTCTATGTCATCGATTCGAAGACCGGAATGCTTTCCCTGCGTTTCGCTTCTTTCCATACTCGCCGTAATATCCATTTTTATTATTTCGCCAAAGGTCTCATGTTTCGTATCCGTGTCAATAGTAACATCAAAGGTTTTTAGATAGACATTTTCCTCGGCTAATGAGTCCTCTACTTGTTTACGTATTTTTTCTTCGTATTCAGCAAATATTGCCTCGGATTGAGCTTCCTCCATTCGCGATAGATCCGTTTTAAAATCAGAAGCCTCAATAGCAAAATCATTATATTCTATAAAATAATTCAGATTTTCATCCAGTTTCATGAGTTTTATCAGAGGTGAAATTACAATCAAAACCAAAATCATACCGGATACAATGCTTACGTATTTTTTATAACTCTTATTTCCCAGTAAATTCATAATGATATTATTAACAATCATATAAATAACAATATTTTTAATCCAATCGTATATTTCCTCCATATTCACCTCCAATTACTCCAACGAAAGCTTCTAATGAATACTACCGGTAGTTACAGCCACTATGGTAATTGTAAGTAGGAAGAGTACCACCCCAACAAAAACGGTTCGCAATAACATGGCAGCTGAATTGGCTGCCGCATCGATACATTCAATAAAACGCTTGTCCGAGATAGGTTGAAGAGCAGCACTCCCGATCTTAAAAATAACCGTAATCATTAACAATTTAATAAAGGGTACTGCACTTATGGTAATGATAATAATAAGTCCGGCAACACCAATAGCATTTTTTAAGAGTACCCCTGCTCCCAATATGGTCACCGTCACTCCGCCTATGGCATCTCCTAATCCCGGAATCGCCTCCGATGCCCTATATAGAGCAGATCGCTTCACCTGATCAGCAACAGGAATAATAAGTCCTTTAATAGCACTAAAACCAATGACTATAGCCAGTAAGCTTTTTAACAACCAGTTAATTCCTGTGGCAAATAAATTTGCTAGCCTAGATAACATGTCCTCTTTGGATAAATTATTCGCTAGTGTTATGATCATATAAAAATTAATCATAGGAATTACTATTTTTATTACAACCATATCTACCAAGGTGATTAATCCCAAAGCCGCTTCATAGTACACCAATGAGGTAGTAGTGCCGGTACAGAAGGCAACCGACATAAGGTATGCCGGGACAAGGGCTTTCATAAAATCAAGCAACGAATGAATGGTAGATGTGGCAATCTGTGAAGCTGTTATAAAGGAACTGATTAATAATCCAAAGAGTAGTAAATAGGTAACATAAAAGCCGGTTTCTGATACATGGTTATTTTTAAAAGCTAAGGAGAAATTGGTAAATAGTGCGGCAATTAGAGATATGGTGATCAAAGTTCCTAAGGTTCCGATATTTGCTGATATTTCTCCTCGAACCGAAGCAAATAACTGTTTCGCAATGGATGAGAAGGAAAAATTCTCTTCACCGTTTAAGATGCTCTGCACATACTCTCCGAAAGCAAACTCATTACCATTACCTAAGACATCATCAATAACCTCCTGAATCTCGGTATAATCAATATCCTCCGTAAGGACTGAGGTTGCAGCTTGCGCCTTACTGGAATTCATAATAGAAAGCATCAGAAATATAAGGATTAGAATTATTCTGGTTATGTATCTTTTCTTATTATCTTTTTGGTTGGACCCTAGCATCATAGTTAAACCTCCAAAAAACTATTGATGGTGTCAAGAATGGCCAGAAGGATTGGCATACTGATTGCAAGGATGGTAAGTTTTCCAACCAATTCAATCTGATCCCCAATAGCCTGATACCCTGAATCCTTACAGAGTGAGGAAGATATTTCAGTTACATAAGTTATTCCAATGATTTTAATTAAAATCCCCACATAAGCCTTATTCAGATTAATATATCCTTGTAGCTTCTCAATAGCATCAAGGATTACTTCTAGCTTGCTGATGCCAACTGCTAATATGAGAAAACATGCACCAATGCTGATGTAGACGGAATACTCCTCTTTTAGTCTTTTCAGTAAGACTGCTAGCATAATTGCTATAATACCGAACAAAGCAATTCGAATCATATGGGACCTCCAAAAGACCTAGGGTTTTAACCATTTTTGTTAAACAAGGGCTAAACTATATTAAATAATTGCTTTATCGTTAAAAACAAATCAGAGATATGAGGAAGTATCCATAAAAGAACCAAAATCAAACCAGCAAGACTAGTCATAAATGCAAGGTCATCTCTTCCTGATTGTTTTAAAATCTGATTTAATATGGAAACTAAAATTCCAACTAATGCAATTCTCATGATAAAATAGATATCCATAACTACCTCCATTCCGCCGAAGATGCGGTTTGTGACTTTCCTTTGTAATCTTCGCTTATTATGTCTCAAACCATTATAATGGTTATAAAAATACCAGCCATAATTCCAAGGGTATTATATAAATAGGACTTTTCCTTTACAGTCCCTGAAAGATCCGTTATTTCACTTTCCAGTTGGGACAGATATAAATCTATGGTATTCATCTGCATATCCTTATCAAGATATCCAAGATTCTCACCGAATTGTATCATATGTAACTTGTCCTTCTTTGCTAGGGAGGTACCGCCAAGTTCACTCTCCGCTGCTGTTTTCCAGACTTCAGAAAAGGTTTGGCCGGATAGCTCATTTAGCTTATCACTTACTTGCTTGAAGAATTCATGGAAGCCTCCTGTATGTCTTCTGTAGAGAGAGTGAATTGCTTCCGGTAAAGGAGTATTGGCATAGCGAATATCTCCACGCAGTAATCCAATTAATTTCCTTAGTTCCTTTAAATCATTAATTCTGCTCCTCATCTGTGTACTGAAGTAAAAACCCATTCCTGTGGAAGATGCAATGACAAGGATGCATCCGATAATCTTCATAATATTCATTAAAGTTTGTCCTCCTCTCATATCGCTTTACTTTGTTCCAGAATAAAGCTTTTTTCCGTCCACATCATAAATCTCTTCTAAATATCCAATTCCCGAAAGATTACTGAGTATGATATACCGTTCAAATAATCTTTTCTTAACAAGATCGCTTAAGGTTGGCTTATTGATGATATCCTCGATGGAACTTCCATGAACCGTAGCTATTAATTTACAGCCACAGCCGATGACATAGTCAATTGCATCAAGATCTTCTTTGGAACCGATCTCATCAACCGCAATAATTTGGGGTGACATGGATCGTATCAGCATCATCATTCCCTTTGCCTTTGGACAGCAATCCAATATGTCAGTACGAATACCAAGTTCATTCTGCGGCATCCCCATATAGCAGGCTCCTATTTCTGATCGTTCATCCACAACGCCTACGCTCATCCCCGGGAAATTACTAACACCATTGGACAATTGCCGAATGATATCTCGAAGCAAGGTTGTCTTTCCACAGCGAGGTGGTGATATAATCAGCGTATGATAAATTCCTAAGGTATGTTTATTAATCAGGTACGGTAGAACAGGGTCTGCACATCCCTTTACTTGATGAGCAAGACGAATGTTAATGAAGGAGATATGCTTCATCCCCTTAATTGCATCATCCTCTACAATGGTCTTACCGGCTATTCCGATACGATGCCCACCATTTATTGTAATAAACCCCTGCCTGATTTCCTCTTCAAATGCATACAAGGAATAATTACTAATGTATTCCATGGTTTCGCGAATTTCATTTTTCGTAATTTGGATTGCTTTGGAAGGATTATCAACCATTTTTGAATCTTCCGATATAAATGCTTCTTTATTACCATACACAATCAAAAGCGGTGCATTCATGCGAAGCCTTATCTCTTGAAGCTTGTCAAAGTCGAGGCTTACCTTACCAAGGATCGTCCTTAACTTTAATGAAAATATTTTTAACAGCTCGTCTTTCGTATTCATTTACTAATCCCTCCCTGTCCGATTACCTACTTCATGCTTATCCACTTTGTATTTAGAACAATATATTCTCTGAATAAGAAAATATTCCGATTAGTACAAGATTTGAATTGCAAAAAAAGAGCACCTATATTATCCTGTTAAATAAGCTATGAAACTAAAATTCGTCTTCGTTAGAGATTTTTTAGTGTTCTCCTACTTAAGGTTATTAAATTATTTGACAGAGTTCATGAACTTGGCCGAATAAAATCTTGGTTTTTGTAGGAAGATTAAATTGCTAGGTGATTGCAATAGGGAGGTTTTAAAATGAGATACGGATTAATTGGAGAAAAGTTAGGACATAGTTATTCCAAAATCATTCACGAGAAATTGGCGGATTATACCTATGATTTAATTCCATTAAGTCAGGAAGAATTTGGCCCCTTTATGGAAAAGAAAGAATTTACGGCTATCAATGTAACGATACCTTACAAGCAAGCCGTTATACCATATCTGGATGAATTACATCCTCTTGCTAAGGAAATTGGTGCTGTTAATACCATTGTACATAAGAACGGCTATGCTGTTGGATATAATACTGATTTTTACGGTTTTAAGTATATGCTCACACATAATCAAATTGCCATCGCAGGTAAAAAGTGCCTGGTACTTGGCAATGGCGGCACTTCCCATACCGTGGTGTCTGTATTAAATCATTTATGCGCAGCACAAATATATGTGGTAAGTAGGCAACCTGCTGATTTTAATAATAATAATAATAATGAGATTATTAAGACTGTTAATTATGATGACTGTTACAAATACCATACGGATGCAGAGATTATCGTAAATACTACCCCTCTTGGCATGTATCCTAATATGGATGCAGCTGCCTTAGATTTAACTTCCTTTGTAAAATGTGAAGCAGTTGTAGATGTGATCTTTAATCCACTTCAGACAAAACTGACATTACAGGCAACAAAACTTGGCATAAAGGCAGTTACCGGACTGGAAATGTTGGTAGCTCAAGCGAAGCAAGCCATTGAGTATTTTTTAGATGTAACCATAGACGAAGCAGTCATTGAAACTACTTATCAAGAATTGTTAGAGATGATAAATTGATTTCATTAAATTTCCTATAATATCAACACCATTCTTTAACATAGCCTAGATTTAAAAAATTTCGAGTCTTCAGATTCACAGCGATGCATAATGTGACTTTGAAGACTCGATTTATTAATTTATATTCCTGCCCCACTAAGTGCATATATCATGAAATAAATTCCTATGATAGGGTATAAAACCCTGGTAACTTTTTGAATTAAAAGATATAAGTCGGATGGTTCCGGGTCATTAACAGACATAGCGTACCTAAGTTGAAAGAAAAACAAGGGAAATCTTATATCTATCATCGTTATAGCAAACAGAAGTATTGCAATTACTAAGAATCCGAATCTTCCTCGAATCGTATCATCTGAAAAAGTAGCTAAATCTGCAACATTTTTTAAAGATACTTCATAACTCTCGTCATAAGGACTATTTCCGTTAAAAGTAACTAAAAACTCTTGATCTATCGCAGGCTCTCCATTATTATCAAGTAAAAAGAAACTATCACTTCGATATAAACCTTCTAAAATAATGTTTTCATCCTTATCCCTGATAACGATAGGCTCAAAGT
>JAEWEO010000155.1 GCA_023389295.1 Bacillota bacterium
GAACAATCCGTTGGAAACTTAAGTGGAGGAAATCAGCAAAAGGTTTTACTGGCAAAATGGATGTTTACGGATCCGGATATATTAATCCTGGATGAACCAACAAGAGGAATTGATGTAGGAGCTAAATATGAAATCTATTGTATCATCAATCAATTAGTAGCGGAAGGCAAATCGGTTATTATGATATCGTCCGAGTTACCGGAGGTAATCGGAATGTGTGACCGTATCTATATCATGGATGAAGGAAAAATTGTAGGCGAGGTATCACAAGAAAATGCAACACAAGAATTCATTATGTCTCATATTATTAAAATTAAAGATTAAGGAGCGTAGGGCATGGATAAAGCAAAATTAATGAATGTTGCTAAAAAATATACGATGATTATTGCCTTGATTCTCGTTACTTTATTTTTTGCATGGAAAACAGGGGGGAAAATACTTCTTCCACAAAATGTAAGTAACCTGATTTCACAAAATGCATATGTATTTATCTTAGCAACCGGTATGTTATTCTGTATTTTAACCGGTGGAAATATTGATTTGTCGGTTGGTTCGGTTGTCTGCTTTGTGGGCTCCATAGGTGCAACTTTGATGGAAAATAGGGGTGTGAACCTGTATGTTGCAATACTATTAATGGTTATCTTCGGAATATTAATCGGAGCATGGCAAGGCTTCTGGATCGCATTTGTCAGGGTACCACCATTTATCGTAACCTTGGCGGGGATGCTGGTCTTTCGAGGGTTATCCAATGTAGTATTAGAAGGTATGACGGTACCGCTGACAAACGAAACTTACATAAATATCTTTGGTGGAGGAGCTAATTGCTATTTACCTGATTTTTTTGGAATGAACGGATTTAATTTAACTAGTATGTTGGTCGGAATAATTGCTTGCATTATTTTTATTATCCTACAAATTAAAAATCGTTTGAATAAAGTAAAGCATGGATATCAGACGGAAGGACTACGACACGTTATTCTTAAAACCATCTTCATATGTATTGTAATTTTAGCATTTGCCATTCGTTTATCTCAATATCGTGGTATTCCAACGGCACTTATCTGGGTTATCATTGTTGTACTGATCTATGGGTATATTTCTTCGAAGACAACGGTCGGTCGCCATTTCTATGCAGTAGGTGGAAATGAAAAAGCGACAAAGTTATCGGGTATTAATACCAATCGAGTTTATTTTCTGGCCTACTTGAATATGGGATTTTTAGCAGCACTTGCAGGAATGTTAACCATAGCAAGAATGACAAGTGCGCAGCCAACCTATGGTACAAACTATGAAATGGACGCCATTGGTTCCTGCTTTATTGGCGGTGCTTCTGCCTATGGTGGAATTGGTACAGTACCCGGTGTTATTGTTGGTGCTGTTCTAATGGGTGTTATAAATCTTGGTATGAGTATTATGGGTGTTGATGCGAATTATCAAAAGGTTGTAAAAGGATTGGTTTTACTTGCTGCCGTAATCTTTGATGTAGTTTCTAAGAGAAGTACAAGACGTTAAACGAGTAGAATAGTCTCAACCCACCGGGTTGGGACTTATTTTTTTACGAAAAGTTTTAATACTAGGAACAGATAATATAGTTCTGACTAGAAGGTTGTAACAATGTGACAATAAGAGGTAGAGTAAGGTATTCTTAATTTTCTTGACAAAAGTATGACATAATATGGTAGTAAATTAAACTAAACTAGAGACTACGAGATAGTAAAGGATGTGGCATTTTCTTTATTAAATATCCACGACTAAATTTTTAATGTAGTGAAGGAAAGGGGAGGAAAAATGAAAGTGAAAAAACCATCTGTACTTATTGCATTTGGTATTATATTTGTATTGTTTTTGGTGAGTCCAAGACTACGAGTCTTTGCTTCTGATGAGAAGGCTGAAACTGGAGAAGTGATTTATCTGACGAGTACGGAGGATGAGATCTTTGGAAATGGTGTTAATCTACCTACGAGTGTATCGAATAATTCGAAGGTAAAAAAGATTGTCATACCTAAGAAAGCAGCGTATGTGCTGTCGGATTATCGATATGAAACTGACAAAGCGATAGTACAGCATTATGAATCTCTGACACCAAACTGTCCAAATCTAACGAATATTGAAGTTCCTGCAGAGAATTTGTATTTTACAGTAGTGGACGGCATTTTATATAGTAAAGATTTAAAGGTTTTGTACTATTGTCCACCGGGAAAGAAAGGTGCAGTAGTACTGCCGGAGGAAGTTGAAGTGATTCAATACATGGCGTTCCAGGAGTGTAGCAAAATTACCTCCATAACATTTTCGTCATCACTACAGCGAATCTATCCTGGCGCTTTTGGCGGCAATGTATCCTTAAAAGAATTAATTATGACTGGAGATAATCCAAATTTTATCGTAAAGTCTAATGTATTATTCAGTAAAAATGGAGAGATTCTATATCTATATCCGCAAGGATCAAAAAGCACCTTTTATTATGTCCCATATGGAGTAGAAAGAATACATCCGGGAGCTTTTATGGGAAATGAGTACTTAAAATTTGTCAATATACCCGAGACGGTAAGTTCTATTGGCATAGAAGCATTTGAAAATTGCAGTAGTTTGGTTAAAGTGAAATTAAGTGAAGGACTATTAGAGATTGAAGCAGGTGCCTTTTTAAATTGCGCTAAATTGAGTGAACTTACTTTTCCCGATGGTATACTGAATGTTTATGAGGATGCAATTAAGGGATGTAACCGTTTATTCTCCATAACAATACCGGAAAGTATGCAAGTAGCCCCGTCGAACCTGACTGAGGTGAAAAATCGTGTAATTCGGTGCTATAGTTTGTATAATTTAAACTGGGTATCATATGATTTGCCAAGCAATAATACAACGGTATATGCTTACCAAGGGAGTAAGGTTGCTCAGTACGCGAAGACTAAGGGATTTACACTCAAATATATTACGCCGAATGTAGTGCCCACTTATGCAATGACAAAGGCTCCTTCAAAGGCAGTAAAGGGTACAGGAAAACCGGATACTTCTTGGTATGATGTAAAGAAGACCACGTATACCATTAAAAGTCCGGATCAACTTGCAGGGTTAGCTAAACTAGTGAATCAAGGAAAAAACATGTCAGGAAAGACGATCAGATTAGAAAATGACCTTGATTTATCCTGTTATCCAAATTGGGAGCCCATTGGAATGTGGACGAATACAAGAACAAGAATCTTTAAAGGTACCTTTGATGGGAAAAATCACATCATTTATAATTTACGTATTAATCTAGTTAATTCCTATGAAGTAGGCTTGTTTGGAACTGTCCAGGGAACAGTAAAGAATGTAAGCATTGAAGATGCCGATGTTATTGGAGACTCTGGAGTAGGAATCTTATGCGGATTTGCTCAGAGTGGTACTTTTACTAATTGTTTCGTTAGCGGAAGAGTTCGTGGAAATGAATATGTTGGCGGAATGATAGGGAGAAGTAATAGTGATCTTACGGATTGCAATACCGATGTCGTCGTAAAAGGAGTCAAGGACGCCGGTGGTATTATAGGAAGTAATAGCGCTACAGTAGCAAACTGCACCAGCATGGGTGAAATCTTTTCCTATGATATTGCCGGAGGAATTAGTGGCAGTCACAGTGGTTCGATAAAAAATTGCACAAACAGAGCAATTGTTGAGGGGAATCAGAATATTGGCGGTATTGCCGGTAAAATTAATTCCAGCGGGAGTATTAATAACTGCACGAATGAAGGATTTCTAACCGGAAAGGATTAAATTGGCGGTAGGAGGATCTATTTGACTCACGAATGGTGGAGTTAACGTTAAGCGGTACAATCTATGTTGTATCGCTTTCTTTGTGCGTAAAAAAAGTAATTATAGCAAACAATAAAATTATGCGCTTTGGCATGTTTGCTTGCAATAATATTTACGTAAATTGGAGAAACTCAAGTTGTGTGTTAATTTCGGTTTTATTGGAGGTCTGTATGAAGCATAATACATTTTTAGAGGGAAAAATCTTACCTTCTTTGATTAAATTCTCTATACCGTTAATGCTGTCACTATTACTTCAAGCGTTATATGGCGCGGTTGATCTATTGCTTGTAGGCCATTTTGGAAGTACAGAAAGTGTTTCAGCTGTAGCGAGCGGTAGTCAGACCATGCAGACATTAAGTACAATTATAATCGGCTTAACAACGGGTGTAACTGTACTCATTGGTCGGGCCATTGGTGCAAGAGATTATGAGAGGGCTTCAAGGGTAATAGGTGCAATGGTGAAGCTTCTCCTTGTGATTTCTATTGTCATTACCCTTGGATGCTTGTTATTCTCTGAATTTCTTGCCAGACTAATGAATGTACCAGAGCAAGCTTTTGGGAAAATGGTGCAATATATTATGATATGCGCTTGTGGCATCGTGTTTATTACGGCCTATAATGCGATTAGTAGTATTTTTAGAGGAACTGGAAACTCGAGAGCGCCGTTGTTTTTCATCTTAATTGCATGCATTGTTAATATATTGGCAGATCTACTACTCGTCGGTGTATTGCAAATGGATGTGGTAGGCGCTGCAACTGCGACCGTTCTGGCCCAATTTGTAAGTGTGGTATTTTCTGTAAGGTATATTTTGAAGGGGGGTCTTCCTTTTAAGATAAATAAAGAAAGTCTGAAATCAAAAGCTGAAATATTAGCCATCCTTAAAATAGGAACACCCATTGCGATGCAGGATTTCTTAACTAGTTTTTCATTCCTAATGATTACAAGCATTGTAAACTCCCTTGGGGTAGTTGCATCAGCAAGTCTTGGAATAGCAGAGAAGCTATATATTTTTTTAGCGATTGTTCCGCTCTCCTTTATGTCTGCACTATCAGCCTTTGTAGCACAAAATGTTGGTGCTGGCAAATCACAACGAGCTACGAAATCTCTTTATATATTAACGGCAATATCTTTCTGCTTTGGTGTGATCATGTTTGCACTTACCTTTTTTGCCGGTGGTACTCTGGCAATGATTTTTGAGAGGGATGTTCAGGTAATAGCAACAACAGCAGAGTTTTTAAGAGGCAGTTCCTTTGAGTATTTGATTATCTCAATATCCTTTTGTATGCTTGGATACTTTAACGGTATGGGTAAAACTACCTTTGTTATGATACAAGGATTAATTACTGCATTTTTAGTACGAGTTCCTCTTTCTTATTTTCTTAGTAGAATACCAAATTCCAGTATGTTTACGATTGGTCTTGCCGTACCGATATCCGCTGCGGTAAGTTTGTTTTTTTGTATTATGTATTTCATTTATACGCAACGATCTAACAAAAGGTCTTAATATATTATAAGGAAGGGCTGCTTCTTTACTAATTAATTATATGGTTAAGAAGTAGTCCCCAAAGAGTCTGATAGCTAACATTTTATAAATATATAAATGCGAATTCCGTGGAATTCGCATTCGGGTATTAATATTTATTCATCTATATCCCATTCCTTAAGATCACCGGACTTAGCATCGATTTCAAACTCATACTCCAGGTTATCATATAAGATGCTTCCTTCATAAACATATTGTCCATCTTCTTTATCAAGGTGAATTCTAATTTGATTATCTGTAGCACCTGGTAATTTTGCTAAAACTATCTTTTTGGCCTCGGTTTTGCTAATAATCTGATTCGAAGTGGTTACATCATCAAAGTCTTTATCGTCATCTGGATTGATATCGTCATCAAAGTCATTATCGTCAACTGGATTGATATCGTCATCTAGATCAATATCGTCATCTAGATTGATATCGTCATCTAGATCATTATCGTCATTTAGGTCTACATCATAGCTAATGATTGTTCCTTTCGTTGCGTGAATATCGTAATCATATTCTTTCTTTCCGACATTAAATTCAACCTCATAAACAGCTACACCATCTTCCAAATCAAGTTTGATTTTTAAGTTTGTAGTGTCGGCTTCCTTTACACCAGAATGCTTGAATGCAATTTCCTTTGCGTTCTCTTTGCTTATTTTATACTGTGATTGAATAGTTTGATTAATTTCATCTGCTTTTGCCATAGAACGAATTCCTACGAATGCGCCACCTACTAATGTAAGTGAAATTAAAGAACCTAATATTACTTTTTTCATTTTTGCCTCTCCTTTATTTAATACAATTGGTTGTTGTGTAACTGATATTGATACTATATAAAAGAAAGATTAAAAGAACATTAAAGAATTTATTTTATAAAAAAATTTAACGTTACACAATAAGTTATTGCTGCCTTGAAGGAAATTCAAAAGTAAAAGTACTTCCGATCCCTAATTTACTTTTTACTGAAATCTTTCCACCATGTGCTTCTACAATCCATTTCACCATTGGAAGGCCAAGGCCTGCACCATGTTCTTTTCCAGAAGTACGGGATGGATCAACCTGATAAAACCGCATCCAAATCTTTTCCAACTGGTTTTCTGCTATGCCAATTCCATTATCAGTAATTGATCCAAGGATCCGATTTCCATTACTTTTTAATGATACGAGGGTCTCACCACCAATTTTACCATAGGTAATACTATTAGAAATAAGATTAATAAATAGACGCATCATCATGGTTTCATCTGCAAGCATTAAGATATCAGGCATGATATCAGTCTTAAGGGTAATATTTCTTTTAGCAGCTTCATCGCTTTGTTCTTCCACAATGATTTGTGCTAGCTCACTAAGGTTAACGGTTTCAAAATGTAACTGTTGTTGTTGCTGTTCTGTTCGTGCTAGACGAAGTAATTGTGAGATGAGAGTGGACATTTTTCTTGATTGCTCCAAGATGAGTGAAAATCTTTCTTTCATCTCTTCCGTACTCAAATCCTCTTTTAAAGAATACTCACATTGCGTTAATATAACGGAAACAGGGGTACGTAGTTCATGGGACACATCAGAGGTAAATCGTTTCTCATTTTCAAAAGCATCCTCTAAGCGGTCCAACATATGATCAAAGGTATTGGCTAGTTGGTATACCTCATCTCTCCCTTTGCCAAGGTTGATACGAGTCTTAAGATCATTTTGGGAACTAATTCGCTTTGTCGTCTCGGTCATCATAGATAGTGGTAGTAGCGTTTTTCTTGTAATGACATAGCCACCGATGATTACGCATAGAACGAAAATAGGAAGAAAGATGAAAGATAATTTTACGAGAATCTGAATTGCAGTATCATTTTGTGTCTGTGATGTAATACCTCGAATCCATACGATCCCATAACCTTCTATAAAGCTATCATGGTCATAGAAATACCAAATATTTTGATTGGTCGTAAATTTACGCAAATGCTCCTCCTGAAAATCAATGGTAGAATCAAAATCTGGAGGGATGTGACCATAAAGAAGTGTTCCATCTGTATCATAGACGGAAAGATATACACCTTTAGCTAGTACAGTAAAGTCTTCATCAAATTCCAGGTAACCCTCTTCAAATTCAATATCCGCAACACTTTGAGTTACATATTTTATTAGTTCATCCTTAGTACTTGAAATAATTCTACTATTACTAATGGTTATCAGAAGGGATAAAATAATAAAAATAAGCATTGTCATAAAAAGCGTATACCAAAGTGTTATTTTCATTTTTATAGAAATATTCTTCATAATTACTCCTTAAGTACGTAACCGGCACCACGAATGGTATGAATTAATTTAGGTGAAAAGCCATCATCTATTTTCTTTCTCAGGTAACGGATATAAACATCAACTACATTAGAGCCGCCTTCATAATCATAATTCCAGATATGCTGTTCAATCTTATCACGGGAAAGAACAATTCCCTGATTACTGAGCAAATATTCAAGAATAGAAAATTCCTTAGAGGATAAGTTGATTTCTATATCATCACGAAAAACCGTCCTGGAATCAATATTAACGGTTAAGTTTGCTATTTTGTAGTATTGATCTTGTCTACCACTTTTTCTTCTAAGTAACGCGCGCATACGAGCTAACAGTTCCTCTAGCGCAAACGGCTTCACCAGATAATCATCTGCACCGGTATCAAGACCTTTGACTCTATCTTCGATACTATCTTTGGCGGTAAGTAGAAGTACAGGTACTTTATTACCTTCGTTTCGTAATGTCTTTAATACCTCAAGACCACTTTTCTTGGGCATCATGATATCTAATACAATCGCATCATATTCAGCGAATCGAATAAAATCTAGTGCCTCTTCACCATTGAAACAGGAATCCGTTATATAATGTTCCTTCTTTAATGTTTTTGCGATAATATCGTTTAAATTCCTTTCGTCTTCTGCAACTAAGATTCTCATGGTAACCTCCATTTGATATTTTTCTTAGTATCCATCAAAATTTCTACATTATGATAAGTAGAAAAATTGGATATTAAATATTTGGTTGTAAGATGATCCGAAAGATTGGATAACCTACGTCTGCTTTATAAAAAGGAAACATAGCATATAAGAAAATAAAGGATCTAATATGTAAAAAAGAGAAAGAACAGACGTGGAGATAACATATAAAAGTGGGAAAAATATAGGAAAAATAAAATATAAATTATGAAACTATGGTATAAAATTCCTCGTCTAATGAACAAGAGCATAGATGCGTTATAAGAAAATGTGAAACGAACTGGCTCCTAGTCATAGTGTTTTGCAAAATGAAGATGTTATAAGTTAGAAAGGAGAGTTTTATGAAGAAACTTTTTGTACTTCTGCTAAGTGGAGTAATGATAACCACCTCTATACCAGCGTACAGCTTTGCAGCAACTAAACCAGTAGAGGAACCGGTAACGGTTAGTAGTACGGATGCAGCAGGGAATCAGAATGAGCCAACCTCAAAGGCTCTGGAAGCGGTTATTCTTGCAGTCAAAGAGAAAATAACAATACCAAAGGAATATACGGACTTTTATTATTATTTCTACGATACAAATTCTTATTATGATTCTTCCTGGAATCTTAGCTGGAGTGATCCAAAGACCGGTTCATCGATTCAGGTAAATTGTGATGTAAATAAGCACATAACTTATTTTTATCATTACGATTATTCAGAAGAAAATAAGGGTGTAGCAACATATTTAAAGAGCGAACTTAAGGCAAAAGCAGATGAATTTATTAAAAAGATTGCTCCGGATATTGCAAGTAAACTTCAATATGTTAGTGCAGATTATTCAGGAGTTTATAACGGCAATTATGTATACACTTACAAAAGAGTTAATAATGGTATAGAGTTACCGGATAATTCTGTTACGGTATCAATGAATAGCACTACTGGTGAAGCACGGGGGATAACCATTAACTGGCTTTATGATGCTAAGCTCCCTACTGCAACGGCAACCATAACAAAGGATCAAGCTACCAAGCTTATCAAAGAGAATATGAAGATGAAGCTGGTTTATCGCTCCGATTATTATGGAATCTATGATAAGGGTACAAATCCTAATACGAAGGCATATCTTGTTTATGAACCAACTGAAAATTATGTTTCTGTGGATGCCAAATCCGGGAAAGTTTATTTAAGCAGAAATGAATGGGTTTATGGATCTGATAGCAGTAAAAATGAAAGTGCTTCCACAGCAGACACTGGTGGCAATGGTTCCTCTAACCAGATACTGACGGAAGAAGAAATAGCAAAAATTGATGAGCTTAAGAATCTGATTTCCAAAGCAAAAGCTATCGAGACCGTGAAGGGAAATCAATCCCTTTATTTAGATAAAAACTTGACTTCTTATACGGCAACATTGAATAAAACAGAGGATCAGTCCGGTAATACCACCTATGTATGGAATATTAACTTAAGTGATCCAAGAGAAGTGGATTCTGAAAAAGATACGGATACTTACAGAGGATATGCTAATGCAACGGTAGATGCAAAGACCGGTAAAATATTATCTTTTCATGCAAGTATGAAGAGTTATTATGACGAAGCTACGAATACTTGGAAAAAAGTAAATATTAGCTATGATAAGGAAAAAAGTAGAACAATTCTTGAGAACTTTATGAAATTGCAGATGAAGGATCGTTTTAGTAAAACAATTCTTGCGCAGGAATACGGCGATTACGTTGCATATTATAAGGCAAAAGATCCTGTTTATGGTGGTTATGCTTATCAATACAACAGAGTAAATGAAGGAATAGAATATCCCTACAATAATCTCTACGGTTCTGTGGACGGTGTAACAGGTAAGATTTATTCTTACGGTTCAAATTGGAATGATAATGTTCAATTTGAGTCAACAAAGGGTGTAATTACAGCAGAAAAGGCGATGGACTACTATTTGTCTAAGGTCGGTTATGGTTTAAAATATGAAATAAATCAAATTAATACAGTTGACAGCAAAAAGAGCAATTATACAGTAGAATATGAGATTCGTTTGGTTTATCGTCCGGATGTTAATCCGGCAATGATTTCTCCATTCACAGGAGAACAGCTAAATTACAATGGTGAAGTATATAAAGAGACGAAATCCTACTCCTATCTAGATATTAAGGATAATAAAGAATATCGTAATGTTCTTCTTTTAGCAGATATGAATATTGGCTTTGAGGGAGATAATTTCCTTCCAACAAAGGAGATTACTCTTGGTGAGTTCAATGAATTACTCAACAAAGTGGGTTACGGTTATACTGATTCTTCCAAACTAGGTAAGAATGCAAATAATCCTATAACAAAAGAAGAGTTAGCGCAAACAATCATTGTGCAGATGAGATTAGAGAAAGTCTCACAACTTTCCGGTATTTATACTACGGGCTTTGCAGATGAAGCAAGTATTGATAAGAAATATCTGGGTGCTGTTGCTCTTGCGAAGGGTTATGGTATCATAAGTGCTGACGCTAATAACTACTTTAATCCTAAGAATAAAGTAACAAGACTAGAAGCGGTTAATGCCATCGTATCTTATATAGGGGCAATACAGCAGGGAATATTTTATTAATTGATGATTTGTTGAATAGTAAGAGAAGATGAGAATCATAAAAAAATAATTGGTTTTTTCCTTGTATGTAATAATAGGGCCTACGTTAAGTAATAGCGTAGGCTCCAATTATTTATAAATAAAAAAGGCTGTCCAGTTTGGACAGCCGATTGATTATCATATAATAAATTATGCAATTTTGTTGATAGCTTTTGATAAACGAGAAACTTTTCTTGCAGCTGTATTCTTGTGGAATACGCCTTTGGAGCAAGCTTTGTCAATTTCAGAAATAGCAGCAACTAAATTAGTTTTTGCAAGTTCTTTATCGCCAGCAGCAACAGCAGCATCTACTTTCTTAATCATAGTCTTAACCTTAGACTTAATTTGCTTATTTCTAGCAGTTTTGGTCTCGATAACTAAAATTCTTTTCTTAGCAGATTTAATGTTAGCCAATTTGTACACCTCCGATTATAAATTATTATCAATCAGATTACCAAGGACACCAAATTGAGAGTGAGATGTCATCTCGGATATGATTGTTTCGAATACTTGTTTCATTAAATCCGGACACGGACGTTCTAATGGAAAAATACTATATTATAGTAGTCGATTCAAATGATTCTGTCAATACATAATTTGAAAAACTTTGCAGAAAATAAATGAAGAAGTGTGTATATATCATAGGAATATGAAAGATGGGTGTAATTTAATAATTAGGTGATTGTGAATGCTATATAGTTTTGCAAACACCTAATTGAATAATAGTTTGGAGGTTTCTTATGAATACAAATATCAGAACAGACTTAGCGCTTGAAGCAAGAGAAAGTTTTCCAGAAGATGATGTTGAGATAAAAGGAGTCGTTTTAACCGAAGATTTTGATGAGGAGAAGAATATAAGAATATCAACCGTTGTTATAAAAGATGAAAAGGGTGCTAAGGCGATGCAAAAACCCATTGGTACCTATATCACCATTGAAGCACCAGTCATTAATCAATCGGACGAAAACTACCATAAACCCGTATCGGATACAATAGCTAAGTATCTAAGACAGTTGTCGGGAGATTTAAAAAAAGAAGACGTATTGATTGTAGGGCTTGGTAACAGAGAGGTAACACCGGATGCTTTGGGACCTCAAGTGGTAGATAATCTATTTGTAACTAGACATTTAATCAGAGAATATGGTAGTGAATTTAAAGATAAAAACAAGCTAGGTAGCGTTAGTGCCATATCCCCCGGTGTTATGGCTCAGACCGGCATGGAGGCAGTAGAAA
>JAEWEO010000189.1 GCA_023389295.1 Bacillota bacterium
ACGGAGGAAAGATTATGGGAAAACAATGGACATTGGGAGTAGTTGGATTAGGGGAAGGAAGAAGTATTATTTCAGCGGCACAACAAAGTACAATGTGGGAATTAAAACAAATCTGCGATTTGAATGAGGAACTTTGTAAAGAACGCTGTAAGGAGTTTGATTTTCCAAACTACACACTTAGCTATGAAGAAATGCTCGCAGATGATTCTATTGAAGTTATCGGTATTTATACTCCAGATCAATTGCACGCAACACACATAAAAATGGCGTTAGAAGCAGATAAACATGTAATTTGTACAAAACCATTGATGGTGTCACTAGATGAAGCCAAAGAATTGCTTGAGGTACAAAAGAGAACTGGAAAGGTTATTTTTGTTGGACAGAGTTCTAGATATTTTGAGCCTGCAGTGCGTCAAAGAAAAGATTATGAAGCTGGTTTGCATGGTGAACTTGTTACCGTGGAAACACATTACATCAGCGATTCAAGATGGTTTCTAGAGCGTGATTGGAGTCATCAATCGGGATTCTCTTGGATGTATAATTTTATGATTCACGCTGTGGATTTAGCGGTGTGGTATTTACCAGAAATCGAAGAAGTTTATGGCGTTGGCGTGGTAAGTCAAAATACAAAGGATTATAAGTTGAATGTTCCGGATACGCTTAAGTTTATATTAAAGAATAGTGATGGAACATGTGCAAGTGTCAATGGCTGTTATGCAACCCCAACCCTTGGAAGTGCAGTGGAACAATCCATTAGTTGTACTCTTAGAGGAACCAAGGGTGTAAGTAGAGCAGGTTATCCTAAATTAAAGTATTATACTAACTTTAGCCCAATTCAAAAAACAGCTAGTCTACATGAGTTTGATGACTTACATCCATACTTTTTTAGATTTGAATCGGAAACCCATCATGCTGGTGAGTATCAAAATTATATTGAGGACTTTGCGATTTGTATGAATACTGGAAAAGTGCCAAAGCCAGACTTAAAGGAAGGTATTCGTACCCTAGCGGTTATGGAAGCAATGGAGCAATCCATCAAATATAATAGAGCAATAAAGATAGCAGATGTACTTAAGGAGAGGGGAATATCTTTAGACGAGGAAAATTAGTAGGAGGACACTATGCGACAGGCAGTAATTATAAGTAACCGAGAGGAAAACAAACGGATTGCTCTTGGAATTCAATACATAAAGGATGTCTTAATAAAACAAGGGTATGTGGTCACTGAAACGCAGGAACCTAGTAACTATGAAGATTACCGAGAACTAATCGGTGAGAAGATTTATGTAGGAGATAAAACTTCTGAGTTTATTTCATGGCTTACAAAGCAGGAAGTGTTAGTGTATCATTTGGAGGAACCACAAGCGGAGGGTTTCTACATTCAATCCTGTCCTGGAAGGTTGACGGTTATTAGTGGTGGGGATGATGTTGGTGCTTTGTATGGCTGCCTTGAATTAAGTGAGAGAATTGACAAAGAAGGAGCATTACCTTATGAGATTTGTTATGGCGATGCCCCGGTATTTAAGCTTCGTGGACCAGTAATTGGATTACAAAAGACTAAGCTAGAGCCTCCGAGATTAACTTACGAATATCCTATTACACCGGATCGCTTTCCTTGGTTTTATGATAAGCAGATGTGGTCTGAATATCTTGAAATGATGATGAAAAACCGATGCAATGTTCTATATCTGTGGAGTGGACATCCATTTTCGTCTCTTGTTAAGGTTCCAGGATATGAGGAAGCATTGGAAGTAAGTGAAGAGGAATTCCAATTAAATAAAGAAATATTTGGTTGGTTGACGGAAGAATGTGATAAGCGTGGAATTTGGGTTGTTCTTAAGTTTTATAATATACATATTTCCTATCCATTTGCTATAGCACACAACCTTGAGTTACTACAATCTAATATTAATCCACTCGTTGCGGATTATACCTACAAATCGATAGTGGAATTTATAAAATCATATCCACACATTGGACTTATGGTATGTCTTGGTGAAGCACTACGAGGAACACAAAATAAAACGGATTGGTTTATTAAAACAATAATACCGGCGGTAAAAGAAGGAATTGTGCAAGCAGGAATTACTGAGGAACCACCAATAATATTAAGAGGTCATGATTGTGATCCAGTAGCAGCAATGAATGAGGCTCAAAAAATCTATTCCAATCTGTATACTATGTGGAAATACAATGGAGAGAGTCTCACGACCTACTATCCAAAAGGAAATTGGCAGAAAATCCATCAATCATTAAGTCAATTAGGTACAACACATATTATGAATATTCATATCCTAGCGAATTTAGAGCCATTCCGTTTTAATGCACCAAGTTATATTCAAAAATGTGTGCAAGCTGGACAAAATCGACTTGGAGTGAATGCACTACATCTATATCCATTATTTTACTGGGATTGGCCATATGCACCAGATAAGACGGTTCCACGTTTAAAGCAATTAGATCGAGATGCTATATGGTTTGCAGCGTGGTTTCGATATGCGTGGAATCCAAATCGAGAGGAAAAGGATGAGAAGCGTTACTGGACAGAGTTTTTATCGGAACAATTTAACTGTCCTTTGGAGGGAGCGAGACTTCTTTTAGAGGGCATGGAGGCAGCAGCTCAGTGTACACCTAGGATGCTTGGGCGAATCGGTATTACGGAGGGGAATCGTCAAACCTTAAGTCTTGGTATGACAATGAGTCAGCTTACTAATGTCAATCGATATCGACCAAATAAAGAGCTTTGGTATTCTGTAGCGCGAAAAGGTGAGCAACCAGATGACTTCATAGAGAAAGAATTGCGTGGAGAAGCCCATCTTGGAGAAACGCCATATGACATGATAGAGGATATGAGATACTTTTCATTGGTTGCAAAAGAGAAATTAGAAAAAGCATCAACTTATATAAATGATGAGAATGAAGAGTTTCATCGTATAAAAAATGATGTAGAAGCAATCTGGTTTATGTGTAATTGTTACTGTAAAAAACTTGAGGCTGCTATGTTGATTCTAAAGTATAAATATACAATGAATGAGAAATGCCTCGGTGATATAAGTTTACTTGAAGCTGCAAAACCACTCATGGAAGAGAGTCTTAACTGGTACCGTAGTTTAGCTAACTTAACGAAAGATACCTATTTATACGCCAATAGTATGCAAACACCTCAGAGAAAGATACCATTTCCAAATGGTGAAACCTATGGACATTGGACTGCGTGTCTCCCTGAATATGAAAAAGAATATCAAAATTTCTGCACTCATCTACTAGAACTTAAAGAAGGGAAGATTCCAGGAAGTGAAGAGGGAGAGGAAGTCGAAATTCAACCATTACAAGGGTGTGAGTATAATTTATTATCAGAAAATTGTAAAAAAATCACACTAAAGAAAGGTGAGAATGTCTTTACGGATTGTTCCTTTAAAATCCAGAATGTAGCACCTGAATTAATGGAACTAAGTGGTGTTAGTATGGGATTTGGAGAAGCAATTGAACAAGGAGTTACGGTTAAATTAGAACTGTTGGAAGATAGCTATGTTTTGGTAGGGTATATGAACGGTAAGGGAGTCGAATGGTTACAGTTACCGGATCTTGAAACAAATACTCATGCAGATGATAGAGGAGGCTTATCTGTCGTGTATGCGAATGCATTGAAAGCGGAGAGTTGCCCACCAATTAATATTCATGCCTTCCGTTATGAAAAGGGTATTCATGAACTATATTTCGGAACCGGAGGATTTATGATAGCAGGAGTTGTTCCACAAACACAGCAATTAAAATATAGGAATGCTGATTTGGCAGGTGAGGGGTTAGATACTTTAGATTGGCTGTATGAATAGGAAGAAGGGAAATAGTAATGGCAAATAAAATACCAAGAGAAATGACTGGCGCTGAGTTAAAATCGATGCTAAAAAGCAGTATTAATTTCAAAAGTTTAGGCGGTGTTAAATGTCCAGAACTTAAGCTAGCAGCAGAGGATCTTAATTGGTGGCGTGATGCAAAGATTGGTTTGTTTTTTCACTGGGGTCTGTATTCCATACTTGGACGTGGAGAATGGGTACGCTTTAATGAACAGATTCCAAAAGAAGAGTATGAAGCTTTGGCACAGGAGTTTAACCCGAAGGATTTTGACATGAAAGAATTAACATCATTGGCAAAAGATTTTGGTGCAAAGTATATGGTGATGGTGACGAGACATCATGATGGATTCGCCCTTTGGGATAGCGAAGGTAGCTATGAGAATTTTACATCCTATAAAACAGGCGCTAAGAGGGATTTTGTGAAAGAATATGTGGAAGCATGCAAAGAGGAGGGACTCCGCACAGGAGTCTACTACTCTCCAATGGATTGGAGATTCCCAGGTTATTTTGATCCCGTCGGGCTTCCAGAAAATGCAGCTTTAATGAAACAGCAATGCTATGCGCAGATTGAGGAATTATGTAGTAAGTATGGTGACATTGATATTATGTGGTATGACGGTAGTTGGCTTGCACATAAAGGTAGTGACACATCCAGTGCTTGGTTTTGGGAGCCAGTGGAGTTAAATAAAATAGTGAGAAGCTATAATCCAAAAACTATTATTAATCCTCGTTCTGGCTGGGAGGGTGATTTTTATTGTGATGAGGGAAGCCATGAAATAAATGGTGGTATCATTCCAGTACCATGGGAAAAAAATATGTGTGTATGTAGTGGAAGCTCATGGGGGTGGATGCAGGAGGACCCAGTATCCGATTTTGATTGGTTGATTAAAATGCTTGTAAATGTGGTTTGTAGAGATGGTAATCTTCTATTGAATGTTGGACCTGATAGAAATGGAAAATTATCAACTGAGGTTATTGAGCGTATGAAGGAAATTGGTGAGTGGTTAAAAAAATATGGAGAGAGCATTTATAGTACTAGAGGCGGCCCATTTGAGCCGGTGGATGAAGTATTTGGTTCCACTTACCAAGGGAATACGATATATTTACATATATTGGATAGTGCTCGTTTTCAAAAGATTAGTCTTCCGGCTTTGGACAATAAGATTATTTCATGCACGACTTTTGATGGAGAGGATTGCGTTTTCCTTCAAAATGAAGAAGAGATAAAAGTATTTTTACCACAACAAAGTCATGATGAACATCCAGATTTAATTTTAAAATTAAATCTTAGTAATCCAGTAAAGGCAAAAGAAGAAGACAGCATTTATTTTACAGGCAGAGAATAATTGTAGTAGATAAATGTCGGAAAGGAAGAATGTTATGTATTATGGTGTATCCTATTATCCAGAGCATAAAAATGAAGAGGAGCTTAGGCACGATATTAAACTTCTTAAGGAATCTGGAATAAATACAGTTCGTATGGGGGAGTTTGCCTGGTGCAGATTCGAACCAAGGGATGGGGAGTTCCAATTTGATTGGCTTGATCAAGTTGTTTTAGAATTGTCGGAGGCAGGTATACAATCAATTATTTGTACGCCAACGGCTTGTCCGCCTGCTTGGATGCTTGCTAAGCATGAAGACCTTGTTTACATTGATAATCGTGGAGTAAAAAGACCGTTTGGTGGCCGCAGACACTATTGCTATAATCATGAGGCTTACCGTATTTACTCACAACGAATCGCAAGAAAGCTTGGAGAACATTATGGAGCAAATCCTAACGTAATAGGATTTCAAATCGATAATGAGCCAGCACAGGAAGTCACTGGTCGTTGTTGTTGTAATACATGCAAAGATAAATTCCGCAATTGGCTTAGAGAAAAATATGGTACGTTAGAGGAGTTTAATGAAAGGATAGGCGGGATTTTTTGGTCTAGCGAGTATACTGATTTTAATCAAGTTTGTCCACCGATAAATACAATCGAGGTTGGTGGTATAAATGAGATTAATGCATTTTATGAAAACCCAACCATTCGAATAGAATTTGAGCGATTTTCTAGTGAAAGTCAAATTGAGTACCAAAACATACAGGTATTTGAATTAAAAAATCATACTAATTTACCTATTACAACCAATGCCACAGGTTTAGCAACCAATAGCATAAATAATTATGAAAGTACAAAAGAATTATCAAATTATGCCTTTGACTACTATCCTAGCCTTAGAGAGGCTGTTGTTGATAGCTTTCCATATTCATTTGCTAGGGGAATAAAGCAAGGTAAGCCATTTTGGATCCTTGAGTTTATGTCTGGTGGTGGTCATCGTTTAAGCGGATCTGGTCGATTACAGCCAAATGTTGGTGCCCTAAAACAGGCGGTGCTACAGTCCTTTGCCCATGGAGCAGAAATGATGCTACATTTTCAATTTAGGACCTTTCCTTTTGGAGCAGAACAGCTAAATTATGCAATCGTTGATATCGATGGTATTCCAAGAAGAAGATACTTTGAGATGCGTGAAACAGCAAAATTATTAAATGAGTTAAAGCCTCTTGAGAACGCTAAGTTTCGTAATGAAGTAGCTGTTTGTGTGGACTATGACGTACATTGGTCACTTCGTATTAAACCAGTAAATGATCCTGTATTTCGTTATCTTAATTACTGTGGTGATCTTTACCATACACTTGCTAAATCGGGATTAAATGCAGATGTAATCTCCTATGATCAGGATTTTAGTAGTTATAAATTTATTGTTTTACCAACAGCATTTATTTTAGCTGAGAATATGCGTCAAAAGCTAAAGGACTATGTTGCTAATGGTGGAACAGTACTTGCTACCTTCCTAAGTAGTGTGAAAAATAAGGATAATACTGGGTATAAAGAATCATTGCCAGCTGGATTAACTGATTTATTTGGAGTTACAGTGGAAGAGGTTGAACCGGTATTTGATATCAATAAGACAAATCTTAGGTTAAAGCTTGAAGACCAGGAGCTTATTGTACAAGATGTTATGTGGAGTGAATTATTATCCGGGCGTGCTAAAATGATAGGGACTTACTGCGAGGATTATAAAGATGGCTGTGGAGTCATCAGCGAAAATCTATATGGTCAGGGTAGAGCCTATTATCTAGGTACTGCATTGGATCAGACAGCCATGAGTCAGCTTTTCACTTATATTACAAATAAGTGCAACATCTTGCCAAATGCAATACGAAGTGATAAAAAACTTGAGGTTGTTAAGCGATACTTGGATGGTAAGGAAGTTTACTTTTTATTTAATTTTGAAGGTAGTGAAATTGCAGTATCTGGGTTGAAAGGATTTATTGATTATCTAACCGGAGAAAGTATACCGGATGAAATCATGATTGAAAAGAATGGAACCTTAATTGTAATACAGAAGTAGATGGGAATTAAGAGAAGATAAAAAGCAAGGAGTTTATAAGTTAATATAAGGAAGGGAATGTGCAAAACTAAAATTGCATATTCCCTTCCTTTTTATAATTCATTTAATTGAGATGGTAAAACAGGTGGAATCGTTATAGTAACTATAAAACCTTGCCCGTTTTTTGGAATACCTGGTACTAAACCACAGTTGGTGCCAAAGACGATTTTTAAACGACTGCTTACATTGGATAAGGCAAAACCACTGGAATCAACACTTTCGAAGACAGATTGTTCAAGTTTCTTCTTTAAGTTATCCAGTTCTTCAAATGAAATGGATTGACCATTGTCTTGTATGCTTAGTTTAATATAGGTGGAACCCTCAAGTATAATTTCTTCTCCAGATATTTCAAGGTAGTTATCCTCTCTATTTTGATCTATACCATGAACAAAATAGTTCTCAATGAGAGGTTGAAATGTGTTTTTGGGTATACCATATCGCAAGAGATGGGTTGGTATATTAAAGTTGTATTCAAAGTTACAATAACGACAAGTATAAAGAGACATTAAGTTATCACATTGATCTAATTCCTCATCGATACTTACATATACATTACGTCGAATTTGATTTCGGTATATTTTTGATAGAAGTAAAATCATTTGTGAGGCTTCATCTGATTTATCACTTTGGACTTGATATCGAATTAATTCTAGTGTGTTATAAAGGAAATGTGGATTAATACTAGTCTGAAGTGCGTAAAGTTCTGTGTTTTTCTGAGCAAGTTCATAAATATAGAACTTTTCTACATTATTTCGAAGTTCATCACACATTCGATTAAAACCTTCAATGATAATACGAAATTCATCTTGTATTTTAGGAAGCGGGATACGATAATCAAAATTATTGTTACCGATTATTGTCATCCCATTTTCGATAATTTTAATTTTTCTGTCTGTAATTTTATAAGAAGCAACTTGGTAAATGATTGTTAGGAGAGCAAGTGATACTGCAAATATGGCTGAAAGCTTTTGTGTATAACTCATTTTACCTAAGTTACTTGGTATTATGTAATATGCATAAAAGCCATTTTGTTTATTAAATATATGGGAGGAAAAATAGCTTCTATTATTATGGATATAGGTTTTTGGTGAAGAGATATTTATATTATTTTTTATTGAAAATTCACTATAGTTAACTGGAGGTATGTTACTTGCTTCATTTGATTGGAAAATAATATTCCCCTTTGTATCTGTAATGCCATATACAGCATTCGTATCAGTCACATTTTTTGCGATTGTTGTTTGCAAATCAGATACAGAATAAAGCATAATAATTTGTCCTAACACATCCACTTGTTTCGAAGACTGTTCAAATATAGTACCAACTAAACCATACATATGTGTAACAGGACGATAGAGCTGTGTGCTTAATTGATCTATTGTATCTGTACTTAGAATGTTAAGCTGAAATGATTCTGTTGAGGGAATCTCACCGTCTAGGGGAATTAATTTTAGCGTATTAAATTTGGTATCAAATTGATATAAGTTATTGGTTGTGTTTGAATATAACAGAATACCAACACAGTCCATATCCCGATAGCATATGTTGCTTAGAATATCAACAACATTATTTAAAGCAGACGAAGACATGGTATATCGATTGTTTGTTTTTAGTAGCTCACATAAATCATTATAAGATGACATACTTGAAAACAGCGGCTTTAGAGCATATGGAAAACGGTTATTCCTATCATTAAAAATACGATGTACATCATTTAAGGTAATGTCATATTCCTTTAGATAGCGTTCCTTTTCATATTGATTTGTTAACTTGTTTATTACAGAAAATAATACAAAAATTGTAATGCAGAGTGAAAATATGAGATAAAAGGTAGCTCTGGAATAGAATCGAGTAAATTTAAACATTTTTCGCCCTCACTAGTTGTTTATATGTAAAATAGTATCATTTAGAGTAGTGGAAAGCAAGCATATGTTGTATAAAATCACGAAGTTATGAAACGATTTAGTAATCTATTGTATAATCTTTTAAAAAACTATTTAACATGTACAATTTGTGCAATGTTTTGAAATTAATACTATATACATTAACCAATGTAGATTTTATAATTAACTTAAGATTAGTAAAGGAGAACGAAAGTATGAAAGCCAATAACAAAGAACAAAAGAAATTAGGTGGCAAGGTTATTAATCCAAGAAAAAAAGGTGGATTTCGTTTGTTTCTATTAACATCTCCCTTTTTAATTGGTACTTTTATATTCGCTTATATGCCTTTGTTGGGATGGATTTTTGGATTTTATAATTATAAGCCAGGAGTTGCTTTTGAGAAGTTAGATTTTGTTGGGTTAAAGTGGTTTTTAATGCCTTTTAAAAATCCGGTATTAAGAGAACAATTTTTAAGAGTTATGAAGAACACACTTGGTATTAACTTCTTATATATGTTAACAATGATATTGCCAATGTTCTTTGCAATTTTGTTAATGGAAATTCGTTCTAAGAAGTATCGTAAGCTTATTCAGACCTTGACGACATTACCAAATTTCATTAGCTGGGTTTTAGTATACTCTGCATTTTTTGCTTTATTATCAACGGAAGGGCTAGTGAATACATTACTTAAAAATTTTGGATTTATTGAAAATTCCATCAATTATCTTGCAGATACTAGCCATATGTGGATTAAAATGCTTGGGTATCATCTGTGGAAAGGATTAGGATGGGGCGCAATTGTCTATATCTCTGCAATTACCTCTATTGATTCAGAAATATACGAAGCCGCAGACATTGATGGGGCGGGTAGGTTTGCACGTATCAAACATATTACAATACCACATTTAATTCCGACCTTTTTTGTATTATTCATTCTTCAAATAGGTAATATTATAAACAATGGAATTGACCAGTATATGGTATTCTCTAATGCTATGACAAAGGATAGCATTGAAGTACTTGATTTATATGTATACAATACAGGACTGAAACTTGGTGATATTTCTTATGCGACGGCCATTGGAATGTGGAAATCGGTAATTAGTTTAGTGTTAGTATTTTCAGCAAATAAATTATCGAAGAAAGTTCGTGGTTCATCAATATTCTAATAACATAAGGAGGAATTAGCATGGCTTTAGTCAAAAAAAATAAGTCAAGAAAAAAGAGAACAATTGGGGAACTGATTTTTGATATCATTTTATATGTGCTATTTGGTGTTTTTACTATCATGTGCATTTTCCCGTTTTATTACATATTTATTAATACCATAAGTGACAATAACTTAGTTGCAACAGGAAGAATTACATTGTTTCCGAGTGGAATCCATTTTCAAAATTATATTAATGTTTTTAAACTTTCTACCATACCTCCTGCAGCATTAGTATCACTTGGTAGAACTGTGATTGGAACACTTGTTACCATTATTGCAGCCTCCTTTCCAGCTTATGCATTTACAAGAGAGGAATTTTGGTGCAGAAAATTTTGGTATCGTTTTATTATAGTTACGATGTATTTTAGTGCAGGTATTATTCCAATGTTTTTAACCTATAAGATGCTAGGTATTTATAATACATTTTTTGTGTATGTATTACCATCAATTGTCACACCATTTAATTTAATTTTATGTAAGACATACATTGAATCGTTACCGGCTTCGCTAGAAGAATCGGCTGAAATCGATGGCGCAGGATATCTAGTCAGATACTTTAAGTTGATACTTCCATTATCAAAACCAATACTTGCGACAATAGCAATATTTTCAGCAGTTGGACAATGGAACAATTTTACAGATACCGTTTTGTATGTAATTGACAAAAAATTATTTACATTACAATATGTACTCTATGATTATTTAAATCGTGCCAATGCTGTCATAGAATTAATGAGAACAGATCCAACTATGATAGATGCTGGTGTCACCACACAGCTTTCTGAACTTACTGTTAAGTATACAATTTGTATTGTAACAGTACTACCGATCATTTTGGTATATCCGTTTTTCCAGAAGTTCTTTGTAAAGGGTATCATGATTGGAGCTGTTAAGGGGTAATCGTTACGATATTATTTGCTATAAAGCGGTAGTATATAAAATACGAGTATTGGAGGAGAAGGAAATGAACAAGAAAGGAATCAAAAAAGCATTATCATTAATACTTTGCTTATCAATGGCACTTAGTTTGGTAGCATGTGGCGCAAGCAAAGATCCATCCAAGGAGAGTTCAGGTGATGGTTCCAAGGGAGAAAAAGAAAAAATTACACTATCTGCATTCATACAACAATCCGTTACCAGTGAATCAGGTATATGGGCTGGATGGGGCGCAGCAAAACTTTTTGATGATACAAAAATTGAAATTAATTTTTGGCCAACGGGTAATGAAGTGGAGCAAAAGTTAAATCAATACCTAGCAGGTGGTAGTTTACCAGATATTATTGGGTTTAAGGGATTAGATCAGGCACAACTTGCAATGGACGCAGAAATGTTAGTACCACTAGATGAATATAAAGAACTATTACCAAATGTATTTGAAAGTGGTTATTATGATGATGCTATAGCATATACACAAAAATATACAAGCAACGACACTGGTAAACTGTTTATTATACCAACAGCAATTGGACCAGTAGCATATAACTCCTATAACTGGGTACCTCAATTGCAATGGGATGCATATAAGAAAATTGGTAGTCCTGAAATTAATACCTTGGAGGATTATCTTGATGTAGTTGAGCAGATGGTTGCAGTAAAACCTACTACAAAAGATGGTGAGAAGGTATATGGTTTTTCTTTGTTCTCCGATTGGGATAAGTATACAGCACTTCAAGTTTCGACATTATCATTTTTCTATGGTATTGATACAGAATATGTATCACATCTAATGGAAACCAATGTAGTTACAAAAGAAATTAAACCAATTTTTGAAGAAGATAGTTTTTATAAAAGAGCTTTGAAATTTTATTTTGAGGCAAATCAAAGAGGGCTTTTGGACCCGGATTCAATCACTCAAACCTTTAGTAACGTAGATGCTAAATTAAGTGCTGGCCGTGTTATGTTTTCCCATTTTAGTTGGTTAACAGGCTCTTATAATTCACCAGCATCTGGGAATGTAAATAATGAAGTAGCTCCTGATGGTTATGCTGGTATCTTAGCAAATGATATGAAAGTATATGAAGCACCAGATCAGACCATTGGACGTAACTGGTACTTTGCTATCAGTAAAAATTGTAAAGAGATAGAAAGAGCATGTGAGTTTATTAACTGGTTATATAGTTCTGAGGTTGAGCATTATCTAACCAATGGACCAGAAGGTTCGATTTGGAATTATAGTTCGACAGGGGAACCTCAGATATCAACCGAAGGATGGAACGTAGTTGATAATAAAACAGAACCAATCATGCCTTTAGAAGCTGGTGGTAGCTTTCAAGATGGTGTTTTTCCTTTTAATACCCTCGGAATGCAAGCTTCAACTATTATGAAAGATGGATATTCTTTAAGTTATCGTTATTGGCCTAGTACACTTGAAAGAAATCCTTCCCTTATGAAACAAGAAGTTAATAAATTCTTAGGGACTAGTACGTTAGCAGAATACTTGTATTCTAAAGATATGATAGCAAAATCAACGCAGGCTGTTAATATGATTCCTACAATTTCTGATGAGATGGAAATGGTAATCGCACAGATTGGTGAAGTTGTTAAGAAGTACTCTTGGCAGATGGTTTATGCTAAAGATGAAGATGAGTTTGAATCAATTTGGAAAAAGATGAAGTCAGATGCAGAGGGTCTTGGTATGAAAGAGGTTGCTAGTTATTATGAAAATGCTTGGACGAATGCATTGGGCATTGTAAAGGACTTCGAATAATTTAGTACATAATTTAAGTATATAACTTATAAGATTGAATTATAAAAGGGATTTCTATTAAAAACCAAAAGGTTTTCTAAAGAAATCCCTTAAAATTTGATGTAGATTTATTAAATTAATAGCCTTTTTAATATGAATTAGAATTGATCGAGCGCTTTTTTTCTACGAAAGCTCGTTGGTGAAACATTGAAGAATCGCTTAAAAGAGCGGTTAAAGTAAGTTTGACTCGAATATCCGATTGTATCAACAATATCTTTCATTTTCATATCGGTATGCTCTATTAGATGGGCAGCATACTTTAAACGAGCCTCAGTTAGGTAGTCATTAAAATATAAACCAGTCTGTTGTCTAAATATATTACCAAGATAAGAAGGAGACATATTAAGCTTTATTGCCATGGTTTTTAATGAAATATCTTTATCATTAAATTCCTGAACCGCTTTGATAACGGCATCTACACAAGGATAAATTGACTGCTTTAGGTTATTACTGATTTGATAGTAAAGGTTAGTAAACTCTTCAACATAATGAATGTAACCGGATGCTGGTGATTTCTCACTCGGAAACTTATATAGAAGATCTCTTAAATCTGGATAATCATCAAATATATCGGATACTTCCTTTGGCAGTTTATCAAGTAAAAATGAACAGATTAATAGAGTCTTTGCTAGACATAAATTAATAGAGTCATGTGGTGAAAATAAACTGATTGCTACTTGAGTAATATTTTCATTAGAAACCTGTTCAAATTTTGATTGAAAATTATTGAAATTTTTATGTAGGTTATCAAGGTTTTGATATGAAATATGTCTTAGTGGTGTATATCGCAAATAATTTAAGTTCTTTGCCTTTTCGTAACTAATCGTAACATCCTGATAATTCGCAACAGTGGTACCATAAATTGTGAGTACTTCAAAATTAAGCTGGGTTGAAATCTGGGTTACAATCTCTTGCATATAAGATTCAAGGCAGATATTTTTATCTACTAAGGACAGAATACAAATCAAGCGATATGGTGTTTCAAAGTAAAAATGGACTAAAAAATGTCCTATGAGGGATGATAAAAGTAAATCAAAAAACTTCGACATATTGTGACTATCATTATGTATGCTATTAAAAATTAAAACAGTATAATTGCCGGCGTCTAGATTGACGCCAAGTAGATTGGCTCGATTTTTAAATTCATCTCCATTCAATGAGTTCTTAACCCATTGTTCGGTAAAACTACTACGAAAGGTTAGCATGGATAAGCCATAGGAATTGGATAATTCCTCACGTTCTTTCATGTGCGAGACAATTTGTCGGATGGATTCTGTTAATTCATATTCATCCAAAGGCTTTAGTAAATAATTTTCAACACCGTTTCGTAATGCAGATCGTACAAATTCAAATTTATCAAAAGCACTTAGCACGATTACTGCCATTAATGGATTTATCGCCTTAGCACGTTTGGTTAATTCAATTCCGGTCATTTCAGGCATTGATACATCGGTAATCAATAACTGTACACTGTGTTTCTCAATATATTGCAATGCTATGATTGGATCAGTAACAGCACAACAGATTTCAAAATTATAACCTGACCAGTCGATGGCTGTTTTTATCCGTTCAACTACAAATGGTTCATCATCAACGATTACTACTTGATACATTAGAAACCTCCTTAGTAGAATAAGAATTTGAGTTATGTATAATATTTTAGAATCTTATTAAAAATTCTAATGGAATTTATTAAAAATGTCAAATATATAAAAATATTGTAAAATGAGAGGTATAACGATGGATAGAGTTATCTCAACCGAGATTGCAGCTACAGAATGGGCAGAAGGGATGCCTCTAGGAAATGGTCATATGGGAGCAATGGTTTATGGAGGTGTATTAATCGATGAGATTGATTTATCTGAAAACACCTTTTTTTCCGGTGAATTATCCCTTGATAATAATCAGAAAAAAGCAGGAGATGCTTTTTTAAAGATGAGAGAGTTACTACAACAGGATAACTATAAGGATGCATATGAAGAAGCTAGTAAATTTATCGGGATAAAACAAAATTATGGCACTAATCTACCTGTTGGTAAGCTTATATTAACTCATGATTTAACGGACAATGTGTCGGAGTACAAAAGAGAGTTAAATATAAGCAAAGGTATTGCTAAGGTCTCCTTTTTAAATGAGGATGTAAGTTACACAAGAGAAACCTTAATATCACATCCTGAAAAAAAACTATTGTACTATTTAACTTGCGACAAAGAAGATGGATTAAACTTTAGTATAAATTTTATAGGGGGCAGGAATCCGTATCATAAAAGTATAAAAGATAATGTAATGTATTTTGAAGTAGATGCATTTGAAAAACTTCATAGCGATGGAAAAACAGGTGTGCATTTAATAGGTAGCATTGCAGTGGATTGTAATGGAGGGGATTGTAGTATAAGAGATGGTGAGCTTAAGATCAGAGGTGCTCATAGCTGCCTAATAACGATTCAAATGCAAACGGATTTTCTATATGAAAAAGAGGCAGATACTAAAAATTTTTTACAATCATTACATATAGAAGCGGTACCAGTTGAAAAATATATGTTCTTTCGTAAAGAACATTGTGAAGATATCTATAGTTATATGAAGCGTGTAGAGTTTTCATTATGTGGTTCAGATGATACCTTAGAGAATTTGTTCTATATGGGACGTTACTTGTTGCTTTCTTCTTCTAGGGAAGATTCAATTTTACCGGCGCATTTACAGGGAATTTGGAACGATGATGTTGCATGTCGAATAGGTTGGACTTGTGATATGCATCTTGATATTAATACGCAGATGAATTACTGGTTAGCGGAATCTGGAAATCTATCCTCTTGTTGTAATCCATTGTTTCGATGGATCGAAGAAAAATTAATACCATCGGGGAGAAAAACAGCGAGAGAAAGCTATAATATGCCAGGTTGGTCAGCAGATCTTGTATCAAATGCATGGGGGTTTAGTGCACCCTATTGGTCTAGAACTATTTCTCCATGTCCTACAGGAGGTAGTTGGACCATAAGTGCTTACATGGAACACTATAGGTATAGTAAAGATTACAATTTTTTGAAAACTAGGGCATATCCAGTTTTGAGAGAAGCAGTTGAATTCTTTTCTATCTATGTATTTCCCAAAGGTGAATATTACACAAGTGGTCCTTCCATTTCACCAGAAAACTCTTTCCTTTATGGGAATGATACTTATTATTTTTCAAATGGTTGTACTTATGAAATACTAATGATTCGTGAACTATTTATCCAATATTTAGAGGCATCTAAAGAACTTGAAATATCAGATGATTTAACAAGAAAAGTTGAAATAATTTTACCTAAGTTACTCCCATATCGTATACTTGAGAATGGAACCTTAGCGGAATGGGACCACAATTATCCTGCAGCTGATAAACAGCATAGGCATACAAGTCATTTGCTTGGCTTATACCCTTTTAGTCAGATAACACCAGAGAAAACACCTGAGTTATCAATAGCAGCAACAAAAAGCATTGAGGAAAAATTGATTCCATATGAAAATTGGGAAGATACTGGATGGGCACGTTCACTGCTTATGCTTTATTCCGCAAGATTAAAGCGTGGTAATGATGCATATGATCATATGTGTAGTATGCTAAAACATCTGACCAAATCCTCCTTGCTTGTTATGCATCCACCAACACGGGGAGCAGCATCTTTTAAGGAAGTATATGAATTAGATGGTAATACTGGTTTTTCAACTTGTATTATTGAAATGTTAATGCAAAGTCATGATGGAGTAATACAACTACTTCCAGCACTACCAGATCAATGGAAAGATGGAAAAATTAAAGGAATTGTTGCAAGAGGAAACATTACATTACATATCGAATGGAAAAATTCTGAGTTATGTTTTGTTGAATTCCATTCAAGTCAAGATGGATTAATTCAATATAGGTATAAAGAGACTAAGCGTTCCATATATCTAGAAAAAGGTAAGAGTTATAGAGTTACGATTAAAGATTTTGTACAATAAGATGGTTAAAGAAAGTTTAAGGAACTATAGTAGAGTTAAAAGTAAAACAGATAAAGGATACTTTCGTAATTAATCTAAAACTTTTCTGCCAGTAGGTATTAGCCTGCTGGCTGTTTTTATGAATATTTCAGAATCTCCTTTTGGTTCATTATCGATGTATTTAGCCACTTTTGACATGCTAAGTATTTTTTTATAAAATGCTCCCCTGTTTATATATTTTAAGGAGTCACCCCCTAATCGCTTACTCATAGTTATAATACATATTATTGGAAATTATGGTAATTAATAGTTTAATTCAAGTAAATTTCTGTAAATAAATGTTTTTTTGGTTAAAATGTATTAATAAATGATATTTTTCACATTGATAACTGATAAATTTAATGATAGAATGATAGAAATAAGCATTTTGGGAGGAAGAAATGGACATAAATAAGAACATAA
>JAEWEO010000248.1 GCA_023389295.1 Bacillota bacterium
TTTTTGGGGGCCTTATTGCTACCGGTGTATTGGCTCATATCGCAACTCAAGTTTTAATCAACATTGCGGTTGTTACAAATTCCATACCTTCCACCGGAATTCCGCTTCCGTTTATTAGTTACGGAGGAAGCTCGGTTATGGTAATTTTATTTGAAATGGGTATTGTACTTAGTGTATCAAATCAGATTAAGGGAGAGCGATAGGAAGAAGCAGAGGTTATTAATTTATAATAGCTTGTCTATCTAGCTTTTACATAGTAATTTTTTTCTTCCTTAAGACTGGTTTATTCCAATATGCGGATGATTCACGCGGACAAGCAAGATATCATATAGTGTATTATATTTCCTTGATTGTCTGAGGTGTGCTATGTCAAGTATTGAGGTCATCGGTGGTGAGCATCTAAAAGGAGAGTTAAAAATACAAGGCTCAAAAAATGCTGCATTGCCAGTAATCGCCGCAACTATTTTGAATAAAGGAATCTCCAAACTAAAGAATTGCCCAAAGATTTATGATGTTTTTCATATGGTAAAAATACTGGAGGAACTAGGATGTAAGACCTCCTGGGAAGAAAATACATTAATCGTGGACAGTAGTATGGCAGAGACAACACAGGTTCCTGAGGATTCCGTACGTAAAATGAGAAGTTCCATTCTCTATCTCGGATCCATTCTGGGAAGATTTCATGAGGTAACAATTGCTTATCCCGGAGGATGCTCCATTGGGAAACGCCCTATTGATTATCATTTAAATGCAATCAAAAAGATGAATGTTACCCAGGAATTTTTAAAAGAGGACAAAAGTATTATCCGTTGCTCTTCCAACCAAATCATAGGAAATGATATTTTTCTGGAATTTCCTAGTGTAGGAGCCACCCAAAATGTAATACTGACCGCGGTCTTAGCGGAAGGTATAACAAGAATTTATAATGCTGCAAGAGAACCTGAGGTTGTGGAAGTTTGTAATTATTTAATTGAGGCAGGTGCAAGGATTTGGGGTAAGGGATCAGCCTTTATTGAGATTGAGGGAGTGAAAGAGTTACATGATGTAG
This sequence comes from Bacillota bacterium, assembly GCA_023389295.1. Taxonomy (GTDB): domain Bacteria; phylum Bacillota; class Clostridia; order Lachnospirales; family Lachnospiraceae; genus Mobilitalea. The sequence goes on from JAEWEO010000248.1 coordinate 1,049, forward strand.
AATTTACTTTATCCTCAGATAGGATCGTTGCAGGAACATATATGGCGGCCATTGCAGTTACTAGGGGGGACGCGGTATTTACCAGCGCTCCGGTTAGTCATTTGGAATCAACTATTCGAGTACTTCAAAAAGTTGGTTGTAAGATTGAGACGGTAGATAATACCGTTAAAATAAGTTGTAAACGTAGACCCTTACCACTTGAGGTCTTAAAGACACAGCCTTATCCGGGATTTCCAACGGATATGCAATCCCAATTAATGTCCGTACTATGTTTGGCGGATGGTAATAGTACCATTATTGAGGAGATTTTTGAATCACGATATCAGAATATTGATGAACTTCGCAAAATGGGTGCCATAATTACATTAGAAGAAGATAGCAATAAGGCAAGTATCGTGGGCGTGGAACATTTACATGGAGCAGTTGTATATGCTCATGATTTACGAGGTGGAGCAGCGTTAGTTATAGTGGGGCTTGAGGCGGAAGGTACAACCATTGTAAAGGATGCTACCAGTATTGAACGAGGATATGAAGATATTTGTCGCGATCTATCAATTCTTGGTGGTAAGATAAGATACTGTAGTGAGAATTTAACAGCCCTTTGTTAAGTACTTAGGAACGTGATTTTCGCATGTTATTAAGTCCAAAGCAGGCGACGTCATGGAGGTTAAAGTGAGCGAGATAAGGCGAAGGAAATCAAATAGAGTATTATATCGGATTCTTAAGAAGCTGTTCATACTTATTGCTATCGTTGGTATTCCAACTATTTTATTCATCATAAATTTCAAGATTGAAAAAGTAGAGGTTATTGGTGCCAATCAGTATAGTGAGGAACAGATAAAAGATAGTCTTTTTCAGTCAAAAATAGACCAGTATTCTATTTGTCTGTATTTAAAACATCGTTTTTTCAAGCAAAATACGCTTCCTTTTATCGAAAAAATTGATGTTAAAATGGAAGATAATCATTCTGTTAAAATCTATGTTTACGAGAAGATGATTGCCGGTTGTGTTGAGTTCATGGGAGAATATCTCTATTTTGATAAAGAGGGTATTGTAGTGGAGAGCACATCTTCAAGGCAATTACAAGTACCGATTATTAAAGGGTTAAAATTTAATGAAATTATCTTAAACGAGAAGCTTAATGTACAAAAAGAAGAACTATTTCGTGTTATCCTTAATATTACGCAGTTAATCGGTAAGTATGAGCTTGATGTAGATACCATTAGTTTTAACAGCGGCTATGAGGTAACGATAGACTCAGCAGACATTACAGTTCTGCTTGGTAAAAAAAGTACATATGATGAAGCACTAGCTGAGCTAAAAAATATACTTGCTAAAGCAGAGGGAATGAAGATCGAGATTGATATGCGTGACTATGTTAAGGGTATGGATAGTTTCATTGCAAAGCCAAAAAAGTCGACAGAATAATTAAAAATAGTAAAAAATTTTAAAAATATACTTGATTATTTGTAAATTTAAAGATATCATATAAGGTAGGTTAATGTATACCACACTTAGTAGATGGACAAGATTTTTTCCCATTATAATGTGGTTTTGGTAGAAAACTGGAACAATAAGAATCGGGATTAAAATTATCGTACAAGTACAGGAAAATTCAGTAGTTTACTTGTAATTAATTTAGAAAGAATACGATAAAGGAGGAATAAACCTTGCTTGAGATAAGAACAAATGAGGCGGATGCTACAGCAAAAATACTTGTAATTGGGGTAGGAGGAGCAGGTAATAACGCCGTTAATCGAATGATAGAAGAGAATATTTTAGGTGTAGAATTTGTCTGTGTAAATACGGACAAGCAGCATCTAAAGAATTGCAAGGCTCCGCAAGTGATCCAGATCGGTGAGAAGTTGACCAAGGGTCTTGGTGCCGGAGCACAACCTGAGATTGGACAAAAAGCTGCAGAAGAAAGCCGTGAACAGTTGTCAGAACTGATTAAAGGCGCAGATATGGTATTTGTTACTTGCGGTATGGGTGGCGGAACTGGAACCGGTGCAGCTCCTGTAGTAGCTCAGATTGCAAAAGAGATGGGAATTCTAACAGTTGGTATAGTTACAAAGCCTTTCAAGTTCGAGGCAAAAACTCGTATGACCAATGCCATCAGCGGAATTGACCGACTCAAGGAGCATGTGGATACTTTAATTGTAATTCCAAATGATAAATTGCTTGAGATCGTTGACCGTAGAACTACAATGCCTGATGCACTTCGTAAGGCAGATGAAGTATTACAACAAGGTGTTCAAGGTATTACGGATTTAATTAATGTACCAGGTTTAATTAACTTGGACTTTGCTGATGTTCAGACCGTAATGAAGGATAAGGGTGTAGCTCACATCGGAATTGGTATGGGAGTTGGAGATGATAAGTGTATCGACGCTGTGAAACAGGCTATTACCAGTCCGTTACTAGAAACCACAATTCAAGGTGCATCCCATGTTATTATAAATATCTCGGGTGATATCAGCTTAATTGAAGCAAATGATGCAGCAACTCTAGTTCAAGAGTTGGCGGGAGATACTGCTAATATTATCTTTGGTGCTATGTTTGATGATACAAATCCGGATACAGCAACAATAACCGTTATCGCAACCGGTTTGGATGCAAGATCCAAAGAAATGGTGAAAACACCTGAGTTTTTAAGAAATCATAATCCTTCTTCCGGAAATGGTTTTAGATCACCTTATAAACCGGAGATGAATGTGAATAGACCATACTCAGCAGGAAATGCTTATAGTGGATCAAGTAATTTACAACAATCGCCATATTCTGCATCTGTGAATTATAATACAGATCCGAACAGAAGACCGATTAGCCAACCGGCTAAGGCTCCTGCAAATACCAATACAGATCCGAGCGGAATAAAAATTCCTGAATTTTTGCAGAAGAATCGTCATAACAAATAGTATATTATATAGTCATAAAAACGATTTACATAAGAGATTTAGGCTGTCAGATTATTTTATATTAAATAATCTGACAGTTTTTTTTGTGCCAAATAGGCAGATAAACTCAGAAGATGTAAAAAATAGTAAATGAAAACTGTGATTTAGACTCCAGAAAATGACATAAAATGGAAACCAAACAAGTTATAATCGTAATATCATCTAAGACAGTACAAAAGAGACTGCCAAAGGTAAAAAAACATTCAAGAAATGTGAAGTACATAAAAATTGTCGTAACGTTATGGCAAACTGCTAAGTTATGATGCGAAATTTTACGAGGGATAATGGACTAATTGCTGGAGGTGAAATTTGTATCTTGAGGTTTATCCGGATGTTATATTTGTTCTAAACTTAGTTCTTGACTACCTGCTACTTTTGATTCTTAAAAAAGTCAATCAAAGGAAAAGTGCGGCTATAAGACGGTTGTTGGCATCTGTAGTAGGAGCTAGTGCTACTGTATTAGTTAGTATATTTCCATGGATGAATATAATGCTTCGTTTTATTATCATGAATGTAATTACGGCTGTACTTATGCTTTTGGTGGCATTTGGAAGAATGAAAAAAGTGGATTTGTTGAAACAAGTGATATCGTTATATCTGATTACATATTTGATCGGAGGTTTGATCAACTCCATCTATTACCATACTAATTTGAAGCTTTACCTGATAAATATGGGGAATATGGTGATCTTTAGTAATCTTTCCTGGAAATTTATATTTCTTATGATGCTAGGTACGGTCCCGGTGGTGGTACTTATCTTATGGGTATTTCGATGGTATCAAAGCAGTATTCGGGAAACTTATGACATAGAGTTGTTCTTTCAAAAGAATAGAGTTCAAACCAAAGGTTTTTTGGATACGGGGAATTGCCTCTATGATCCGATCTTTAAAAAGCCTGTTATCATAGTTGAAAATTCGCTTTTGGAGAAATTATTAAGCAAAGAGGATAGGAATGAATTTGAAATCCTAAAAAATAGTATGGCTGAAAGTGCAACGTCTCTGGGGCAGCTAAATAGTAATATGGCACTGGTACCATATCTTAGGATGATACCTTATCAATCCATCGGAAAACCGATGGGAGTTATGCCTGGACTAGTGCTAGATAAGCTTTTAATTCATAGAGGCAAAGACGTACTATGTAATGAAAAAGTAACCGCAGCTATTTGTGATAACCAGCTGTCTACAAAGGATGAGTATCTCGTAATACTACATAAAGAGCTTTTCAAAGGTATTTAATGGGGTGAGTACTTTGTCAAATCCTTTGCTTGTTACATATAAAAAATTTGAACGAGGATGGTATGCGCATAAAAATGGGAGGTTTATCTATGCTTTTAAAATTATCAATACAGAATAAACTACAGTTTCGAATGATACCGAATATAAAGACATTTATTTTAGGACATAAGGGGGAAATTCATTATATCGGTGGCGCGGAGATATTACCTCCTCCATTAGATCCAGTAAGAGAAGCTGAAGTAATAGAAAAACTCGGCACCGAAAGAGATAGTGAGATGAAGTCAATCCTTGTGGAACATAATTTAAGACTTGTTGTGTACATAGCCAAGAAATTTGATAATACAGGAGTAGGCGTTGAAGATTTGATTTCCATTGGTACCATTGGTCTGATAAAGGCAATCAATACTTTTAATCCTGATAAGAACATAAAGTTGGCAACATATGCGTCACGTTGCATTGAAAATGAAATACTCATGTACCTAAGACGCAACAACAAAACAAAACTTGAGGTATCCATAGATGAACCGCTCAATGTTGACTGGGATGGAAATGAGTTACTATTATCCGATATTTTAGGAACAGAAGAGGATGTGATTTACCGTAATATTGAAGAAGAAGTAGACCGTAAGCTTCTTCGCAAAGCTCTTTCAAAATTATCGGACCGTGAGCGGGTTATTGTTGATTTAAGATTTGGATTAAATACAGATGACGGCATTGAAAGAACACAAAAGGAGGTAGCGGATTTGTTAGGAATTTCTCAATCTTACATATCAAGGCTAGAAAAGAAAATTATTAAACGGTTAAAAAAGGAAATGGTACGTTTTGAATAATTTGTATGGAATGGAAATTATTTCTTTTCTTCTTCTCGTATAAACAGGAGCCAAAAAGTGAATCATTTTTATAGTGAAAATGATATGATTCGGAGGTTTCGTTATGGCTCTTTATAAAGTCGAGATTTGCGGTGTGAATACATCTAAGCTGCCATTGTTGAAAAACAGTGAAAAGGAAGAATTGTTTCAAAAAATATTGGAAGGAGACAAAGAAGCTAGGGAGCTCTATATTAAAGGAAACCTTAGATTGGTGCTTTCCATCATTCAGAGATTTTCAAATAGTAATGAAAATGTAGATGATTTATTTCAAATTGGCTGCATCGGTTTGATGAAGGCAATTGATAATTTTGATATAACTCAGAATGTAAAGTTTTCCACTTATGCAGTACCGATGATTATCGGTGAGATACGTAGATATCTTCGGGATAATAATGCGATACGAGTAAGCAGATCACTACGGGATACAGCATACAAGGCAATCTATGCGAAAGAAGCTTTGGTTAAGAAAAATGAGAAAGAACCAACCATTAGCGAAATCGCGCAGGAGATTGGAATTAGTAAGGAAGATATCGTATATGCCCTTGATGCAATACAAAGTCCGGTGTCCTTATATGATCCGGTCTATGTAGAAGGTGGCGATGCATTATATATTATGGATCAGGTAAGCGATAAGAAGAATAAGGAAGAAAACTGGATTGAAGAGATTTCTCTTAAGGAAGCAATGGAAAAATTATCGGCAAGAGAGCACAATATTATTAAGCTCCGTTTCTTTGAGGGAAAGACACAAATGGAGGTTGCGAAGGAAATTAATATTTCACAGGCTCAGGTTAGCCGTTTGGAAAAATCAGCTCTGAAAAATATGCGCAACTATTTGGTATAACATGACAAATGCATGATTAGAGTGAAAACTCCTGACCTATTTTAGACTGTATTGGGGAATACAGTTGAAAATAAGCATAGATAGTATGTTAGCATACTATTCTATGCTTATTTTGTGGTAAAATATTGAAATTATCTTTTCAAATTGTAAGAAAAAGTGTATGATATCGGTATAGGTATTTTGTCTTATTTGGAGGAATTAAATGATAGGAGGAGATTCGTGACTCATAGTACGAAATTAAATGAATAAATAAAAAGGAACTATAAGGGGAAGTTATATGGAATTCATAAACATCTTATTGCAATTTTCTATCTATTTTATAGAGAGTTATGTATTATGGAGATTGATGAATAGTGTATTAGAAGTAAAATATCATAAAAATATTACGCTTTTCATTGCGGGAGGAATGTTTGTACTAATGTCATTGAAGCATGTCTTTGTATCTAGAATAGAATTGGACTACTTTCAATCCTTTAGTACGTTCCTTTTAATAATTTATGTTTTGCTTTGTTTTAACTTCTGTTTTCTTGATAGATTTTTAGTAAAACTAACCTGGTGGGGTATTTTTTATGTAGTTATTATTATTATGGAGATTGCTACGATATTTTTGCTAAGAATCATGATGAATAAGACACTAGGGGATACGATGAATGACCAAATTAGTTTATATATCGTTTTGCTTGGTAAGCTTTTGTTAGTTGCAGTCTTTGAATATATCATTCGTAAGCGAAAAAGTAATTTGATGATTGATTTTACATATTATAGGGAACTTACTTTAATCTTATTATTTAACTTGGTTCTCTTATTAGCCGTAGTTTATATTTTTACGAACTTAAAGAATATAATGAATAGAATTGACGGTATTATTTTATTTATTTTTGGGGTCGTATTCTTAATATCCGTCTATATTATTGTCCTGATTTTTCGATTGGAAAAGAAATCGAGGGAAGAGTTGGAAATGCAATTAAAACTACAGCAGACCCAGTTGGAATTGAAGATGAATGACGATATGATTCAAGTATCAGATAAACTTAGAAAGCTTCGGCATGATATGAATAATCATATTGGGCTTATTAAGACATTGGTGCATACCGGACGATATGCTGATCTTGCAGAATATATTGATCAGATTTATGAAGATGTAGAGATTGCCAATGAATTAGTAATCACCGATAATAAAACCCTGTCGGTTCTTTTGAATGCGAAGATACGGCTGGCAAAAGCTAAGAATATTGATTTTACAAGTTTTATTATGTCACAGGATATTCCAATGAGAAGTAAAGACCTCTGTACACTACTTGGTAACATCTTAGACAATGCAATAGAGGCGGCTGAAAAGAGCGGAAATAAGAAGTACATAGAATTAATGATGCAAAACACCGAAGAAGGATATGTAATAAGTTGTGAAAATTCACTAAGTGTAAAACCAGTTCTAAAGAAGGGCAAGTTTTTCACTTTAAAGGAAGATAAAAGTAAACACGGTATTGGGGTAGAAAATATAAAGGACATTGTATCAAAATATCAAGGTGAGATAAACTTTGATTATGATGATGAAATGTTTCGAGTAAGGTTGGTATTACCAATTATTTAATATCATACGAAAGATAAAGTGTACTACGAGCTGAGGGTGAGATTGTAGTATAATACGGATAAGCGAGGAACTTGCAAATGAATATTATAATATGTGATGATGAAAGCATGGCTCTTAAATTCAACTGTAATATTATTGAAGAGCTGGTGAAGAAATACAGAGTCGATGCAAATGTCATAGGGTTTTTAAGCGGTGAACGGTTACTTGAATATATGGAACATAATTTAATTGATATCGTTTTTCTGGATATAGATTTGAAAGGAATGAATGGGCTTAAAGTTGCATCTAGAATATCGAAAAAGTACCCGAAAGTAATAACAATATTTATCACGGCTCATAGAGAATATGCTCTTGAGGCATTTTCTGTAGAAGCTTTTAGTTACTTGACTAAACCTATTGAACCTGAACGATTAGAGCGAATTTTTAAAAAGGCAGTGATACAGGTAAATGACATCAATAATCGTGTTCAGAGAATTCCTTTGATCATTACAGAAGGAAATATCAAAAGGAAAATTAATCAATCAAGCATTATCTATATTGAACGGGTTAATTCTCAAAGTATTATCATGACAAAAAGCGGTCAACATGCGGTATATGAAACAATTACTTCATTAGCAGGAAGACTGGAAGATAATTTTATGCAAATAAATCAAGGGATCATTGTAAACTTAGATGAGACTTCAACAATAAAAGGTAATCGAGTCACAATGAAGAACGGAGAAGAATTCTCTATCGGACGTACTTACAATAAAGAAGTTAAGAAGAAGTATTTTGAATATCCTAGGATATAGAAAATACATCAAATGTGTAAAAAAGAGAATAATTACACAAAAAGAGTAGCAAAAGATGCAAAAATAGCTTATTTCCAAAATTACTCGTTAAATTATTGTCGAATAATAAATAATAAATGTTATATAATACAAAATTATTGATGATAATAAAATTTATGATAGAATAAAAAGAAAGGATTTGCATCAGTTATTATAATGGATAGAACAACTGATGGGATTTTATTAGCGAAAAGAGAGTGGTCGGACTGCTCTTTGTCTCATATTGTTGTATGGGGAATATACAAAAAACAATGTTTGCATAGATGGTCGTATATCTATGCAACTATTGTTGTAAGATGAAAACTCTTCAATTCTTTATATTTATGTCATGTTGTTGAAAAACCTGTAAATTTGCATTGGTGCTTTTTTACAGGTTTTTTGCTGTTTATTGATAAAAACTATGCTGTTTTGTGTGATCGTTATATAGTATAATTAGTTCAAAGTATATTCTCTGATAGAGTTTAAACTCATCGGTAATAATAAAGGTTAAACTTAAGTAGTGACAGATAAATATTAACTCGATAATGTAGACTTAGTTGTGATTGGAGGTAATAATGAAGAAATTATTAAAAGACGGAGCAAAAACAAATTTAACAGTTAATAATACGGAGTATACCTATTACAGTATTAAGTGCTTGGAAGCGGAAGGATATCAGATCCATAAACTACCATATAGTATCCGTATTTTATTAGAATCAGTATTACGTCAAAGTGATGGATGTGTAATAACAGATGAACATGTGCGTGCACTTGCCGGTTGGAGTGAAAATAAGAGACAGGAAGCTGAGGTTCCTTTTAAGCCGGCACGTGTTATATTACAGGATTTTACAGGCGTTCCTGCGATTTTGGATTTGGCAGCCATGAGAGAGGCAATCTCAGAGAATAATGATAATATGGACTCAAATTCATTACTTAATAAGATTAATCCGGAAGTAGCTGTAGACCTAGTTATCGATCATTCGGTGCAGGTAGATTATTATGGATCAAAAGAGGCTTTTGAAGAAAATAAAAAATTAGAGTTTGAGCGTAATAAAGAGCGATATCAATTTCTTAACTGGGCACAAAATGCCTTTGATAATTTTACGGTAGTACCACCTTCAACAGGAATTGTACATCAGGTTAACTTAGAATATCTAGCTCCGGTGGTTATTCATAAACGTACGGAAGATGGAGAAATCCTCTATCCGGATACACTATTTGGTACGGATTCTCATACCACCATGGTAAATGGTCTTGGTGTTCTTGGATGGGGGGTAGGAGGTATAGAGGCAGAGGCAGGTATGCTTGGACAGCCCTCTTACTTTCCTGTACCGGAAGTTGTAGGTGTACGCCTTGTTGGTGAACTTCCATTGGAAACAACTGCTACAGATCTAGCACTTAGAGTAACAAATTTACTTAGAGAGAGAGGCGTTGTTGGTAAGTTTGTAGAGTTTTTTGGTGAGGGTGTTAAAAAACTTGCCTTGGCAGATCGTGCTACAGTAGCCAATATGGCACCGGAATATGGTGCTACCTGTGGTTTCTTCCCGGTGGATGATGAAACCATGAATTATCTTGCGCTTACAGGCAGAAAATCAAGTCATATTGAACTGATTCGTGCTTATTTAAAAAGCAATGCACTATATTTGGATTATTCAAAGGAGCCAACGTATTCTGAAATCATAGAGCTAAACCTTAGCACTATTTATCCTGCGGTAGCGGGACCAAAACGTCCTCAGGATTTGGTGTTGCTTAATCATTTGAAAGAGGAATTTGGTAAATCGATTACGGCACCCCTTGGTAATAAAGGGCATGGCTTATCTTTGGAGGTGTTTGATAAAAAAATACCAGTTACAATGGAAGATGGAAGAAAGAGTGCACTAGAAACCGGATCAGTAGTAATTGCCTCCATTACTTCCTGTACCAATACATCGAACCCTTCCGTTATGCTTGGTGCCGGTTTACTGGCGAAGAAAGCAGTTGAAAAGGGACTAATGGTACCGGCTCATGTTAAAACTTCCCTTGCACCAGGGTCACGTGTTGTATCCGGCTATTTGGAAAAGGCAGGTCTGCAAGAGTATTTGAACCAGCTTGGCTTTCAAATAATTGGATATGGTTGTGCTACCTGCATTGGTAACTCCGGTCCGTTACCATCTGCAATTTCAGAGGCAATTACGGATAATGATTTGCTAGTAACCTCGGTATTGTCTGGTAACCGTAATTTTGAGGGTAGAATCCATTCACAAGTAAAAGCAAATTACTTAGCTTCTCCGATGCTTGTTATAGCATATGCCTTAGCGGGAACTATGAATATTGATTTATTAAAGGAGCCTCTTGGGACGGATGACAAAGGAAATTCGGTATTTTTAAAGGATATTTGGCCAAGCAGTAGAGAAATAGAAGAGACCGTTTTAAACAATGTAAAACCGGAGCTATTTCAAAAAGAGTATGAGCAGGTCTATCAGGCGAATGATTTATGGAATGAGATTCGCACCGGAAGTGAAAAGCTCTATCGCTTTGATGAACATTCTACCTATATTCAGAAGCCACCGTTCTTTCTTAATCTCGCACAAGCTCCAAGCTCTATTCAAAAGTTAAATGGTCTACGAGTATTGGCTAAATTTGGTAACTCAATTACAACGGATCATATATCTCCGGCAGGTTCCATTGGTAAGAACACACCTGCAGGACAATATCTACTTAGTCATGGAGTAAGTATAAAAGAATTTAACACCTATGGTTCTAGAAGAGGTAATCATGAAGTAATGATGAGAGGAACCTTTGCGAATATTCGAATTCGAAACCAACTGGTTCCTACCATAGAGGGTGGGTATACCATCTACTGGCCTACCAATGAAGTAATGTCAATTTATGATGCATGTATGAAATATCAGGAACAAGGTACTGGTCTAATGGTTCTGGCAGGTAAGGATTACGGTATGGGTTCATCCCGTGACTGGGCAGCAAAGGGTCCTTCTTTACTCGGAGTGAAGGCTGTACTTGCAGAAAGTTTTGAGAGAATTCATCGCTCCAATCTTGTAATGATGGGGATTTTGCCACTTCAGTTTTTACCTGGAGAAAATGCAGATTCTCTTGGCTTAAGCGGAGAAGAAGCTTTTGAAATTAACATTACAGAGGGAATAAAACCAAGAGACGAGGTAACGATTACAGCAAGGAGTAGCGATGATATAATTATAACTTTTAAAGCAAAAGTAAGGTTTGACTCGGAAATTGAAGTGGAATATTATAGACATGGAGGCATTCTGCCGATGGTCTTAAGAGAAAAAAATTCTAAAAAGGAATAGCTTTAAAAGTTAACTGAGACATTATTTAAAGGGAAGAAAGTGCTTAAATAATTATTGCAGAACAAAATATAAAAGAATAGATAAAACTATAAGGTTATAAAAGGGGCTGTTTCAAAATGTCGGTATATCCAACATATTGCAACAGCCCCTGGGTATTTGTTATAATTTATTGAAGACTAGCTTCTAATTTAGCGAGTTGAAGGCATCCCATAATTCCTTGATCGTCATTTAGGGCAGCCGGAACAATATAATCATCCAAATGTTCCATTTGTTCCGTCTTTACATAGCCATTCAATAATTTGGCTACCTTCTTACGAATTAAAGGAAATAGCTGCTCCTGATGCATTACACCACCGCCAAGAACAATTTTATGAGGGGATAGAGTTAGTATAAAATTCACAAGTCCTTGTGCGATATAATAGGCCTCCAATTCCCAAACTTCCGGCCGATCCTTTAGTTCAAAGGCTTTTTTGCCCCAGCGTTTCTCAATTGCCGGTCCGGCAGCCAGACTTTCCAGGCAATTTGGATGGAAAGGACATGCTCCAACAAAGGTATCATCGGAGTGCTTATTTAGTAAGATGTGTCCACCCTCAGGGTGAAGCATACCATGTAATAATGATCCATTCATATATACACCTACGCCAACGCCGGTACCAATCGTTATATAAATTCCAGAGGATAATCCCTTCATACTACCCCAAGTAGCTTCGCCAAGAGCAGAAGCGTTGACATCCGTATCAAAACCAATCGGAATATTCAATTCCTTTTTAATATTTCCGACAAAATCGTAATTCGCCCAAGCTAATTTAGGTGTGGAGGTAATATAACCATAAGTTTTAGAACTACGCTCCAAGTCGACGGGACCGAAGGAACCAATGCCCAAGGCCTCTATTTTCTTATCTTTAAAATATTCTATAATCTTTGGAATAGTAAGCTCGGGAGTTTCAGTAGGAATGGAAATCTGTTCAAAAATTTCGCCATTTTCATTTCCGATGGCTAATACCATCTTAGTTCCTCCGGCTTCTAATGCACCGAGTATCATAAATGTACCTCCTATATCTATTATTCAATTGAAAGCAAAAATTAATTTTATAATTTTGTACCAATGCTCATTATAAATGAAAAAGGACAAAAAATAAAGTCATAAATTGATTTGAATGAAAGAATACGGTTTCTATTCCGGTTAGGAAGTGATTCGGTATTCTTTTTCTTATGAAAAGATGGATATTAAGAATAGTATCATTGATTTTTTTGTGATGGCATAATTTATTGATTATAATTTAATCTTTTGCATAAACTGTATCAAAATCATGGTTTGCAGGGAGAGGAGGACGAATGAAAGTTAGAATTATTGTTTGTTTTATCATTGTCCTTTTTATTACTTCGATTGCATTATTCACGGATAGAAAGATAGAACAAGGAGAAATAAGGACTGCAGTACCGGTGATAAAGAATAAGGAGAGCGATAAGGAATTACTTGAGATAGAATATCAAAGAGATGGAATCAAGGCGAGGTACCCTAATTTTGATGAGAAGGTAGTCGGAGCTAATGCAGCACTTTGGAATCAGATTATTAATGAGGATTTTCAAAGCATTTTGAGTATATACTCCTTTAATCCGTTTCCGGAACTTACGCAAACTCCGGGTACGAATGTTCCAATTTTTTTAAATATCGTACATCATATAAAATTAAATTCGGGCAAATTAACCAGTATCTTCTATGAGGCAGCATTTAGTAGTATTTATTCTGCTCATCCCTCAGATTTAGTCTATACAACCAATATAGATAAGAAAAATAATAAGAGGTTAAGATTATCGGATTTTATACAATTGGATCAGGATTTTGTTAAGGATTTTCGGACCTGGCAAATCCAAGGGGCTGGGGATAATAATCCGGAAATAAACCAAGCGATCAAAGATTATTTAGCTAATATTAGTGATGAGGATCTGTTAAGTGGTTTTAAAGCTGCTGATCAGATTTCCTCCAAAAACATTTGGGATATTTATAGCTATTATACCGAGGATAAACTGGGCATTAGTATAGGAGTACCAAATTACGCCGGAGACCATGCGGAGTTTGAGAAGAGCTATAATGACATAGAAAAATTTATAAAACCGGAGTATAGATGAAATATTTATAGGTAGAAAAGAACATCCGCAACAGGAAAAATCCTTATGCGGATGTTTAATTATACATGACTCATAATATGTCTATGAAGCTAACATTTTAATACCATGATGCATAAAAGTCTATGAAGCTAACATTTTTGGATATCATTATTTAATGTTCCAATATTTTTTTCAATTCTTCCATAAAGGTTCCGACATCTTTAAACTCGCGATAAACCGATGCAAAACGTACATAAGCTACGGGATCCAGATCTTTTAGTTTGTCCATTAATATCTCGCCGATCACATGACTGGGGATTTCTTTATCTTCACGATTGAAAATCATAGTTTCCACTTCATCAATCAGTTTCGTAATTTGATCTACAGATATCGGTCTCTTGTGGCAGGAACGAAATATTCCGGCTTCAATTTTAGAACGATCGTAAGGTTCGCGATTGTTATCCTTCTTGATAACAACGAGTGGAATTGTCTCAACTTTTTCGTATGTAGTAAACCTTCGATTGCATTCGTCGCACTGGCGTCTTCTTCGAATGGAATTGTTCTCGTCTGCCGGCCTGGAATCAATAACCCTTGTATTATCCTTATTACAAAACGGGCACTTCATAATAATATCCTCCTAATGTGTTCAGTCAGTCAATGGTTTGATTTTATAGTAAATATTTCTCAATATACCTTGATTATATTTAAGAAACTCTAAATGGTCAAGAAATTTATTGCAAATATGCAAAAGATGGAACAAATTGAGAAATTTTCTGGCAGTTTAATAAAATACCATTGAGAAAAGGTTAAAATGAACAGTGGAGGAGAAATAATTTGGGATAGCGAGTTAAAAACATTTTACTAAGCATTTATCTGTTTCCACATCAACTAAGATGATATCCACACCGATTTGCTTGATACAGGAGCAGCTAATAACATACTCATGATCCCTTCCAAGAATCCCCCATACTTTGCAGGGACCAGGAATAATGATATGTGTAATATGTCCGGTACAGATATCAAATTCTATATCACAAACAAAACCTAACCGTATACAATCTCTACAGTTAATGACTTCTTTCTCTCTTAGATCACAAATGCGCATATAATCACCCTTTACATGAGAAATGTATTTTGGTTTATTATATGCGCATTATTAATTATAGTGCAGCTACCTTGTCTTCGATTTCTTTCAACTGTTCCTTGGTAGAAATGTAGTTAATACGTATTGGATCTAAAACAATCTCTACGCCAAGCTCCTGCAAGGATTGATTTACTATGCCAATGCTTTGCCCGCCCCAGCCATAGGAACCGAAAGCAAAGCCCTTCTTACCCTTGGGGCTAAGACCTTTTAAATAAGAAAGCAGAGCTGCTACATTAGGAAGAATATTATTGTTTAAGGTTGGGGAGCCGATTGCCAAGTAACGGGCAGTAAGTACTTCTGTAATAATATCAGAAAGATCATTTTCCTTTAAATCCATAAGTCTTACCTTGGTACCTCTACGATCAAAACCCTCTGCAATGCTATGAGCTATATGCTCAGTAGAATGCCACATAGAATCATAAATAACAAGTGCATAATCTTCTGTTTCATTATCAGCAAAGCGATCATATAACGCAAGGATATCTTGGATATGGGATCTCCAGATTACACCATGACTTGGGGCAATGAGTTCAATCTCTAATTCCTTTACAATAGCGAGTGCCTTTTTTGCCTGAGTAGTGAAGGGCATTAATATATTTGCATAGTAGCCCTGTGCATCTTCCATAACCTTTGCAAGATCTACCTCATCGTCGAAATGTTTACTGGAGGTATAGTGTTGGCCGAAGGCATCGTTAGAGAAGAGGATTTTTTCTTCCGGACAATAGGTTACCATGTTATCCGGCCAATGAAGCATTGGTGTTGCTACAAAAGTCAGAGATCTTTTACCAAGAGAAATAACTGCTCCGGCTTTAACCTCTTGGTAGTCAAATTCTACACCATAATGTGCCTTCAGACCTTTTAATCCGTTCGGATCGGAAGTAATTAAGGTGGCATTGGGCGCTGCCTTCATAACTTCAGGAATTGCACCGGAATGATCCATTTCCACATGGTTAGATATAACATAATCAATCTTTGCGGGGTCAACTATTTCTGCAATTCGATCGAGTAACTCTTTGCTAAAAGGTGCTTTTACTGTATCAATGAGAGCAATTTTTTCATCCACAATCAGGTATGCATTATAGGTTGTTCCTTTGTGAATAGAGTATCCGTGGAAATTACGAAGATTCCAATCCACCACTCCGACATAATAGATTCCTGGTTTTAATTCAATTTTATTCATAGGAAACACTTCCTCCTTACATAGTTTAAATTAGGAATAATTATCATTATTTTAGTATTCTTCCTACGGTTTGTCAATAAGCGGAGGAAATACAATGATAATAACCATTAGGCAACGAGGTCTATTTTACTATATCGTAATTTAAAGTCAAAGCATTTCTGATTTTGTTAGTAAATACTGAAATAGGAGAAGTAGATAGAAGGAGACACATTTTTCTTGCCAGAAAATGTAACCTTTGTTATACTACCCTTAAGCAAATGATTCCTTCATTGTGGGAGAGACAATGAAAGGAGCAATAGTTTTCATGTTTAGTAAAGCATATAGTGCAGCCATCCATGGAATTGACGGCTTGATCGTCAGCGTGGAGGCGGATGTAAGCGATGGTCTACCTTTGTTTGACATGGTGGGCTATTTAGGTTCTGAAGTAAAGGAAGCAAGAGAAAGAGTTAAGATCGCTCTTAAAAATTCTGGTTATATGCTTCCGGCAAAAAGAATCACAGTAAATCTATCACCGGCGGATATCAGAAAAGAGGGCACGGCCTTCGATCTTCCGGTTGCAGTCTCTATTCTTACGGCCTTTGGCCATCTTCCCGAAGAAAATTTGAAAGATACACTCATCATCGGGGAACTCAGTTTAAATGGTAATGTTAATAAAGTGAATGGGGTCCTGCCCATCGTTGCATGTGCAAAGGAGCAGGGCTTTTTAAAGTGCATCGTTCCAAAGGAAAATGCAAGGGAGGGTGCAGTAATAAGTGGTATTAAGACGTATGGGGTCACGACACTTTCTGAGGCAATTGAAATATTAAAAAATATGGATGATGCTACTCCCGAGAACGTTGATGTAAGTGAACTTTTTCAGAGAAGTGTTGAAGAAAATGTAGATTTTAGTGAAGTTGCAGGACAAAGGATGGCAAAGCGCGCAATTGAAATTGCTGTATCAGGAATGCATAACATCTTAATGATAGGACCACCGGGCTCCGGTAAAACAATGCTAGCTAAGCGAATCCCTACTATTATGCCCGAGCTTTCTTTTGAAGAAAGTATGGAAATATCAAAAATTTATAGTATTGCCGGTTTGATGAACCAACAAGCCTTGATTGCAAAACGACCATATCGCAGTCCGCACCATACCATTACGACCTCTGCACTCATTGGTGGTGGTGTTACGCCGAAACCCGGAGAGATTAGTTTGGCGCATTTAGGGGTTTTATTTTTGGATGAGCTTCCGGAGTTTCAAAAGAATACCATTGAAGTGTTAAGACAGCCCTTAGAAGAAAAAACAGTTACCATTTCTAGATTGAATGCTTCCTACAAGTTTCCGGCGGGTTTCATGTTAGTGGCAGCTATGAACCCCTGTAATTGCGGATATTATCCGGATAGAAATCGGTGTGATTGCTCTATTAATATGGTGAAGAGATATTTGGGTAAATTATCGCAACCCCTATTAGATCGCTTTGATATCTGCATTGAAGCGCTTCCGATGAATTATAAGGAGCTTCAAACGAAGGATATGCAAGACACCTCCTGGAACATCCGAAGTAGAGTGAGTATTGCAAGAAAAATACAGATGGAACGATATAAAGATCAAAAGATATACTTTAACTCACAGCTAACGCCACGAACGATCAAGCAATATTGCCAGCTTGAAGAAAAAGAACAGATACTTTTGGAGGAAGCTTTTGTCCGAATGAATTTAAGTGCCAGAGCATATCATCGCATTTTAAAAGTTGCGCGAACCATTGCTGATTTAGATCAATGCGAGAAAATATCAACAAAGCATATAAGTGAAGCCATTTGTTATCGCAGCATGGATCAAAAATATTGGGGAGAATGATATCAAAGCTTAAGGCTTTAAGAAAGGAATGGTTCGTTTTATGACAAAACAGGAATATAATTATTGGATATGTAACATACCAACTATTGGGAATAAGAAAATAGAATATTTACTTCAGTTTTTTAGGTCTTCAGAGGCTGTATTTCATGCTTCTTTCGGGGAACTAAAACGGTTTCAAGAAGAATGTTGTAAAAAAAAGTTAAGATTTACTGTTGCAGATATTGACAAGATATGTAATAATAGGAAATCGGAAAAAATTAGGGAGGGCTATGCTAAATTACAAAAGCATGGCATATACTTGGTTTCAAAGGACGATGGATCTTATCCAAATAAATTAAGAAATATCTATGATGCGCCTTATTCCTTATATGTTAAGGGGAAGCTTCCAAAAACAGAAGAAAAGCTTTTAGCCATTGTCGGGGCAAGAGAGTGCTCTTCCTATGGTAAAGAGATGGCGAAGTATTTAGCTGCAGCAGTAGCGAGGGAAGGTGTTTGCGTTGTAAGTGGTCTGGCGAGAGGAATCGATGCATTTGCTCATGAAGGTGCGTTATCCGTGGGGGGAGTAACCTATGGAATCTTAGGATGTGGTATTGATATTTGTTATCCAAAAGAAAATATTAACTTGTATATGGAAATGCAGAAAAATGGCGGTATTATATCAGAATATGCACCGGGAATTGCACCTTTTGCCGGGAATTTCCCCATGCGCAATCGCATTATTAGTGGACTTTGTGACGGGATCTTAATTATTGAAGCGAAAGAAAAAAGTGGATCCTTAATTACAGTTGATATGGGATTGGAGCAGGGAAAGGAAATTTATGCCCTGCCAGGTAAAGCCACAGATCGCTTGAGTGAGGGTTGTAATAATTTAATTAAAATGGGGGCAAAATTAGTTACAACTCCCGAGGATATTCTTGAGGACTTAATTCCAAATCGAGCAAAAACCCAATCGGATTTCAAAAAAAATGATAAACTTCTTGAATTGCATGAAAAAATAGTGTATGCTTCATTGTGTTTGGAGCCAAGGCATATAGAAGAAATAGCGATGCAGACGGGTTTTGAAATGGATCTTCTTATGGAACAGCTCTTACGTTTGGAGCTATATGGAT
This sequence comes from Bacillota bacterium, assembly GCA_023389295.1. Lineage (GTDB taxonomy): Bacteria > Bacillota > Clostridia > Lachnospirales > Lachnospiraceae > Mobilitalea. Next base: position 20,030 of record JAEWEO010000248.1, read on the forward strand.
TAGTAAAACAAACAAGTAGGAATTATTATGTAGCACAGGATGGAATAAAAAAGTGATATCCTAACAGCTAATTTTATCATTACTATTCCGAATTTGGGATTAGTTAAACCCGGAATGGAAATGAATATATACACATAGAAATGAGGTTTTCAGTATGCCAAAATATCTTGTTATCGTGGAATCACCAGCAAAGGCAAAAACGATAAAGAAATTTTTAGGTGCTAATTATGAAGTGCTTGCTTCAAATGGCCATGTCAGAGATTTACCGAAGAGCCAAATGGGTATTGATATAGAACATGATTTTGAACCAAAGTATATTACAATTAGAGGAAAGGGAGATTTATTAGCCAAACTTCGTAAAGAAGTGAAAAAGGCTGATAAAGTATTTCTAGCAACTGACCCTGACCGCGAAGGAGAGGCAATCTCTTGGCATTTATTTCATACTTTAAAATTAGATGATAAAGATACCAGTAGAATTACCTTTAATGAAATAACAAAGAATGCAGTCAAGTCCTCTATCAAACAAGCCAGAGATATTGATATGGATCTTGTTAATGCGCAGCAGGCAAGAAGAGTGCTTGACCGTATGGTGGGTTACAAAATCAGTCCCGTGTTGTGGGCTAAGGTAAAACGTGGATTAAGTGCAGGTAGAGTGCAGTCGGTTGCTCTTCGAATTATCTGTGATAGAGAAGATGAAATTAATGCATTTTTGCCGGAAGAATATTGGAATCTAGAAGCAGAATTTGATATCAAGGGCAAAAAGAAGCCTCTTGTGGCTAAATTTAATAATTCAAAGAAAGTAATTCGTTCTGAAGCGGAAATGAATGAGATATTACAGCAGCTTGAGAATGTTCCTTTTACCGTAAATGAAGTGAAGAAGAGTGAACGTATTCGTAAAGCACCGCTTCCCTTTACAACCAGTACTCTTCAACAGGAATCTGCGAAAGCTCTGAACTACTCGACACAAAAGACCATGCAACTTGCACAGCAGTTATATGAAGGTGTTGATATCAAGGGACATGGAACGGTCGGTTTGATTACCTATTTGCGTACGGACTCTGTTCGTATTAGTGATGAGGCTGATCAGGCAGCAAAGTTATTTATCAAAGATAAATACGGTGAGGAATTTGTTGCAATTCAAGAAAATCAAGGACGAACGGGTAAGAAAATTCAAGATGCACATGAAGCAATACGACCCACATATGTTGAATTTACACCAAATGATATAAAGGAATCCCTAAGTAGGGATCAGTTCCGTCTCTACCAATTAATATGGAAGAGATTTGTTGCGAGCAGAATGCAGCCTGCAAAATATGAAACAACGACGATTAAAATTAACGCCAATGAGTTCCGTTTTTCTTCTTCAGCTTCAAAATTGGTATTTGAAGGCTTTATGAGTGTCTACACTCCACAAGAGGAAGAAGAGGAAGCTGGCGTAGTATTTGACGGTATTGTAGAAGGTGATGTACTTAACTTATCGAAACTAAACAAGAGTCAGCATTTTACGCAACCACCAGCTCATTATACAGAGGCATCTTTGGTAAAGACCTTGGAGGAACTCGGTATAGGAAGACCTAGTACCTATGCACCGACCATTACAACCATTATCGCAAGAAGATATATTGCAAAAGAGAATAAAAATCTCTATGTTACTGAACTCGGTGAAGCGGTAAACAATATTATGAAAGCTGCGTTTACCAGTATTGTAGATGTTAATTTTACTGCTAATTTAGAATCACTACTAGACTGTATTGAAGATGGTACAATAAACTGGAAGACTGTAATTAGTAATTTCTATCCGGACCTTGCGGAAGCAGTTGATAATGCTCATACTGAGCTTGACCAGATTGAGATCCAGGATGAAGTAACAGAAGAGTTATGTGATTTATGCGGAAGAAATATGGTAGTCAAGTATGGACCCCATGGTAAATTCCTTGCGTGTCCAGGATTTCCTGATTGTAAAAATACAAAACCCTATCTTGAGAAGATTGGTGTAGAATGTCCAATTTGTGGTAATGACATTGTGATTCGTAAAACAAAGAAGGGCAGAAAATATTATGGTTGCATAAACAATCCGGATTGTGAGTTTATGTCCTGGCAAAAGCCATCGAAAATGAAATGTGAAAAATGTGGTGGTTTGGTCGTAGAGAAGGGCAATAAATTAGTTTGTGAAAATCCGTCCTGCGGTCATGTCACACTAAATCAGAATAAATAATTAATCAAATATACAAAATTGGATATAAAAAATAAAAATATTAAAATTTTTATATTAATGTGTGTCAAAATAAAGAAAAGACTATTGTTTTTAGGAATAATATATGCTAAAATCAAAAAGGTAATACAATTAGAATTCGTTTTCTAAAGGTGTTACCTTTCTTCCATGAAAAACGAGTTCAACCTGACGTTTTTTTAGAAGAGTATGGGGAACTAAGAAAGCCGGGAGGATTTTTTTAATGAGTGTACAGTTATTGGATAAAACAAGAAAGATCAACAACCTACTGCATAATAATAACTCACATAAGGTAGTATTTAATGACATCTGTGTAGTATTAAGTGAAATACTTCAATCCAATGTATTGGTGATCAGCCGTAAGGGTAAGGTTCTTGGTGTAAAGAACCGTAATGATATCACCGAAATAAAGGAATTGATTAAAGACGCAGTCGGAAGACATATAGACGGCTTACTAAATGAGAGACTGTTGAATATCCTGTCAACGAAGGAGAATGTTAACTTAAGGACCCTCGGATTTGAGTTTGATAATGTTGATTCTTATCAAGCAATCATTACACCAATCGATATTGCGGGAGAAAGACTTGGTACTCTCTTCCTATATAAAAATGGACCACAATATACTTTGGATGATATTATTTTGAGTGAATATGGCACAACGGTTGTAGGACTTGAGATGATGCGTTCGGTAAATGAAGAGAATGCGGAAGAAAATCGTAAGGTACAGATAGTAAAATCAGCAATTAGTACACTATCATTTTCGGAATTAGAGGCGATTACCCATATATTTGAGGAACTAAAGGGTAATGAAGGTATTTTGGTAGCTAGTAAAATAGCTGACCGTGTTGGTATAACAAGATCTGTTATTGTAAATGCACTTCGTAAATTTGAAAGTGCCGGAGTGATAGAATCCCGTTCCTCTGGTATGAAAGGAACTTATATCAGGGTACTAAATGATGTAGTTTTTGATGAATTAAAGAATATGAATAATAATTAATATATAAAAGATAAATGGATGTTCGAGTGCAAAAGGATTTGTGGGACGTGTTCCTCATGGATCCTTTTTTTGTTATGGATTTACAAAATATTCAAATAAATTAAGACGCATTTTGTTGAATTATCTGAAACTTTACATGTTTCAAAAAATGAGATAAAACAATATAATACGATTCAATCATACATTCAGTAATTTTATATTTACATAAATCCACAAGGTCTAGTATTATTCTACTAATTTTTCAAATATATCTTGTGTTTTTAAAAATATTTATTATAATGATAATATATTGAAAGGAGTGTATAAATGATAGGTTCTAACGCATTTAACTACATCAATGTCTTGGATAAAGCAGCTGATGCAAGCTGGAAAAGAAATGAAATTATTGCAAATAATATTGCAAATGTAGACACCCCGGGTTATAAAAGAAAAGATGTACAGTTTCAAACTTATCTAAGATCCGCTCTGATTGGTGATAATTCTTTGGATTCAAGAGTAGCAAATGCAAATCTGGATTCACTAGATGCGACCATATACACGGATCATGCCACACTTAGCTATCGTCTGGATGGTAATAACGTCGATATTGATACGGAATCTTCTATGCTTGCAGAAAATCAGATCTTTTACAATGCATTACTTGATTCAATGACCCAGGAATTTAATCGGATTAAGACAGTACTTACAGCGAAATAAGTTACATAGTATGTGAAAAAATATTCATTTAAACTAAAGAAGGTGGAATGCTTCTTCGTTTTATTGGAATTGATGAAGCGTAAGGGAAATAGGAGGCAAAAGATGTCATTCATGAATGGAATGAATATTAGTGCAAGTGGTATGACCGCTCAACGACTTAGGTTAGATATCATTTCGCAAAATATAGCAAATGTGAATACAACACGTGATGAGAATGGTGAGGTATATCGTAGAAAAACCGTTGTATTTTCGGAAAAGGATGTTACAAAGTTTGGAGATATTCTGATGAAGACAGCAGGAACAGTGGGTAATGGTGTTAAGGTTACTCAAATTGTTGAGGATACGGATAGTGAGATGCGTAAGGTGTATGATCCTTCTCATCCGGATGCTGATGAGGATGGTTATGTAACTTATCCAAATGTGAATACCGTACAGGAAATGACGGATATGATTGATGCAAGTCGCTCCTATGAGGCCAATGTGACCGCGTTCAATGCAACGAAGAATATGGCACTAAAAGGGCTGGAAGTGGGCAAATAAATTCGGAGGTAATCGATGAATATAACATCCCTAAATAATTTAACTCAATTTAGTAATAATGGCGTGAATTTGGCCACAAAAGCTTCAGAGAATCGCAATGCAACCTTTGAAAGTCTATTTCAGGCGGCGGTAGATATGGTGAAGCAGACAAATAGTTATACAAATGCAGCAGAAGAAGCTGAGATGTCTTATGCTCTCGGACTTACCGACAGTACGCATGATCTTCAGGTGGCACAGCAAAAAGCTAATTTAGCTTTGCAGTATACAGTAGCAGTACGCAATAATGTTATGGATGCCTATAAAGAAATTATGAACATGCAGTTCTAAAGAAACGGTAAATATACGCAGAGGAGCATTTGGTAATGTCAGATAAAATAAAGCAGATATTCAAACAACTTATTGAAACGTGGAATAAATTCACAGGCAAGCAGAAGACGCTGATAATTAGTGTTGTCTGTGCTGTTGTGTTTGCGTTTACATTACTGGTTTTTCTAATGCAGCGTACAGAATACGAAGTACTGACTATTGCGGAAACTACGAAAGATGCAGGTAAAATTAGAGATTTGCTGAAAGAGCAAGGAATTGCTTACAAAATAGGTGATGATAGCTTAACTATATCTGTTGATAGTAATAGCTACTCTGATGCAATTTTTCTTTTGGCTAGCAATGATATGCCTTCTACGGGTTTAACAGTTGATGAACTTCTAAATAACAGCCTTAGTACGACGAATAGCGATCGTACTCTTAAATTAAATCTTTATTTTCAGAATCAATTACGTAATAGTATTGAAAAAATGGAAGGCGTTGACGGGGCAGAGGTTTATTACCTTCCTTCTGAGACGACTAACTCCATATTAACGGAAGCGAAGGATACAAGTGCTAGTGTTATACTAACCATTAACGATGACTTTGACAATAAAACAGCGGAAACTGTTGCGCAAGTAGTAGCCTCTGTTATAGGAAATAAAGACTCAAATAGTATTAAAGTAGCCGATCAATTCGGCAACCTGTTATATGGCGGAGAACAGGATTTGTACTCCGGAAGTGCAAGTTCAACAGAGGATTATAAGGAACGTTTGCGTAATACATATATTAATAACATCTATATGGGATTGATAAAAAGTGGTTTTGATGATGCAGTCATAATGCCAAATTTAGTTTTTAATATGAATAAAGTAAATGAATTATATACGGAATATACTCCGGCAGAAGGGCAGGAGCAAGGTGTATTTAGCCATAGCTACACCTATAGTTCAGAGAATGCCAATACTTCAGCAGGAGGAGTTCCGGGGACAGATTCTAATGATGAAACTACCTATGCACAGCAGGATTCCACTTCTGGTACAGGAACGGTTGATATTACAGAAAATGATTATCTTCCTAATGAGAGAGTTACGAACACGGAATTTGAAGTAGGAGCGGTATTGCCGGAAAAATCCTCCATTGCAATTGTTCTTCGCAGAGCGGTTACGCATCATGAAGAAGACTTGGAAATGGAAGGTTTATTAGCTGACACTACTTTTGAGGAATATGCCCTCGCCAACGACCAAGTAACTAAGCTAGAGGTTGAGGAGAATTTATATACACTAGTTTCCATGGCTACAGGAATTGCAGTTGATAACATAACCATTGATGCATATGAACAGCCGGTATTTGTTCCTAAGACAGTAACGCAGAAAAGTGTATCAGATTATCTGCAGATCATTCTAGTAATACTTATTGTAGCTTTATTGATCTTTGTTGTTTTCAAAGGAATGAAACCTGTTGAGGTTACGGAACTTGAGCCAGAGCTTTCTGTGGAACAGCTTCTTGCAACTACGAAGGAAAATCAATCCATTGAAGATATTGAATTCAATGAAGTGTCTGAAGTAAGAAGAATGATTGAAAAATTTGTTGATGAGAAACCAGAGGCTGTTGCACAGCTGCTTCGTAATTGGTTAAACGAAGATTGGAATTAGTGGAGGTATAGATATGGCAAAATTGAATGGTAGTGAAATCTCCGGAATTCAAAAGGCGGCAATATTACTAATTTCTCTAGGTCCGGAACGCTCTGCAAGTATATTTAAGCATTTGAAAGAAGAAGAGATAGAGACAATGACCTTGGAAATTGCTAATACAAGAAGCATATCACCGGCGACCAAAGATCAGGTCCTTGATGAATTCTATGAGATATGTCTCGCTCAACAATATATTGCTGAAGGCGGTATCGCTTATGCGAAGGAATTGCTTGAAAAAGCACTTGGAGTTGATAAAGCTAGAGATGTGATTGGTAAACTTACAGCATCACTTCAGGTTCGTCCTTTTGAATTTGTTAGAAAGACGGATGCTTCACAATTACTGAACTTTATTCAGGATGAGCATCCACAGACGATAGCATTAATACTGTCCTATTTATCATCGGGACAGGCATCTACCATTATTTCCTCCTTAGCACCGGATAAGCAAGCAGATGTTGCAAAACGTATTGCCCAGATGGATCGTACTTCACCAGATGTAATTAAGGAAGTTGAAAAAGTTTTGGAGAGAAAACTTGCTTCCTTGGTCAATCAAGATTACACAATCGTTGGTGGTGTCGACTCCATTGTCGAGATCCTCAATACGGTTGATCGTGGTACGGAAAAACATATCATGGAAACCCTTGAGATTGAAGAACCTGAACTCGCAGATGAAATTCGTAGAAAAATGTTCGTATTCGAAGATATTCTTAATTTGGACGACAAATCCATCCAGAGAGTACTTCGTGAAGTTGATAATAACGAACTTGCAGTTGCACTTAAGGGCTCCGTTGAAGAAGTGCAAACGGTTATCTTTAATAACCTATCCAAGCGTTTGGCTGCTATGATTAAGGAAGATATGGAATATATGGGACCTGTACGTTTGAAGGATGTTGAAGAAGCGCAACAGAAGATAGTAAATATCATCAGAAAATTGGAAGATTCCTCTGAGATTATTATTTCAAGAGGCGGAGGTGACGAGATCGTTGTCTAATGTAATCAAATCATATGCAGTTCGTTTTCAAGATGATACAAGGATGACCATCGACACGCATCTCCGAATGGAAAAAGTGCTGGAAGAGAAAAGGAGATCCTTATTTCAAGCAGCAGTTAAACCACCCGAGGGTTTTGTGGAAGGGTTGAATGCGGTCGTAGTAGAAGCGCTTCCAAACGAAGAGGAAATGCAAGGAAAGAATAATAAAACAATAGAAGCTGCTAGTGAAGAGGCGAACAATATTCTGGAACAAGCCAAGAAGGAAGCAGAAAAGATAAAAAATGAAGCATATACTGCCGGTCATAAAAGAGGCTATGATGAGGGTAATGCGCAGGCTTTGAAGGAACTTGCAAAGTCAAAGGCAGAGTATGAAGCTTTAAAGCAAAAGCTTCAAAGAGAATATCAGGAGACGATGCAATCCTTAGAGCCTGAAGTTGCGAAGCTTATAGCAGCATTACTTGAGAAAATAACCGGAATTCTTGTAGAAGATAAGGATGAGGTAATCTTATACTTAGTCAGCAAAGCGCTCCGCAATATGGAGAGCAGTACGAAATATACGATTCGTGTTTCCAAAGAGGATTATGAGTACATAGCTTTACGCAAGGACCTCCTGCAAGGGGGTATGGAACGAGAAACCACAATTTACATAACGGAGGATGCAACTCTAAAGAAGAACCAATGCTTGATCGAGACAGAAACGAAAACGATTAATTGTAGCTTAGATGTTCAATTAAATAATTTAATTACGGATCTTAAGCTACTTGGAAGTATATAACTTGAAGCATAATTTGTGTCGATATATAACAGAGGGACATTTATTATGAGAAGTTTAAAGGCGGGTAACAACATGGCAATTAATTTTGAGAAATACAAGCAACTGCTCGATAAATCTTATGAACAAGAAATCGGAAAGATTGTAAAGATGGTTGGATTAACCTTGGAAGCCTCCGGTCCAAATGCTAATTTGAATGATGTATGCTATATTACCTGTGAAGGACAAATGGAAAAGAAAGTTGCTGAGGTGATCGGCTTTCGAGAGAACCGTATCTTATTAATGCCGTATGATGATATGACCGGAGTGGGAATTGGCAGTCTGGTTGAAAATTCTGGCGCCGCCTTTAAGGTTCCGGTAGGAGAAAGTTTACTTGGTATGACTTTAGATGGAATAGGAAATCCCCTAGACCAATCGGAGTTAATCTGTGATACTTATTATCCGGCGGAAGCACCTGCTCCCGACCCATTAACACGAAAAATTATAGATGAAGTACTTCCCCTTGGTGTGAAGGCGGTGGATTCCATGCTTACCATCGGTAAAGGTCAAAGAATTGGCATTTTTGCAGGTAGTGGTGTTGGAAAGAGTACTTTGCTTGGCATGTTTGCAAGAAATACAAAGGCTGATATTAATGTGATCGCCTTAATCGGAGAGCGCGGTAGAGAGGTAAGAGAATTTATAGAACGGGATCTTGGAGAAGAAGGCATGAGAAGAAGCGTTCTAGTTGTGGCAACCTCTGACAAACCGGCGTTAATTCGTAAGAAAGCGGCAAAGACAGCAACAGCAATTGCAGAATATTTTAGAGACCAAGGCAAAGATGTATTATTAATGATGGATTCACTTACTCGATTTTCTATGGCACAAAGAGAGATAGGACTAGCCTCCGGAGAACCTCCGGTATCGAGAGGATATCCGCCTAGCGTATATGCTGAGATGCCAAAACTATTGGAACGAGCAGGTAACTCAGAGCATGGTTCTATTACCGGACTATATACGGTACTGGTAGATGGTGACGATTTTAATGAGCCGATAACCGATACAGCCAGAAGTATTTTGGACGGACATATTATGTTGTCTAGAAAATTAGGACATAAAAATCATTATCCGGCCATTGATGTTTTACAAAGTATTTCTAGATGTATGAGTTCCATTGTTACAAAGGAACACAAAGAGGCAGCGGGTAGATTAAAGAATGTATTGGCAACCTACCAGGATGCTGAAGATTTGATTAATATAGGAGCTTATAAGAGCGGATCCAATGCTGATATCGATTATGCTATCTCAAAAATTAAGGAAGTAAATACATTTTTACAACAGGATGTCAATGAAAAGGTTGGTTTTCAAGAGGAAATAACATTACTCATGGAGATATTTAATAAAGAATGAAAAAATTTAGATATTCAATGGAAAATTTGCTTCAGGTAAAAATGAAACTGGAAGATCAGGTTAGGATAGCATATGGCAATGCCAGGCAGCGCTTGACAATGGAAGAAGAAAAACTAGAGAGTATGTACCTAAGAAAGAGTACTTATGAAGAGGAACTTAGGTATTTGCGGTCTGATAAACTTGACATTTTTCAAATTAAGCAATGTGAGCAAGCGATTGAAGTAATGAAGTTGAATATAAAACAACAGACAACAGTAGTTAAGAATGCCGCCCATAGACTTGAGGTGGCACGCATCAGACTCCACGATGCGATGGTTGAGCGAAAAACGCAAGAAAGACTGAAGGAAAAGGCATTTGAGGAATATCTGTTAGAATTTGATGCACAAGAACGTAAGGAAATTGACGAGCTTAACAGCTTTCTATATAGTAATCCTGCGCTTTTTGAGGAGGATAGATAATGGCGAAAAAGAACAAGGCCGAGAGGAAAGAGAATAAAGAAAATAAAGATGGAAATAAAGTACTTACCGTTCTGATTGTACTCTTAATCGTAATTATTTGGCTTGCGATTTTTGGAATGTTAATTAAACTTGATGTGGGTGGCTTTGGATCCGGTGTTCTTCGACCTATTTTAAAGGATGTTCCTGTGATTAACCAGATTTTACCGAATGCTTCAATAGAAGAAGAAGCGGAAGAAAATAATTATGAATACCGTTCTCTTGCAGAAGCGGTTGCTAGGATCAAAGAACTCGAAAATGAAATAGCACAGATGAATGAAAACACTACATCTTCCAACGATAGTACTGCACAACTTCAAGCTGAGATTGACCGTTTAAAGGTATTTGAGGAAAATCAAAAGGCTTTTGAAGAACGTGTAGCAGAATTTGATAAAAAAGTTGTATTTGCA
>JAEWEO010000263.1 GCA_023389295.1 Bacillota bacterium
ATCAAACTGTTATACGTAGCTTTAATCTCCACTTTAGTTGAAGTTTTCACTGTGGATCATAAGTCGTAATTACCTGCATTCTGTTACGATTCTAACCAAGTCGTAAATGTCATCAATTACATAATCCGCTTGAATTGTATCATCCACATTGACATCTTTGCCCTCGGTCAGAAATGAACGTATCTGAACAGCAACAGCAAAACCTGCATTCTTTGATCCTATAATATCTCTCGAACGGGTATCCCCAACATAAATACAATTTTCCGGTCTGGAGTTCATTTGATTTAATGAAACTTCAAATATATTTTTATGAGGTTTTCGATATCCGGTAATACTTGATAAGGTTATATCGTTAAAATAATCGCGGATTCCGTAGTCTTTGAGGCTGGTAAACACCTGAAACAAACTAGCGGTATTGCTTATGATACCTAGTTTCATTCCCTGTTTACGCAGATGTTCCAACATCATAGGCACACCAGGACGAAGCTTTCTATTATAATAAGTCACTTCCCATGCATGGGCTAATTCTTCTGACAACTCGATAATTTTATTCCTATCGAATGCAAAATCTCGCAAACAATAATCAGTCCAAATCTGTTCTGGTTTTAATTCAATATGATTTGATTCGCTAATTTGTTTATAAAGCAGCAGTCCAGAAAAAAGCTTATTTGAAAACTCGGTCTCATCCTCCTTGACCAATACTCCTTTTAATCGAAGCAACTCCAATATAACCGCGCTAGCCAGAGTAGCCGTTTTCTCTGTATGACTAATATCTTCTAGTGTGCCACCCATATCAAATAAGACGGTATCAATCATTGTAATCACTCCTTCTTTTTACTAGTAAGTTCTGTTTTTTGTTTTTTTATGTAACCAAGGTAAAGGCATATCGATAATGAACTTCCTGATATTAAGGGGACCAGTATATACAGTAATGCAATATATAAAAAGTTATAACGTTCACCACTCTCTAAGGAGATACTTATTCCAACAAGAATCCCTACACAATAAATTGTAAGTAACAAATATGCATAAAGTACTACTTTCTTTTCCTTAAATAAATAAAATGAAATACAGCATATGAGTGATCCCGTTATTCCAGAGATTAATGTTTCTAGAAAGCTAATCCATCCTGGCTCAATTTTCCCTAACAATAAATTATCAATAGGAGAAAGTAGCAATCCATAAGAGAGCATATAAATAACCAAAAATATAAAACTCATCGTAAAGCTATTAAGCAATAATGTACTTTTCACCTTACCATTTTTCATAAATAAGCTCATATCAATTTTCCTTTCTGCCTATTTCCTATTGCTTGGATTAATTATTGCAGAACTAAAGTTCAAAAATCCTGTACCTCTAAATTCAAGTTGTACCCATCTATCGTACTTATTTCTGTATAAAAGTCCAAAAATCTGCTACATCTAATACAGAATTGTAAATATCATCTAGTTTAGGGGTTATCATGTTCAAATCTTCAAGTGGGGTATTTCCCTCCGAGAGAGAAACATCATCTCTAAATGACCAACCACCTTGAGTATGAAACTGGTCAAAACCTTCTCCTTTACCATCTGCTTCGCCTAATATCCAACGTATAAACAACTTTGCAGCTGCAGGATGTTCTGTTCCCTTCATCATATAAACATAGTTGATTGCAGGATTATTAAGAAAAGGCTTAATATCTTCTAATACCTCTATTACAAGACCGTCTTTTTCTCGATTACGTATTTTTGAAGAGGATGCAAGCCCGATTGGTGCAGTACTCTGCCCAGGAGTACCTACTCCTTCCATAACCTCGTCACTAGAACTTGCAAATATTAAGTCGTTTTGAACCAATCGATATAATAATTCTTCCCCTGCATTACTGCAGCCTTCACTAAGTGTTAAAGCTTCGCCAAACTCTCTTTCATAATCAGCTTCTAGTAAATCAGAATTTAAAACGATGGAGGTAATCATTGCCATATAGCTACTGTCATTCAACGGATTTTGCATCATGACTTTACCCTTTAATTCTTCTCTAGTTAAATCCCACCAGCTGTCAATTGGTGCCTCAGGATAAACCTCTGTATTATAGTACCATTCGTAAAGTTCCATATAAAGAGGCATTCCATTCTCAAGATATTTCGGGTCAATATGCTCACAGATATCTAATGGATAATAGCAAAGGAATTTATCTTTTAAAACGTATTCATTATAAATTGTACCATCAAGATCTTTAATATGTAATACATCCGCAGTATGGATACCTGCATCATACTCAAGCGTTACTTTCTCTACGATTTCATTTTGCTTCATATCATAGACTTCTACCTTGATTTCGGGGTATTTTGCCTGAAAGGTTTCTGCTACTGTTTCCATACGACTAGAAATTGAGTAAACAGAAAGTTTACCACCCTCTGCAATGGCTTGTTCATAGAGTTCCTCTGATGTTTCGGTCCCTAAAACAGCTACAGGGTTGTTAATTTCAATACTACTGACTTCAGGTTTTGCATCCGGTTCTTTGGTCGGTTCTTCGTCCTTTACGATTGGAGTTTCTGTTGCTTTAGGCTCTGTAGTTGTTTCTTTATCCTTAGCATCTGTACTACTACATCCTGTGAATGCTAGCGAGAATACTAATACGCCTGCAAGTAACAACGAGATGGTCTTACTTGATAATTTAGACATAATCTTTTCCTCCTTCTATTTAAGTGCAGCTTATACTGCATACTTAATGAGTTTTTTACTTTCTTTATCAAATACATTAATCTTAGAGACATCCAATTTAATCCAAACCTTTTGATTTGCTTCATAATCGACAATGCCCATTTCCTTTGAAAGAAATGTTGTTTTACTCGATTTCAAAGTAATTAACGTCTCTGAACCAGCTGGTTGATTAGCATAAATCGAAACCTCTATCCCTTCGGGTACCTTCTGGGTATGGATTGCTACTTGCTCGGGGCGAATGCCAAGAACACAGTGAAACTCTCCTTCAGCAACCGGATTATCTGTCATATCGTGCTTCGGGAAGCTCATTTCGCCTAATTCGGAAGTAACCGTCAACCTTTCGTTTTCATATTTAGCTAAACCCTCAAAAAAGTTAATACGCGGATTACCAATAAAGTCAGCTACTCTTAAGTCACATGGATTATTATAAATATTTAACGGAGTACCCACCTGGGTTAGAACACCTTCAAAAAATATGGCTATCTTGGTTGACATTGTTAATGCTTCAATTTGATCATGAGTTACATAGATTACGGTTGTTCCCATCTCTTGATGAAGTCTTTTTAACTCAGAACGCATATCTATTCTTAATTTGGCATCCAAGTTCGATAAAGGCTCATCTAACAATAAAAGTTTAGGTGAAGATACAATTGCTCTGGCTATTGCTACACGCTGTTGTTGACCACCAGATAATTCGCTTGGATAACGCTCTTCAAATTCTAAAATCTGCAAGCGTTCTAATGCATTTTTTACTAATCTTTTAATCTCTTTTTTCGGTAATTTTTTAATTGACAATCCAAATGCAACATTTTGAAACACTGTCATATGAGGCCATAAAGCATAACTCTGAAATACAATGTTTAATCCTCGCTTGCTTGGAGCCTCATAGAATGCTTCTTTGCAATTTACGATTTCCTTATCATCCATGTAGATAAACCCATTTTGTGGTTTTTCTAAACCAGATATTACACGCAATGTCGTGGTTTTCCCACACCCCGAGGGACCTAGCAGCGTCATAAAATCGCCGTCCTCTATCTCTAGGCTTAAGTTCTTTAAGACATGATTATTCCCATAATATTTATCAATATCTTTCAATACTATATTACTCATTTCCCTACCTTCTTTCTCTTCTCCTACTTTATCCCATACTTTTTGATATATCCGCATGACTAAATTTGTTAGCTAAAATATAAACAATAAATACTATAAAGAACATGATAGCAGCAACGACTCCTGACATCTGAGCTTGATTACTGTTGGAGTAAGAGAATGCCATATAGGGCAACGTTGCAAATTTAGGTGTGACAATCAATATAATAAGGTCAAGTTCTTTCATAATACTTATAAAAATCAACATAAAACCTGACATAAAGCCTCCCTTAGAAAGCGGGAATACTATTTTGGCAAATCGTTTTAGAAAGGATGCACCTTCCACATTAGCAGCTTCCTCTAATTCAATTCCTATCTGCATCATATTACTGGTACCTGCTCGGGAAGAAAAAGGAAGGTGCTTTACTACGCTGACCAAAACTAATAAGATAAAGGTTCCATACAAGGATGGGATAATACCATGTGATACAGAGAACATAGCTAAGTAGATTGCACCAAATGCAATCGATGGAATCAAGTAAGGAATAAATACTAATTGTTCTACCAGCTTTCCAGACCACTTTTTACGTCCTCTAGAACTAATATATCCAAGAATCTGTCCACAAACGGTTGCTACAATGGAGGTAACTACAACTAACTTCATTGTATTCCAAATATTAGTCCAAAATCTGCTGTTTCGCAGTACTCCTGCTTGCCCTTCCGCAAGCTCCGGTGTTGCCTTGCCAATCCAATAGTGGAGTGTGAAGTTAGACAAGGAATAATCTCCCGTTTTTGTAAGAAATGTCTCTAAAAAAAGAAGCAATACCGGTAAGAAAACAGCACCTCCAATAAAAATGAATAGAATTGAAGTTATGATATATTTTGATTTGCCTAGACAGATCAAATTCGCTCTTGAACCTTTCCCACCTATTGTTTCATATGACTTACGGGCTCCAATTAGCTTCTGGTTCATAAATACAACAATCGCTGCAATCGAAATCAATACCAACGAAGTTGCATATCCCATTGTAGTATTTAGCGCTTTGATACTAGAATACAACATTGTAGATATCGTATAAAAATTAACCTTCATACCTAAATAAGCCGGAACCCCAAAAGTACCTATTGACTTCGAAAATGTTAAAATAATAGCAGATAAAATTGCAGGCAGCACCAGTGGCAAAGTAATTTTTCGAAGGATAAGCACTTTGCTTGCTCCTTGAATCTCTCCCATTTCCTCCAATTCACTATTAATTGATCCAAGGGATGCCGATACCAATAGATAGGCATATGCATAATAGTGTACTGATAACACGCTGACAATTGCAATCGGCCCATAAGCCAACCAGTTTGGTGTGTCAATTCCTAAAGAACTTAAAAATCCTGCTGAACCGCCAACACGTTCATTCTTGAATACAGATAACCATGCCATTGATTTAGTCCATGATGGAATCATATAGGGTATGATAACTGCCATTGAGAAAAATTTTTTACATGGCAAATCAGAACGTACCATCAACCAAGCCATTACAGATCCAATCGTTATACTAAAGATTGATACAAAAAAACCAATCATCAGTGAATTTTTCAGTGGTGTATATAATAAAGAAGTACTCATTTTACTAAACAGTAAGCGAGTCCAGTAATACAGCGTAAAATCACCCACTTCTGCGCCATCAATACGTCTCAATTCACCTTCTGCTACCTGGAAGGTCGTTGTAATCATTTGTAACAGTGGAACTACGATTAGATATGTAAGTAAAACCAAAGCAAAAAATACAATAATATTGTAAGGATTTGTACAAAAATTCTTAATAATATTTTTTATATGCCTTATTTTTGAATAACTTCCATTCGGTTTTTCAGTCACAAAATCACCTCATTTCAAGATTTTATTTTTATTAAAACCATAAATCATTCACTACAAATTTCCCCTCCTACGTATGATGTACTATTTTAAAATTTTTGGTTGTATTCTTTTATTATTTCAACTACTTCGAATAAGTTTTTTATCTCATAGTCTGCTGCATATCCACTATTTTTGTATTTTTCATCTTTCGCTGCAATCAGTGGGTTATCAATCAAAATTATCATTTCCCAATTAGCATTTCGGACACCGATTACATCCCTTGAAATTGTATCACCTACGTATGCGCATTCATTTTTGCTTAAGCCCATATCCCGTTCATACAATTCAAAGATTCTTTTATCTGGTTTACGTATTCCACATTCACTCGACTGAATAATATGTTCAAAATATTGATCAATCCCGTATTTTTTCAACGCATATGTAGTATATGTTTTCGACATTATATTTGTAATAATTCCCAGGCGCATGCCGATAGCTTTTAACCCTTCCATTGTCTCTTTCAATCCTACCCGAGGTGTAATGATTGGACGAGAACTATCATATAAAAAGCAAAGTTCCTCACCTATTGAAAGCAGCTTATTGGCCTCAACACCATACTCTTTTAAAAAAAAATCTGCCCAAATTCTCTCTGCCTGTAACTCAACTTTTTCAGTTTCTTCATGCTTTTTATATAATTTCCCTCCTCTTTGTAGTTTTTCATCAAATTTCTCAGGAGTATCATTAATTAAAATATTATTTACTGCTAGGAAAGCTAATAGGTTTTCAGCAAACTCTAATTTACATTTGTCAGGGTAACTCTGGGTATGTATTACACCGCCCATATCAAAAACTACCGACTTTATCATCCCTAACGCCCCCTTTATAATAGACACTCCATATATATGGCATCATGATCCGATATTTCATTAGCATCAAACATTTTTAAATCTATTTGCTCTGTTATCAATTCTCTACTGTCAAATATTGTTGTAACAACACCAGGATTCTCACATATAATTCCTCTTGTAAAAAACCAATCCAAGTTTAATAAAATACTTTCCTTATCTTTCCAACGTTTTCGTCGTGTTGATTTATTAATCAAATTGCAGTTTTCATAATCATATCCCCTACTCTTCACATAGGAAAACATAGATTCATAATCTTCCACTAACTTCAATCGTTTGTATTGTTCTTCTCTATCATTAGCCAATCGTTCCATCTCAACATCATTATTGTTATTCACAGCATTAGTGTTCATATCACCACCGATAATAATTGGTAATGTTCCAAAATGATTATCAATTTCCCTCAATAACACCTTAATCTGTTCTGTTCGCCCCTCAGGATTAGTACGATTTTCTAGATGCGTGCAGACAACACCGATTTTTTTACTCCCAATTACTGCTGTCGCAAAAATAGCAATTCTAGTTCCAATACGTTTCTGGTCACTATAAAACCAATCATACACTAGTGGTAAGCGAATGATTTTCAAGTCTTCCAACGGGTACTTGGAATAAATTGTATTTCCGTGTAGACTCTCTTTATTTCCATTCTGGCCTGCTGGTAGAGCTATATACTCTATCCCATACACATAATTCATTTGAATTTCTTTTGCTATCTCTTCCGAAATATTTCTTAAATCCGTGCGTGCCATTCCTAAATCCAATTCATTCGCCAGAATGATGTCAGCTTCCATCAGCTTCGGATGGTATTTTAAATACGCTATAATTTGTGGGAGTTTAATTCCTTTTTCCATATTAAAAGCAACAAAATTCAGTCTGGAAGCAGCTTTTATACCTGTACTATAATCATTTTGTAATAAATAATTTATTTCAGGTATAGATTTCAATGCATCTTCATGAGCAATCGTTCCAATTAATGAAGCTGCCATATTTACATTAATCGTAAATTCAT
This sequence comes from Bacillota bacterium, assembly GCA_023389295.1. Lineage (GTDB taxonomy): Bacteria > Bacillota > Clostridia > Lachnospirales > Lachnospiraceae > Mobilitalea. The sequence goes on from JAEWEO010000263.1 coordinate 7,553, forward strand.
CATCCATTTTCACACCCACTTCTTAGATTTAAGTAAACGTTTGCGTCTTTCACATATAGATTACCAAAATTATACAATTTTGTCAATATGCATATTGTATATTTTTATTTTAATTTTTTCATTATTTATTTTGTATATTATTACTCGTTATTATATATTTTTTTATCTATTTTAAACAATGCAATATGACATATAGCTATGATATAATCGTCATATAATATTTCGAGTCAAGGATCGGGGAGGTAATTTTATAATGTATGATGTAATGATTTTAGGTCCTCTATGTTGTGATTATAATATTGATTTTGAAGGGTATGGATCCAAAGAACTAGGTGGTGCAGTCTATTTTTCTTATTTTGCAGCTCGAGCAACAAACGCAAACGTTTACGCATCAATTAAGATGTCGGAAGCTGACTACCGTTATTTAGAACATTTTCCTTCCGAGAAAGAATCAATTAAATTAATTCCTTCCTCAGTGACTACACAGATAAGAAATCAATACTTTACTGCTGATCGCGAACGTAGGATTTCTAGCTCAACAATGCAGTCAGATGAGATTACTATTGATGAAGTTCCCGATGTTCCAGTGAAACTCTATCATCTCGCCGGGTTACTCGTGGGTGATTTTCGTGGAGATATAATAATTGAGTTGTCAAAAAAGGGACTAGTATCTGCCGATATGCAAGGATTTTTGAGACACAGAAATCCAGAAACTGGCCAGATGTCTTTAGAAGACTGGCCTGAGAAGATAGATTACATAAAATACCTGACATTTTTAAAGGTGGATGCTGCAGAAGCAGAAATATTAACCGGTCTTTCGGATCGAAAAGAAGCTGCTAAAAAACTTTACGAATGGGGTGCAAAAGAAATAATGATATCCTTTAATCAGGAGATGTTAATTTACGATGGTATGAGTTTTTATACCTGTCCAGTTAAATCACGCAATCTTTCTGGACGTACAGGTCGAGGAGATACCGTCTTCGCTTCCTACATTTCAAAAAGAGTTATGGGTTCCTCCATCAAAGATTCTTTACTTTTCGCAACTGTAATGGTATCTTTAAAAATGGAAACCGTTGGTGCCTTTCAAGGAACTTATGATGATGTAATAAATTATATGAAAGAATTTTATCCAGAGTATCAATAAGTACAATGCTATTATATATAAAGAAAAGTAGGTATATTAATGAGCGAGATAAACATTAAAGACATTGCAAAAATAGCAGGTGTCTCCTATGCATCGGTTTCAAGAGCTATTAATGGTAAACCCGGAATTAGTGAAACAACCAGGAAGCATATTTTAGACATTTGCGCAAAAGAAGGTTATAGGCAGAATTCGATTGCCCGTGGTATGGTATTAAAAAAGACAAATATCATTGGACTTTTTGTTCCCGATATCAGCAACCCCTTTTATTCAGAGATAACATTAAAACTTGATAACTTCTCTCGCAAAGCTGGGTATAATATTATGCTATGTAATACCCATGGAGACGATAAGCAAACAGCAGATTTGTATCATTTACTAACACAATACAAACCTGATGGTCTCATTTTCGTTGCACCAAAAGAAAATGCTTATCCTATTTTCAGTCACTCTTCCTGCCCTGTTATTTATGTTGGAGATACTGACGGAAAATATCAAGGAGATTTTGTCAGTACTGATAATTCCTACGGTGGATACCAGGGGTTTAAATACCTATATGATCTGGGTCACAGAGACATAATATATTTTGGGTGGCATCCTAATAGCTCTGCTCATTCTCATCGTTGGAATGGCTTCAAGGCTGCTGCTGCTGATTATAATATCGTTCCCCAAAGATTTGATAGTGAATTTAGCTTCAGTTCTATCGAAAATGGTTACACAATGGCAAAGCAATTTTTTTCACAAAATTACAAATTTACTGCAATATTCGCTGCCAGTGATACCTTAGCATTAGGCATTATTAAGGCTGCGGACGAATTAGGTTTACAAATCCCAAAGGACTTTTCTCTATTAGGTTTTGATAACATTAGCACTTCCGGATTACCACGTATCATGTTAACGACTATTGAACAGCCCACAGCAACAATAGCAGAAGCTGTGATAGATTTAATTATTAAACGCCTTAAGTCTCCAGAGAATGCAACCTACACTCACCAGACCTTTCGTCCTAAATTGATAAAACGTTTATCTTGTGACAAGATATAAGTTCTAAGAAATAATACTTCTTTTTTATACAATAATATTTCACAATAATATTTATTGTTTACAATACAAAAAAGTACCCATCGATGTGATCCTAAATCTATCTCAACCTAAAATAAAAAGGTTCCATATCACTAATTACATAGTTGTTCTATAATGAATGTTGGGGTATGTTAATAACATATTTCCAACATTCTTATTATGTTGTAAAATAAAAGAAGCCTCCCCAAAAT
>JAEWEO010000322.1 GCA_023389295.1 Bacillota bacterium
GGTTATGGTGATAAAAAAAGGTAGTGCTTTCGAAAATGCAACCTCCATACAAGATTTTAACGGAGCTAAAATTACCGCACAGTTAAATACATTTCATTATGATGTGATTGACCAAATAAACGGTGTAAATAAATTAGAAGCGATGGATAATTTCTCGGCAATGAGAGTGGCACTGGAGGCTGGTGCAATTGATGGTTATGTTTCTGAGCGCCCAGAGGGAGTAAGTGCTACAGCTGCTAATGATAAATTAGCTATGGTTGAATTTAGTGAAGGCTTTGAAACTACTCCCGAGGATACTGCAATTGCAGTAGGTGTAAAAAAAGGTAGTGATCTAACAGATAAGATTAATACAATCCTAGAAGGTATTTCGAAAGAAGATCGTTTGTCTATCATGGACACCGCAATTGCAAACCAACCTGCATCAGAGTAATTTGCTTGCTAGAAATAAAATTCATTTGTCACTTTTTATGACGAAGAGATATTAGAGGGGAAGGGCTGTTCTAATTTTTATATGGGACGGTCTTTTCTCCTGTTATTGAAAAAGAAACAAATTGTTGTATATTGAACTGGAAAGGCTTGGTGCACTTATGTCATGGGAGTATTTTATTGATATTGTAAAAGAATATTGGCCAATGTATCTAAGAGGTACTGGAGTTACGCTCCTAATCTCCATGGTCGGCACAATAATTGGTGCTTTAATTGGTTTACTCATTGGAACCATTCGTACAATTCCCACACCGGATAAAGGAATAAAGAGATATGTATTAAAAGTAGTTAATATTATATTAAGTGTTTATGTGGAATTTTTCAGAGGAACACCGATGATTGTTCAAGCAATGGTAATTTATTATGGTTCCTTGATGGCATTTAATATAGATATGAACCGTACCTTTGCAGCTATTTTCATTGTATCCATCAATACCGGTGCATACACAGCAGAGATTGTTAGAGGTGGTATCATCTCCGTCGACAAAGGTCAATTTGAAGCAGCTCATGCAATTGGCATGAATCATCTTAAAACGATGTGGAATGTTATACTTCCTCAGGTAATTAGAAATATTTTACCTGCGATTGGTAATGAGTTTGTTATTAATATTAAGGATACTTCCGTATTGAATGTTATCTCCGTATCAGAGCTATTCTTCCAAACAAAATCTGTTGCAGGAGCTACCTTCAGTTATTTTGAATCCTTCTTTGTAGCATGTATTATTTATTTGGTAATGACATTTACCGTTACCCGAATTCTACGTCTAATTGAGCGTAAGATGGAGGGACCGGAGAACTTTATTGTTATTCCTGGTAATCAGATGCAGGTAGAACGTCCTGAAGATGCAATCAGAAACAAACGTGCAAATTAATAGAAGGGGACAGTCCGTATCAAGAGTTTATTTGAAGGAAACATTTCGAATAGGATTTGAGCTGCTAGGCGGCATGGAGGTAATATGGAAAGAGTAATCGATATTAAACATTTAAAGAAGTCCTTTGGAGAAAATGAGATACTAAAGGACATAGATTTCTTTGTAAATAAAGGGGAAGTAGTTTGTATTATAGGTTCCTCCGGTTCCGGTAAATCTACACTACTTCGTTGTATTAATTTACTTGAGAAACCAAGCGGCGGAAGTATTATCTACAATGGGGAAGACATTTTAGATGACAAGCATGATATCTTTGCTTACCGTACAAAACTTGGAATGGTATTTCAACAGTTCAATTTGTTCAATAATCATAATGTGCTTAGTAATTGTACTGTGGGTCAAATCAAGGTATTAAAAAGATCAAAGGAAGAGGCTGAAAAAGTAGCCATGAAATATCTTGCGGTGGTAGGCATGGATCAGTATATTCATGCAAAGCCGAAGCAGTTGAGTGGTGGGCAGAAGCAGAGAGTAGCTATTGCAAGAGCTTTGTCCATGGAACCGGATGTTCTCTTATTTGATGAACCTACTTCGGCACTAGATCCTGAGATGGTAGGAGAAGTACTTGCAGTTATGAAGGAGCTTGCTAAGTCCGGACTAACTATGCTTGTTGTAACCCATGAGATGGGATTTGCAAAGGAAGTATCCAATCGTGTTGTCTTTATGGATAAGGGTGTAATTGCAGAAGAAGGTACGCCGGAACAGATCTTTAATAACCCGACACAGGATAGAACCAAGGAATTCTTAAAGCGAGTATTAAATCAATAATAGAAAATCCAAAAAGCCATCCCAAACTAAACCAACCAACCATAAGTCAGACATAATAAATCTTACTGACAGGAGGTTAGCGTAATGATTGGGGTGGCTGTTTTTTCAGTGTTTACGGATGCTCTTAAGAGATCATACTAGAAAGATTACTGACATAATCTAGCGACAACCTCATTAATGAGTTTTCCGTCGGCTTTTCCCTTAAGATCAGCCATAACATTTTTCATAATCATACCTTTATTCTTAGTTGCAATTAGTTCGGAATATTTCTCTACTAAGAAAGTTTCAATTTCCTGTTCAGACATCATGGAAGGTGCATATTCCTTGATAATGTCTAAAGTAGCTTGATAGCTTGCCTTTAATTCAACTCTTTCAACAGGACAGGTTTCAATCTGTTCCGTTACGAGTTTCATTTCCTTTAAAATAGCGCGATCCACTAATTCTTCCTTAATATCATCACGACTGCCTTCGTCAATGGCAGTTTTTTTGATTGCAGAAATTAGGGATGAGATAGCATCCTTACGAACCTTATCATGAGCCTTCATCGCGGCAACCATATCTTTTTGTAATTTCTCAAATTGCATGATAGTACCTCCTTATATGATATACATAGTTTTAAACAACAGTTAACTTCCAATACAAGATATTTTGGTGTTTTATAAAACCGATAAATTTATTATCATCATCAGCTTATGGATTTCTTTACGAAAAACAGTATATTGCAAGATGGCTTAAGTTTCAAGAAAAAAATATGAAATGTTTTCTAAGTTTGCTGATTACATCCCTACATGTAGTTATTCGGTTACGATTACGGTACAACGAACCTTCGTACCGTCTTCAGAGGCATAGACATAGGCTTTGCCTTTTTGATGCGCGGTTATCTTGCCACTAGAATTAACAGAAATAATGTTGGAATTGCTGGTGGTCCAGGTTGGCGGATTACTTGAGGAGACGAAAGCGGTTAGATTAGCAGTAGCCCCTTTCTTTAAGGTAAGCTCATAAGTATTTAAAGTTATCTCCGGTTTCATTACTACGACTTCGCAGGTCTCGGTAACACCATCAACTGTTGCTGTAATGACAGCAATTCCATGCTTAATTGCAGTAACGGTACCCGTTGCATCAACAATAGCGACACTTTTTTTGTTAGTTTTCCAGGTGGGATTTTGATTTGAAGAAACAATAGCAGATAATTGTGTGGTTTGGCCGCGATATAGGCTAAGGGTGGACTTATTTAACCGAACGGTTGGAAGCTTGACTTTAACTGTACAGGTGGCACTACTGCCATCTGCAGAAGCAGTTATGATCGTTTCTCCGGGTTTCATACCGGTAACTTTACCATACTCATCGATTGTTGCGATACTCGTTTTGCTGCTTTTCCATTTTACTGTTGAGCCATTAGAGGTTGTAGCACTTAGCCTTATTGATTCACCATGCTCAAGAGAAATTTCCATTTTGTCTATGGTAATATTGGTCTTGTTAACTATTACCTGACAAGTGGCTTCTGCGTTTTTAATCTTTGCAGTTATGAGGGCAGTTCCTGATTTCTTGGCAGTTATAATACCATAGGTATTTACAGATGCAATGGTTGAGTTACTGCTTTTGAAAGTTGGCTGCTTACCGGTAGAGGTAACTGCCATTAAGTATAGCTCATCTCCAATATCGATAGAAGCTTTATACTGTGATAGTACAACAAAGGAAAATGCATCGGAGGAAAAGGCAGATGCAAAACTAGTTGGTATGGATAAAAAGACGATCATGCAGCTTAATATAATCGAGAGAAAAAATCTTTTTTTGCGTGACATAATTACCTCCATTCATAAAATACGAGGGATGTCATCAGCAAACTTAGCAGTAGTTTAGCATGTCTTCCAAGGAATGTAAATAAATCTCAAACATTTCTGGTAATATAGTATAGAAATAGTAGGTTGGATTATTCAATTTGAATAAATAAATCATTTTGGTTTATTTACACAAAAACTTATAAAAAGTCTGTGAAAAATGATGATGAAAAAAATATTTACAAATCCTAGAAATTGAATTATTATAAGTACATCTAGCAAGAAATTAATTCTTTCGTTCTTTCGTACTATTTTTCTTGTTTTATTTCCCGAGTTTAAAATATTAATTAATTATTTATAATCATAAGGAGGGTTGCATTTGAATATTGCGTTTTGGAGCAATGCAAACGAACTTTGCCAAGTATCTGCTAATATGGCTGCTATTAGTATGGCTAGTATAGTTCGTTATCCATATTCAGTGATTATCATGGAGAATCAGCTAAATAATCATAGATTGGAAAGGGCATTCTTTGGAGAAGGAAGTATTGATTTTATCCATGAAGTAGGAACGAATTACTATGATGGTGGAGGCATGGAGGGGTTAATCCGAAAGATTTATCGAGGAGAATGTAGTGGCAATATTATAAGGCATTATCTAAAAGAGATAATATCACAGCGTTTGTATTACATACCTCAAAGCAGAATTATACATAGTGAGATCTTTGATTATGAATTAGATCACTGTATCCATAAGCTGCTTGGTCTGATCAACAAAGAATCTGATATTTGCTTTATTGAAACTGCCAGTCATAGGAATTTAAGTACAAAGACAATTTTAGAAGAAGCAGATCTAATTGTTGTAAATCTATGTCAAAAGCAATGTATCTTAGAGGATTTCTTCCTCAATTATTCCATTTTAAGCGAAAAGGCTATTTTTTTAGTTAGCAATATTGATCAACATAGCAAAGTATCAGCTAGGTCAATCGCCAATTGCTATGATATTCCAAATGATAATATAATCGTTATTCCTTACTGCGAAAACTTTCTTTCTGCTTGTACCAATGGCAATATCAAAGACTTTATCTGTGCTAATTATACCTGTCAAAAGGAGAACCCAAACTTTTTCCTTATGCAGGCTATTAAAAAAGCTACTTATTTGATTATTAAGAAAGCGGTAGAACAAGCAAAGGAAAAGGAGCTTTTGTGCTTACGTTAGTTCGGCTTCGAGGATTCTATTTTATTTTCATTGGAATAGTATTGTATGTTAGTCTATTAATAGTAATCGGTTATCCGGAGGCTGGGTGCTTAAAAAAGAAAAGAAAAGTTTCAGACAATGATAAGAGAGGTAAGAGAATTGTTATTTTTATTTATTTACTTATTCTAATCTTAGGACTTGTTGTGATAGGAGAGGTATAAATGTTACGTAGAAAGTTAAAAAGATCAACGAAGCAATATATCATAGTTGCTGTCATCTGTACGATTGTCATGGGAGGAGCTGCAGCGGCTACCGCGATAATTATCACCGGACAAATAAGGGATAAGTATGTATCCCAATTAGAGGATGCATATCAAGAGATGAAGGATAATAAACGTACTGTTTATGTAACCACGAAGGCCGTTAGTGTAGGGGATATGCTTACCAAGGATAATGTTACTTTAAAAACAGTTTATGCAACACAACCTCAGGAAGTCTACATGACTTCTGAAGATGTAGGTAAGGTTACGATGATCGATCTTACAACAGGAACTCAATTACTAAAGGGTATGCTTCTTGATCAAGGAATTTCTTCTGACTTGAGGGAGATAGAATATAACGTAATACAGATCAGCTCCAATATTGTAGTAAATGATTCGGTAGATATTCGTATTACATTTCCAAATGGTGAGAATTATATCGTTTTATCAAAAAAGTTACTTAAGAATTATACCCCGGAGACAGCAGCCTGTATTCTATGGCTTAGGGAGGAAGAGCTATTATTAATGTCTGCAGCCATTGTGGATGCTGCTCTTTATAATGGTTCCAGTCTATCTGTAACAAAATATATCGAAGCAGGAATGCAAAAGGAGTCCATTGTTAACTATACACCCAGCTTAGCAATCTTAGATCTTATAGAACGTGATCCCAATATAATAGAAAGAGCCTCTCAGGAGCTTAACAAAATGGTGAGAAAAGCTCTAGAGAATCGACTAGCAAATAGTTTAGCAGCGGATGTTACCAAGGTTCAATGGGATGTAAATCCGAACCTTCAAACAAGAGATTTATCCATAACAACACCGATGGAGGGTGAAGAAGTAGTGGGATTGGAAGGCGATGTACAAGATAACAATACGAAGGAAGTACAAAAACAGGAAGTGATATCGGAAGACGATTATTTTTATTATGCAGAGGAAGAAGAGGCAAAGGAGGAGGATATTGAATATGGCGAATAATATTATAGCTTACATTGGCTGTGATAGTTTTTACATTATCTTATATCTCTCTAGAATTCTTCATAAACTAAATCATAGAGTATTACTTATTGATTATTCGAAGGAGAAAGCATTATCCTACTGCTTTCCAAAGATGGAAGGATTGGATTTAATTTCTGGCACTATCTCATATCGAGGAGTAGATTTTACAACTGGATTTCTTGAGGAGGAATTAAAGAATGAATATGATGATATCTTAATCAATTGCGGCATGAACTCTCCGAATCTTAATCCATCCTTTCTGAGCAAATTGATAGTTACTACCGATTTGTTACCTTCAAATATCACAAACATTGCAAACTTAAGCTTTCTTAAGGAGTATCAGGGAGATGTTGCCCTTCTCATGAAAGATGCCGTTGAATCAAAGATAACATCACAGTATATTATTACAACATTAAATAAGGATATATCGGAGAATTCAATATCCATTCTATATCAAGATGAAAAAGATAATGAGAGAAGTATTCTTTGTCAAGTAAATCAAATATTCAATTTCTATCACATTTCAGTATATCTTAAGAACTATCTATTAAAAGAAACTCAATTACTATCACCTCAGACTACAAGGAGACAGCTAAGAAAAGCCTATCTGTGCGCAAGGAAAGGAGAATAGAAATGAAAATAGTATTCTGGTCTCCTATGCATGGACAAGCAGGTACAACCAGCAATATCTTAGCTGTAGCATTGATTGCAGGAATTAAATATGGAAAAAAGGCAGTTCTTACTCAGACACAGTTTAACTTGAATAATTTGGAGGCTCCAATCATTGGTGCTAATCCTCACAGTAAAGATTCCAAGGATTATTTTCGGGAAGTTGGTTTGGATACCTTAATTCGATGCTTTAAAGCATCGAAACTTGATTTGGAGACACTCACGAATTGTTGTATTGCCATTGAGAACACGAATATCTTATTACTTCCGGGAACGACGAAATCCATTAAAGAAGCCTTTGAACATGAACTTGAGATGGTAACAACGAATCTTTTACACTCGGTAGAAGATTTGTGTCAAATTGTATTTATAGATATTTGTTCAGGAGAAAATGGTCTCTCCAAAAAAATAATGGAGGAGGCAGATCTTGTTGTGGTGAATTTAAGTCAGAACATCAGTATTATCGATCAGTTTTTAAAACAATATGAATATCATATGCCAAAGAAGGTATTCTACTTGTTCGGACGATATGATTGTAATTCAAAGTACAATATTAATAACATAAGGAGAAAATATCATAAGTACATAACTTCAAATAATTCAGGAGTAATTCCTTATCATACCGGTTATATGGATGCACAGATAGATGGAAGAGTAGTGGAGTATATCAGGAGTAAAATTAATGATACAAAGAAAGATTATTCTTATTACTTTATAAAAAAGACGAAAAGGTCTACGGAAAAAATACTTAAGTATGCCGGAATTAATATAGAAAGGGTGTAACGGATGGATTTTATTCAAACTAATATTGTTCTCATAGCACTCCTTACATCATTTGTACTCATTACTATCTTCTTCCTTTTTAAAAAAGAAACTGAGCCGGAAGTAGAAGATATAGAAGAAGATCGCTTTTCTATCTCATACTTATCTAAGGGAGTAAAAAGCCGCATCAATGAAATATCGGACCAGAATATATACGAACTTTTACTAAACAAAAAGGAAACGAAGAAGAGAGAATATCAAAAAATAAGGCTCAATCGTTCGATTAGAACCTGCGCACAAGGTAATATTGGTGAACGAGACTTTCTAAAGGATTATATCAAAGACTTATTGCAGGAGTATTTTTCTGTAAATGAAAAAACCATATGTCAGATCATTCCCTTCCAGCAGCCTAAATTATTAAGTGCCCAGGATAAATTTGAAATCCTTTATGCGCAGTATAATAAAGATAATAAATATAGTGTATTTGCAAAGATCAATGCTTTCTGTAACCTAGATGTTGAAAAGTGTAATGAATATGGTGCTTTTTATGAAATTACAGAGGCTGACATCCATAGTGCTTATGAGAAGTTAAGTAAACCACTCCCATATGTGGAGCAGCTAGAAGTGATAACGCAAAGAATCTATCAAGAGGTATATGGTATATCCGTAGCTGATTTACTAAGATATGATGCAACCATTGATGGAATTAGCGGAGGATGCTCCGGTGCCTCGACAGAGCAATATAATTACATGGAGGAAATCTACGACAGTCAAGGAACAAAAAAAGCTAAGACTTACAATAGTCTTTGGATTTTTTTCCGTGGAAAAGCGATACATTTATCTTTTTTAAGTTTTTGTTCTCAGAATGATTTGATTCGAACCTGCAAAAATTTATACCGCTTTGGGACCGTAGGTCATCTAAATTCCAAAGTGGGTAATAAATTGACTTATCAAGCGGATGGCAGCCGTGTCGTTGTTGTACGTCCTAACTTTGCAACGCATTGGGCATTTTTTCTTAGAAAGTTTGACTCAACAAAGAATATGACAATTGATCGGTTGCTAATGGATAAGGATAGTCATAAACCTATTGAAATGATGAAATGGATTGTAAAGGGCTGCTTAAATTTTGTACTATCCGGGGATCAAAATTCTGGAAAAACTACATGTCTGAAAGCACTTGGAATATTTTTTGATCGTAGAAATCCAATTCGTACAACGGAGCAGGAGTTTGAATTATGGTTAAATAATACATATGATTGTCTTAATTGTCTTTGCCTGCGCAGTACCGAAGCAATGTCTGTGATTGATGCAATTAATATTCAGAAGAAGATGGATGCAGCAATTATGCTGTTAGGGGAAGTCAATTCTTATGAGCTGGCAGCCGCATATATTTCACTTTGTTTATCAGGAACCAAATCAGCGCTATGTACCTGTCATTGTGTCAGTACAGAAGACTTGGTGGATTATTTTAGAAATTCAATTATGGCAACTGGTATTTTCCGTTCAGAGATGATTGCAGAAGAGCAGGTTGCCAATTCAATCCATATTGATATTCATTGGGAAAAAGCTGCAAATGGAAAAAGATATATCAGCTATATTAACGAAATAATTCCTTATTCCAGAGAAGTACAAGATGAGGAGAAGGATCCTCTGTGTAGCATTGCTAGCTCCCTTAAACTTATGGCAAGGAAAAGAGCTTTCTATGTTAGAACTCTTATCCAATATGAAAATAATGAGTATATCGTCAAAAACAAATTTAGTAATCGCGCGACCAAGAGAATACTTAAGAATTTAGCTGACAAAGACAAAGAGGCATTTCTAATCTATATGAATGGAGCTTAGGAGGAATTATGGATCGTGACACCATATTTGCAATGATAGCCGGACTTGCCATTGTAATGCCAATTGTCTATATTTTGATCGAGAAGATAGATCAAAGAGACAAGGCAAAAAATAACATTGGTGTAACTTTATATTTGAAGAAAGCAAGAAGTAATCCGATTTATGGGATCTATCATTTCTTATCAGTATTTCCACTTAGTAAAGGATATTTTGAAAAAATAAGCAGGCGCTATGAAATGCTATGTCCCGGTTATCCAAAGAGAATAGCAAATAAAACGATGTTTCTTGCCGCAACTACCTTTTTTCTATGTCTTATAGAAGTTGTATTCGTCTATGTGCTAGAGCCTAATATGGTGAATTTTGTACTAGCCATCTATTTGATTTTTATAATCAATAATGAAGTAATTAACTACTTTGTTAGTGCTGCTGAAATTAACTTATTAAATGAATTGGAGCGTTTTTTATCAAACGTTAGTCATAATTATTTTATTAATTATTATATTGATGACGCTATCGCAGATGCAATTGATCATCGTATGAGTGAGGAAATGAAGATTCATGCAAAAATGATTTACGATATCATAACTTCCAATACGAAAAAAGAGGAGGTAGAGCGATACAATACTACTACTCATAATAAATACTTAAAAATGTTTCTATCTCTATGTATTAGTGTGGTAGAGAACGGAGATAAAAGTATTAACCGTCAAAGGCTTATGACAGCGAATTTGATTAATTTAAGAAAAGAAATTAATCTAGAATTATTAAAGCAAAAGCAGCTCAGATTTGTTTTCTCAGGCTCCATCTTTGCCTGTGTCGTTGTATGTATACCTATCACAATGATTCAACAATTTGGTATTTCTATTGTTCCAAACCTGGAACAATTCTATAAAGGTCAACTAAGCATTCTATTCATCGGGTTGATATTCTTAACATCAGCAATCGTCTATGTACTCATTAATAATGCAAAAGAAATCAAGAAGCCAATGATTAAAAGCTATGCATTTTTAGAAGCGTTAGAAAAAAAGCAAATCATAAAAGAAGCACTCAATAATTTTACAGAAAAGAATTATGGAAGAATGATATTAGTAAGGGATACTTTAAAGAGACTTGGCGAAATCATTACTCCAAAGCAACTATTACTAAAAAGTATGCTAGCATCAATCATTACCTTCCTTCTATGTATTATCCTTGTATTATATCTGCATCAAAATAGCAAACAGTTACTAACTGAGAATATTAATAATCTGGAGGGAATGACTTCAACAGCTACAGTACAGCAACTTGAAGATATGAAGGAACAGATTAAAAAATACGTAGCTTTATATTTGGATGAGGAGGTGACAAAAGAAGAAATTAAGCAACAGATAACGGCAGCAGGGGAAGTGCACAATGAAGCAGTTCAGATGGAAATTGCAAAACAAGTAACCAAAAGAATTAATAAATATCAATCAGAGTATTTCAAATGGTATGAACTAATTCTATGCTTTTTTATAGCAATACTCGCCTTCTTTATTCCATACCTTATGGTACTTTATAGAAGAAAATTACTTGTTAATGTCATGGAGGATGAGGTAATACAATTTAATTCCATCATTTACATGATGATGTATTCAGATCATGTTACGGTAATGGATCTGTTGGAACAGATGGAGTTGTTTGCAGTCGTATTTAAACCAACATTGCGAGAATGTATGAATGAGTACAATAGTGGTGATATGGAGGCACTTGCTAAAATGAAAGAAAGAGAGAAGTATGAACCTTTCCTCCGACTCGTTGATAATCTAATCCGATGTGATGACATGACAATTGAAAATGCTTTTGATGAAATTGCTTCAGATCGAGAGAATTATCATGACAGACGAAAGCAAGAGAATGAGATAGCCATACAAAAAAGAGCGGATAATATCAAACCACTTGCCTTCCTACCCGGAGTGCTGGTCCTTATCTATCTGATTGTACCAATTCTCTATATGAGTATCAAAGAGTTGGTAGGACTAAGGGAAATGATACAGTCCTTAAGTGGTTATTAATATATTAAGGATATTATCCCAATGTGACAATAGGCATTAAGAATAAAGGCATTTAGAGTGGAGATGGTTAATAAAGGAAAAGTAAAAGGAATTAAGATAGAAAAAAGTAGGATTAGAAAACTAGAAATTGAAATTTATATTTCAAAAAAATAGCTTGTAGATAATAAATAATTTATTAGAGGAAGGATTAACTTTATGAAAACAAATAACATGTCAGCAGCATTTAAAATTATTCTATTTGCAGTTACAGCAATTATCGTGTGCGTTGTGTCCTTTATCGGGATCAAGACTACCAATGAAGGAAAGGCTATGGTGAATTCAGGTACAACTCAGATAAAAGACATGACGGAGAAATATTCAGATATTGACAAAGCGTCTTATGATGGAGCCAATATTATCGGTAGTGCACTAAAAGATCTGATCGAGACGGTAATAGAAGATAAAGAGTATCTATCTATTTTGGTTAAAACAAATTCAGACGGATCAGGTACATATTATAATTATACCTTAACTCCCGCAACTGGCTCAACTGGTAATACAATTGCAAAAGGCTCAGCATTAGATAAAATAACGATGGTTGTTACGAACTCAAATTATATTAACCCCAATGCTCAGTTTACTGGAAAGGTTTATCGGGATTCCAATAAAAATATTATTGCGATTGAATTTGATCAGATGGACTAGAAAATATAAGGAGAAAGGCAATTTATATGAAAATCGGGAATATTTCAGCAGCCTTAAAAATTGTACTCTTTGTCATATCAGTTATCATTGTATGTTCCATCTGTGCGGTGGCAATTCGCACCACGAATTCAGGGAAAGCCTTAGTAAGTAGTAGCACATCACAGATTATGGAAATGGCATCCAAGAATAGTGATATGTTAGTGACGACCTATGATGATGCAACGATTTTAGGAAGTGAGCTAGTTACCTTGATAAACGATACCATTGAAAATAAAGAAAAGCTTTCCATAGTCGTTCAGACCTTACAGAGTTCTAGAACGGACTATAACTATATATATAATTTGGAATCAAACTCCGTATCAGCTGGTGGAACTACAGAGATTCAAGAAAGTAAAGCACAGTCAAATTATATAAATAGAGATTCTCTCTTTCTTTGTAAGGTTAAAAAGGATGAGAATGATATTGTAATATGCCTTTGGTTTGAACAGCAATAAACGTGCGTTTTAAATGAATGGAAGGTGATTATGTGAAAACCAATAATATTTCAGATGCTCTAAAGCTAATGCTCTTCGGTGTTTCTGTATTAATTACCTGTATGCTAATCAAAGTTTTTTTTATCACCTCGGATGAAGCTAATGCTTTAAGTGAAGCAGCCATAGGTCAAATGCAGGAAATGAATAATGACATCAGAGATAGTGGAATTATGAAGTACAATGATATGGAGCTATATGGTAGTGATGTGGTAAATTGCATTAAAAAATACCTAAGTGATTATAGTACTCCTGAGGTTTCTAATCTTTATGTAAGAGTTAAAACAACTAAGTCTGAAAATACATATCAAAATGACGAATACATCGATAATATTAAAAATTTTGATGATATTAAGTATATCAAACCTACGGCAAGCTTTTGTGGTGAGGTTGTGAAAGATATCAATGATGTAATTATTGGGATTTGTTTTACTCAAAGATAAGATAACTTTGCTTATTAAATGATGATCAATCAAGTGGTATGCCATAGACTTATTTCTTGGACTTTAGAGGTGTAAATATATGAATGCAATAGGAAAACTTATAAAGGTGACCGTATCAGTATTAATTTTTTGTGGGGGCCTCTATGCACTAATTAGTGAAACAAGAACGTATGATGGTCTTATTCAGTTAACGCGCAATCAATTTAAAGAGGATGTATTATATCAACAACAAAACTTTATGAATAAAATGACAATCTCGTATGCGGAATTAATTACCTCTATGTTATTACCATTAGAATATGATATTAAGA
>JAEWEO010000329.1 GCA_023389295.1 Bacillota bacterium
ATATAGAGGGGTTCCGAGGGCTAAAGGGATATTTGGAAAAGATCGATGAAGATTACCAAACACAAGGAAATCGGGTGTTTTACCTTGCGGTAGCTCCGGAGTATTTTGAGACAATTGTACATGGACTAGAGATCAGTAAAATGGCAATCAACGATAAAGCTTGGAGCAGGTTAGTCATTGAAAAACCCTTTGGAAAAGATCTTGGGACCGCTAGAAAATTAAATAATAAGCTTCTGGAAGTATTTCCCGAGAGAAGTATTTATCGTATTGATCATTACCTTGGAAAGGAAATGATCCAGAACATTATGGTACTGCGTTTTTGTAACTCCATCTTTGAGTCTATCTGGAATAATAAATTCATTGATAATATTCAGATATCCTTGAGCGAGAAGCTGGGTGTGGGAACCAGAGGTGGATATTATGATCGTGCCGGTGCCATGAGAGATATGGTACAAAATCATATTCTTCAAATATTGACACTTGTAGCAATGGAACCGCCCATTAATCTTAAAATGGATTCCATACGTACAGAAAAGCAAAAAGTACTAGAAGCAATTGAGGATATTACTCCGGAATTTTTGAAAAATAATGTTGTCTTTGGGCAATATGGACGTGGTGTTATTGAAGGAATTCCGGTGGTTGGCTACAGGGAGGAACAGAATGTACCGACAAATTCTGAGACGGAGACCTTTGTTGCCATGAAGCTTCATATCAATAATTTTCGTTGGGCGGGTACTCCTTTCTATATTCGAACCGGCAAGCGCCTAGGTACTGGTTCAGCAGAAATAGTGGTACAATTTAAGTCTCTACCAAATATTTTGTATTTCCAAGATCAGGATGTACAAGAACCAAACCTTTTGGTTCTTCGTATTCAGCCAAATGTCGGTGTATTCTTTCAGTTTAATACAAAGGACTTTAACACTCATAACGGAATTGTACCAACGAAGATGGATACTAGTTCGATCAGCCCCATTCAGGGTAATACCCCCGAGGCATATGAACGTCTAATCTATGACATATTACGTGGGGATGCAACCCTATTTTCAAGATGGGATGAAGTGGAGGCCGCCTGGTCCTTTGCAGATTATTTGATACAATATCGTGAACAAAAGAAAAGTAAATTCCCCAATTATGATTCAGGTTCCATGGGACCTTTAAAGGCTTTTGAATTATTGGCTCGTGACGGTCGCAAATGGTGGAATATATAAGAAAGGTTTGGTTAGTAGAATGAAATACAATAAATTATACGATATCTCAATGCCTATTATGGCAGATATGCCGGTTTACAAAGGTAAGCCGGAGAAACGACCGGTATTAAAGGTTCAAAGTAACTTTCAAAATTCTAGTGTTTATGAGAGTAAGTTAGAGTTGAATCTTCATACAGGAACTCATATGGATAGCACCCTTCATATGATGGAGGGGGGAGCTACCATTGATACCATTGATTTGACAGAGGTGGTAACAAGCTGTAAGGTATTAGATCTTACGGAGGTTAAGGAGAAAATCACAAAAGAGGATCTTATGAGTAAAAAGATCGAGCAAGGGGATTTCATCCTACTCAAAACTAGAAATTCCTTTGAGGATATCCTTGAAAGTGATTTTGTATTTTTGGATAAAACAGGAGCGAAGTATTTGTCTTCGCTACAGATCAAAGGAATCGGCATAGATGCCCTTGGAATTGAACGGAGTCAGCCGGGTCATGAAACTCACTTAACCTTAATGGCTTCGCGAATTCATATTTTGGAAGGACTTAGATTAAAAGAGGTGGAAGAAGGGGAGTATTTTCTCTTTGCAGCGCCAATCTCCATCCCCGGAGCAGAGGCAGCACCGGTAAAAGCAATTCTTTTACAATAATATAAAATGTTAGTACATGAAATACCTTCCATGTTTTTTGCAGTAATAATTTGGTACCAAATCTTATAAAAATTAGATTGAAATTTTTCTGTTTTTTTGTTATATTAAAGTAGCTGTATTTCTTTCTTTTCGATTACATAAAGAAAATGTAATGGGACTGAAACGTAAAAAAAAATTGAATTTTCAGAAGAAGAAAATTTAATATATATCAGATAGGTAATACGATTATTTATTGTGCAATTTATGTTAGTACTTAGTTTTCTTAGGATGTTAAATGAGGGAATGGCTTTGTTGTACAGTGAGTAAAAGTATTACTGATTCTATTAAGAATAGCTGTTAGTTTCTTTTAATAACAGCTTTTTTATATGATAGGAAAAAACTAATTGTTGTAACGTATTAACGTGTGTTCTAAAAAATTATAAGAGGGATCAAAGGATTACATGGAGGAAAAAATGGATAAAAGAAGGTATGGTTTATTTACAGCGATCACTATGATTACCGGTATTGTAATCGGATCGGGAATTTTCTTCAAAGCGGATGATGTTTTAAATTATACAGGCGGAAACGTACTGCTTGGTATTATTATTTTTGCTGTAGCAGCGATTGCTATTATCTTTGGATGTTTAACGATTTCACAGCTGGCAAATCTAACGGATAAGCCCGGCGGACTTATTACTTATACGGAAGAGTTTGTAGGTATCGGAACTTCCTGCGCATTTGGATGGTTTCAAACCTTTTTATATCTTCCGGCTCTGGAGGCAGTTGTTTCATGGGTAACAAGTATCTATATTTGCCAATTGTTCGGTATTCCATTTTCACTAGAGAAAACCGTTATGATTGGTGTTATCTGTATGACGGTGCTATTTATTATGAATACTTTATCTGCGAAGCTTGGTGGTTATTTTCAAAATGCATCCATGATCATTAAAATATTACCTTTGATCTTGATTGCTATTGCCGGCTTTATATTTGGTGAGCCAGGCGAACTTGCAGTAGGTAGTGTTGAGGGATTTCGCTCCGCCACCAGTTCCTTAGGGTGGGTTGCTGCTTTTGCACCTATTGCATTTTCCTTTGATGGTTGGATTATTGCTACCACAATCGGAGGGGAAATTAAAAACAGTAAAAGAAATTTACCGTTGGCGCTTACCATATCACCACTTGTTATATTGATAATCTATATCTCTTATTTTGTAGGTATCTCATCGCTCGTAGGAACTGAGACCATTATGGAGCTTGGAGATGCCTCGGCCTTTACAGCAGCGAATTTGTTGTTTGGAGAGACCGGTGGAAAAATTATATTGATTTTTGTTGTCATCTCCGTTCTTGGTACGGTAAATGGTATTACTTTAGGCTATATTCGTATGCCATATTCCCTTGCTCTTCGTAATATGATTTTCCAAAGTAAAATCCTTAAGAAGGAAGAAGCAAAATTAAATGGGATACCTTTAAATTCTGCTGTTTTTGCATATGTGCTTTCTTTGTTGTGGATGGTGATTCATTATTTCTCACAAAAGATTCATATGAGAGGTGATGTATCAGAGATTGCGATTGGTGTCAGTTATCTAAATTATGTGGTACTTTACTTTGCAGTTATGAAGATGACTAAGCAAGGCAAGCTACAAGGCAAGATAAAAGGATATATTATACCGGCATTAGCGATGCTTGGATCACTTGTTATTCTATCCGGTAGTATATCCCACTCCTTATTCATCTATTATTTCTTAATTTGCTTCTTTGTCATGTTTGCTGGATATTTATATTATGTAAAACACAAGGATAAAATACAGCAATAGGCTTTTGATACAATGTAATATTAGCTTAATTAAATAGTTGAGATTGACATAATCAAAAATGTAAACCTTGACTCAAACATGTATTAAGGTGGAGCTGCCGAACTATATTGATTAGTTTGCAGCTCCTTTTCGTACATGATTCATTATATGTCTGCAAACTGACATTTTTGAATTTGCATGTAATCGTTCTTGAGACTTTCTAATAAAAGGAGTTCAAAAATTCTTCCCTATGGGAGAGGTGGTAATTTAGTCATAAAAGCACTTAGAAAAAAGAAATATTTAATAAAATTTTAATGCAGAAATTTTGCAATGGTACTATAATGAACGTAAGTATAACGATTACAATATTTTACTCATTCGTTGTGCAATTTTATTGCGTATGAGCGCTGGGAGGTCATTATGGCTAATGTAATTGAAACAAATCAATTGACAAAGTTTTATGGAAATGCAAGGGGAATATCGGAGGTATCTATTACGGTAGAGGAGGGAGAAATCTTTGGATTCATCGGTCCTAACGGAGCCGGCAAATCGACCACCATCCGAACTTTATTATCCCTGATTTATCCCACCTCCGGAACTGCAAAAATTTTTGGTATGGATTGTATTAAGCAGGCCCCGGAGATAGCAAAAAGGGTAGGCTACCTTCCGAGTGAAGTGTTTTATTATGATGGAATGCGTGTAAAGGATTTATTAAATTATTCAGCAAGCTTTTATAAGAAAAACTGTAGAGATAGAATTGATTATTTAGCTAAACGGATGGATCTTGATCTTAATCGTAAGATAGAGGATCTGTCTTTTGGTAACAAGAAAAAGGTTGGGATTGTACAGGGATTGTTACATTCTCCGGACTTGATCATTCTGGATGAACCGACCTCTGGATTGGACCCCTTAATGCAGCAGAATTTCTTTGATTTATTATTAGAGGAAAATAAAAAAGGAGTTACAATTCTTATGTCCTCCCATATATTGTCTGAAGTACAAAGACTCTGTGACCGGGTGGCAATTATTAAAGAAGGCAAGATAATTAAGCTGGAGAAGATTACGACACTCAAGGAGCATAGTTATAAACGGTTTAAAATAGAGACAGCACAGGATACATCAAAGGATTATTTCGACATTGCCGGAGTAACAGATCTTAAAGTAGAAGGTAATATACATAGCTTTATTTTTAATGGGGATATCAATGCCATAACCTCGAAATTAAGTAATCTAGTCTTAGTAAATCTATGGGTGGATGAACCGGATTTAGAGGAGATTTTCTTACATTATTATTCAAAGGAATAAGAGGTCATGATATGAGAGGATTCTTAGAAGGAAAGGCATGGTATTGCGATGAATATCTATTTGCATGAACTTAAGACATATCGAATTAATACATTGATTTGGATACTATCGTTAAGTGGTTTCATGGTTATGATGATGTGCTTTTATCCATTAATAAAAGATGATATGGATACATTTATGGAGCTGATCAATAATTTTCCGCCGGCTATGAAGGCAATCATGGGTGTAGTGTATGAAGACTTTTCTTCTCCCATAGGGTTCTATGGCTATATCTTTACCTATGTTGGACTAATAGAAGCCATTCAAGCAATGAATTTGGGCGTTGGTATTGTATCAAAAGAGGAAAGAGAGAGGACTGCCGATTTCTTAATGACAAAACCGGTAGCAAGAAAAACAATTATGACAGCAAAGGTTCTTACTGCTGCAACTATATTTTTCCTTACTAATATTATTTACAGCATAGGTACTTATGCAATGCTTGCTTGGTTATCCGAGGGAGAAGTGGATATAAAACATCTATTCCTAATGAATTTGTCACTGCTAATTATGCAATTCATTTTCTTTAGCATTGGACTTGCGGTTACCGGTTTTCTAAAAAAAGTACGTGCGGTGCTTCCAATTTCCATGGGAATGATTTTTACCTTTTATGCTATCTCCGCTTTTGCAGTAACTTCGAAGGAAGATAAATTACGTTATGCAACACCCTTTCAATACTTTACAGTACAGCAAATTTTCGAGGAATCAAGTTATGAAGTTTCCTTTTTAATTCTTAGCGGAGCTATTATTATAATTGGGATTGTATTAAGCTATTACAGGTATCTTCGTAAAAACATACCGGCAGTATAAGGAGGTAAAATATGAATCTATATAGAAGAGAGCTAAAGGCTCATAGAAAATCAATCCTCCTATGGTCGGTGGCTATGATTTTTTTGGTATTTGCAGGGGTTAGTAAATATAGTGCCGGTGCTGCAACCG
>JAEWEO010000332.1 GCA_023389295.1 Bacillota bacterium
GCCCTGCCTGTTACCAGACAACACCCAAGACTCGCTAACGGTGGTTTGCTGGACCTTGCCGTACGGGGTTTCCACCCGTTAAATTATCCGCCCTTTTCTAGGCGCACTTAACCTTTTACCGCACCCATAACCAGGCCTTTGGCAAAGTATTTCTGAAAGAACGGATAAATAATTAGGATCGGAAGGATTCCAATCACAGCGATGGCCATTCTTGCCGTTGTCGTTGGCAACTCAGAAACATTTACTCCCGCCACATTGTTAGAAGCAAGGTAGGATATATTGGTATTGATTTCATTTAATATATTTTGAATTGTATACAAATGTCCGCTTTTATCTTTTGTTAAATAATATAATCCGTTTTGCCAATCATTCCAGTAGGCAATACCTGACATAAGTCCTACGGTAGCCATAATCGGTACAGCTAAAGGCATGACTATCTTATGAAATATGTAGAACTCTCCTGCACCATCAATACGAGCTGATTCATACAATTCCTCGGGTATGCTATTCGTAAAATAATTACGTACCAGCATGATCAAGAACCCATTCATTAGTAAATTCGGAATAATGAGTCCCCATACGGTATTTTTAATATGAAATACTTGTGTGTAAATCATATAGGTAGGTACCAAACCACCGTTAAATAGCATAGTGAAGATGACAAGAAAATTTAATACTTTAACGCCCGGTAAATTCTTCTTAGAAAGCATGTAGGCTAGAAGTGCTGTAATGGTTACGCATACAACCGTTCCTACTAATGTCACTAGGATTGTCATACCATATGCTCTGGTATATTTACTGACATCCTGTAATAAGTACTCATATGCATCGAAAGACAATTTCTCCGGAAAATAAGAGTAGCCATTGTCCATTGAAATCTTATCATCCGTAAATGATGCAATAATAAGCAATAGAAAAGGAAGTAAAGCTAGTGCTGAACAAATGGATAAAATAATATGGGCTGCGAGACGCCATCTTTTTTGATCGTTAGAAATCATACTTCCACCTCCTAGAATAATGAACTGTTTTTATCAACTCTTCGTACCAGCTGGTTCGCTGCTATGATAAAAACAAATCCAACAACTGATTGTACAAAGCTTGCTGCTGATGACATCGCTATATCATTTCTTTGTAATAAAGCCCGGTAAACATAGGTGTCAATTGTCTGTGTTACACTATATAATGCACCCTGATCCATTGGAACTTGATAGAAAAGTCCAAAATCAGATCGGAATATTTGTCCTAGATTTAATATGACCAACATAATAATTGTGGGTCTTAATAATGGTAACGTTACTTTACAATGCTGTTGCCATCTGGTGGCTCCGTCTAAAGCTGCCGCCTCGTAAAGAGAAGGGTCAATCCCTATGATACTGGAAAGGTATAAGATCATTCCAAAACCAATGCTTTTCCATTGACTTACAAAGGTAAGGATAAAAGGCCAGTATTTTGCTTCCTGATACCACTGTATGGTATCTCCACCGAATTTCTCAATCATACTGTTAACTAAACCTGTGGAGGGAGATAAAAATGCAAACACCAAATATGCCACGACAACCATGGACATTAAATATGGCAATAGTACTATTGTCTGATAAAACTTCTTAGCTGTCTTACTTATTATCTCATTTAAGAGAATTGCAGAGCCGACTCCAACAATTACTCCGAGTAAGATCCAGATCATGTTATAGGCCAGAGTATTGCGTATCATAATCCACGCATCCCCGGTTTTAAATAAAAATTTGAAATTCTTTAAGCCAATCAGGGGACTCTCCCAGATTCCTAGATTATATTTATAGTCTTTAAACGCAATTTGCAAACCAATCATAGGTATATAATTATTGATAAATAAATATAACAGGCCGGGTATACCCATAAGATAAAAAGGAATCCAGTGTTTCCATTTTATTTTCTTTTTTCTACTTACTTCTTTTATCATTCCACCACTTCTCCCATTTATCTAAAATGCAGGAAGGGAGGCTATAACCGCCCTTCCTGTCTTTTTTATGACAAGTGAATGAACTAACCAATTCATCTTGTACATGACTCATAATATCTTTATTTGCACTACTAAGAGTAATATTTGTTGTTCATTACCAACATATATTTTGCAAAGTATAAAACATGTTGTTTGAACTTACTGAGCTAAATATGCATCTAACTGAGCCTGGTTTGCTGCAATGATTTCATTATATCCTGCGCTATCAAGTGCTGCTAAGAACTTTTCAATGTATGTATCTACATTATCAACCTGACCACCCTGTAATCTAGGTAAATATTCAGCAATCACATTGGCTACGGCTCCTGCTTCTGCGGAAAACTCGGAAGGATCAAAGCTATAACCTAGGGTTGCAGAGGTTGGCACATCTTGATTAAATGCAAGAACATCCTGTGCATAAGAATCTGTATTCGGAGTTGAAGTTAATGTCTCAGCAGAGTTCCCATACTGTGTGAACACACTTGTGTATCCTGCGGTACCAACGGTAGCACCTTCTGTTGTCGTAACTGTTTCTGTTCCTTCTACCATGGTATAATGCTGTCCTTCAATACCATATTGCAATAAATTAGCTACTTCGGGATTGACATACATATATTCTAAAAATTCCATTGCCTTTTTCGGATTCTCACTATTGGATGCAAGCCCCCACATTCTCTCAACAACAGAAGAAGTGCTAATAATTGGCTCTTTAATTTGTGCGATATCAATCTTAAAAGATTGTCCTGCCTGCCATGTTGAAAAATTAGTCATATTATAATCAGTTACTGTACCAAATATTTTTCCTGCTGCAAAATGTTCCTGTACTTTCGTTGTATCTGTTAAAGAATCAGCCGGCATGTAACCCTTATCCGTCCATTCCTTCATTTGATTGGCGAATTCCTTGAATATATCGCTTGCATAAAAATTCTCAATCTTTGTACTGTTTATTGGATCTACAATTGCACCATATTCTGCGTTGGTTCCAAATAACTCAAGGTTATACCAAAACTGTGCATTTAAGGAGGCTGCTTCACCATTTGAGGTTCCATATATACCATTTTCAGCTAACTTTTCGAACGCTTTTGTAAAATCTTCATAGGTAGCACCATCTTTTAATTCGATGCCGTACTTGTCAGCCATATCTTTGTTATAAACAAATCCCTTACCGGTTGCAACATAGGGAGTTGCTGGAATCGCTAGCTGAACCCCATTCACCTTTCCAGCTCCTAAGTATTTTTCTACCAATCCAACAAAGGTAGGTGCAATTGATAGGTAATCATCTAGTGGCATCAAGATACCATCATCAGCTATATTATTCAGCTTTTGAGTAAGGCCAACACAAATGAGATCCATTTTCTCACCACTAACAATATTCATACTGGTTGTGGTTGGTAAATCACCAATGAAAATATTTTGAATGTCAACCTTTGCATTGATTGCAGGTACTGTAATCTTGTTGATTGCTTCTTCTACCATCTCAACATCTGTTAATTCGGTAGAAATATTAACTAATTGAATCGCTACGGTATATGGCTCTTCTTTTTCCTCAGAATCATCTGTACCGTCTGTTGCTTCATTTCCTGTTGCTTCATTTCCTGTGGTTTCATTACCTTTACCGGAAGTATCGGCATCCTTATCTGCTGAAGAACATCCAGCAAGCAACATCATTACTAAAACCAATGATAACATTAAACTTATTGCTTTTTTCATAAATCCCTCTCCTTTTAATTTTTTCGGTATGAATAACATAGGACTTAAGAATTATGTCTATATTCTTTCATATCCGTTATATGAATTTTAGCAATTATGCATAAGTATTGATAGTTCAATCCTGTATACCTTACTAACACAATTATGACTTTTCGTTGCATTATGACGCATTTTATATTGATTTTCACCATTTAATTTCATGTCAAAGAAAAAAGTATCCCTTCGGATACTTTTTTGCAGAACAACGTTCATCATTTAATTGTAAATCTATTATTAAATTCTTTGAACAATTATGATAAGTCCATGCTGTTATCCTTTATTCTGTCTCTGTATTCTGAAGGTGGTAAACCCGTACTGCGTTTAAATATTTTCGTAAAATACGAATAATTTCCGTATCCAACACAATCAGCCACGCGATTGATCGGTATATCCGTAGTATCTAAAAGCTCTTTTGCTAAAGTTATTCTTTCCTCCGTAATAAATTCTAAGATGGATATTCCGGTCTCTTTTTTAAATAATCTCATTAGATAAGAGGCATTCATATGTACCGCGTTCGCAATATCTTCCACATAAAAGTTATCCTGGATATGTTGCAAAATGTATTGTTTTGCCGCATGAACTACATCATTATGTTTTTTCTCCGCTTCCTGCTTTGCTATTTTTTTAATAATTCCCTCCGGTATGGACTCATGCTTCGTTTTTTTATCCAGTCTTGTCACAAGCTGTCTAAGCACCTCATCCAACTCTACATAATCGATGGGTTTCAGTATATAGTCCACACTACCAAGCTTCATTGCCTTCCTCATATATTTAAAATCCGGATGACACGTGATATAAATACACTCCGTAGTCGGATAATATATCTTTACCCACTCAAATAATTCCAGTCCATTTCCATGTGGCATCTCAATGTCACACAACATGAAATCTATCTTTACTTTTTTAAATATTTCCTGAGCCTGCTCCATGGAATTTGCAATGTAAATCTCTTTTACATTGTATTTATCCCAGTTAACCCGCCGCCTTAGCGCATTTACAGCTACGATTTCATCATCAATCAATATTACATTAAGCATACTTATCCTCCGTCTCCTGATGTATGGGTAAAATAATCTCGATACGTGTACCGTGAGGTTCTTCCCTTGATATTTCAAGTTTTGTTTCGGCTCCATAAAAAGCATCCAAACGCTCAATGGCATTTTGAATACCAACCCCTAAGCCTTTTTGGTATACTCTTGTTTCACGGAAGATTCTTATCTTCTCTAATACTTCGAATGAAATTCCCTCTCCCGTATCAATAATCATAATTTTAATAAAATCCTCTTCATGCCGTTGTGCCAATACGGATATTTCACTCAAAACTCCGATTCTTAGTGAATACTTAATAGCATTTTCAGCAAAATTTTGAATTAATAAGGGAGGAACAAGACAGTTTCCTAAATCTTTGTCATACTCCACTCTAGCGAAAAAGGTTTCCGGATATCTCGCCTCCTGTATTTCAAAGTAATTTCGTATATGTTCCATCTCCTGTTTGAGTTCCACAAAAGGTGAATTCGCATTAACTACGTAACGAAAATATTTTGAAATACATAAAATCATTTTTTGAATGAGCGGATATTCCTCCTGTTCGTAGCTATATAATATATTGATGGCATTTAAAATAAAGTGTGGCTTAATCTGTTGGCTTAAAAACCGCATCCTAATCTTTTGCTTTTCTAATTTTTCTTCGTATACATCTATTTTTAGGTTTGAAACCTCATCCATCATGTGGTTAAAATTACGATTAATTTGATCAAATTCACTACCAGTATTTTTTTCTTTGATTCGAAATTCCATGTCTCCTTTTTCTATACGCTCCATTGCATGCGATAATTTATTTAAGGGATCAATCATCCATTTCTTTAAAGATAAGATTATGATAGGTAGAATAAAGAGTGCAATTAGTGAGGCTCCCTTTAAGATCAAAATTAAATTAGGTAAAGAGCTAACCATTTCACTTTTTGATAAAATTTGTAATAGAGACAAGTTAGAGTGCTTTGAATTTGATTGTATAACCACATATTCCTGCTTCGTATTTTGATAGATGTTCTCTACTTCTATCAAATCCATGTCCTTATGATTCGAATAACAGATATTTTCCATATCATCTGCAAAGGCTAGTATGGAATCTCCACTCTCTTCATTTAAATCAAAAGCATAAGCAAGACGCTTTAAATCAAACCAAGCACCATAATAGGCATTCTTATACTTTGCTACAAACAAAACTGCATAGTTATCGTGTATCTTTGCTACCTTCCATTTTTTCAATGAGTCTTTTTTCTGGCCTTTTGCTATTTCATTTACATAATCCAGTAAATATTTATTGTATGAAGAATATTTACTCTTCACCAATTGAATGTCTTTCTCAGGAAAGCTTACAAATAGTCCTGTTACCCAAGTATTTTCAAACAGAATATCACTTAAGGTGTTTTTCAGATTCACCGCCGACTGCATCTGATTATAATATTCCTTCTTACTGTTTATATCCTTTACATTTAATCTGGCAAAATCTTCATCATCAATTGCAACCGAATGGATTTTGTTCGTTATATTTTCTATTGCAACATCAATCTGAGTCATGTAAAGATCTAATACGCTTTGCATTTCAGTAGACATCTGACGTTCCACTTCTTCAATAGTGGTACTACTTAGCACAAGTGTTAAAATATTGATTGGAATGATTACAATAATAACAATAAAGATTAGCCTAAAGGCAGAGGTAGAAATAATTCGTTTTATATCTTTCATGATAAATCTCCTAATTTTGCAATTATTCATCCTTAGTCCATGATCAGTCATTAATAACAAAATTTACTAAGCAAACCATTGGAAACACTAGAAAAAATGGAAGGTCAATCTGATCTTCCATTCATTTATACCATATGATCCGTCATTTTGTCTAACAAATACAAGCAATTTAATATATTTTTTTGAGGTAAAATCTCCCACAAATATAACTTTGCGAGAGATCTTTTGTCATAAATTAATATTTTTATGGATTGAACTCTTCAAAATTAGATTTGACTTAACATATCTGCAGGATTTTTAGAGGAGTTTACTTTCGAAAATGCTTTTATTATGAAACCTTCTTCATCAATTAAATAGGTGGTTCTTACAACACCCATGGTAATCTTTCCATACATATTCTTTTCTTTCCATACATCATATGCTTCAATCGCTTTACGTTCGGTATCTGCCAGTAACGTAAAAGGCAGATTGAACTTCTGTGCAAACTTCTTATGTGATTCTACAGAATCCTTGCTTATTCCGATTACTTCAGCGCCTTTTTCTATAAAATCAGGATACAACTCACCAAATCCACAAGCCTGCTTGGTGCATCCCGATGTATTATCCTTAGGATAAAAATATAATACTACCTTCTTACCTCTAAAGTCTGATAGAGATACCTCCTTACCATCTTGATTGGGTAAAGTAAAGTCTGGTGCCTTTGTTCCTATATCTAACATTTATCCGTCCTCCTATTCTTTGATAAATACCATGTTTTTTTCATCAGAAGCTTCCCTATCATAGTGGTAACCCAGTCTATCAAAGGAAGTAACCTGGGACACTTTTTCAACTTTATTATCTGCCAAAAAGCGAACCATCTCTCCTCTTGCTATTTTTGCATAAGTTCCCTTCGTCGTGATTTTCCCGTCCTTATATTCTCCAAAGGTGCAAGTGATAAACTTATTCTTACTTGTAAGATGCTTTTCAATGCACTTACTATACTCTTTGGAAGCAAGATTTAAGACCACTTGGGTATCCTCATAAAGTTTTTGATATAAGCTATCACCCCAGAAATCATATAAATCTCTATACCCGGGTATCTCTACTGCTGCCTGCATCTCAAGACGATACGGTACAATTCCATCAAACGGCCTTAGAATTCCATAAAAACCCGATAGAATATATAAATGTTTTTTAACATAATCCCATTGCTCCTCTTCAAATACACTTGGTGCCATGTATTGATATTGAATGCCTTCATAAGACAGTATGGCAGGTGTTAATCCTTTGGTCAGATTCATATTAGCAAAATATTCATAGCTTGTCTTAGCAATTTTATCATTGCATCTCCAAAGGCTTTTCGCCTCGTCATAGCTTAATTCTTGAATATATTTCATTAATAAGTTTGTTTTCTCTAAAAAAACCGGCATTGTTTGTGTCTCAATCTCTGTATTTATATTCATCTTTTTTGCCGGTGATATTATAATTTTCACTATATTTCCTCCAGATAAAAATTGGCTTTTTCTATGTTTAACGTATCCGCAATCCCCATTTTATCATGAAATTCTTAATGTGAAAAGCATTATGACTTATAATTACAAATAGAAACCTAAAATTTATCTGGTCCAGTAGCTAAAATTATATTTTATTCCGGTATTAGAATCTCTCCATTTTCAAAATAATAATCAAAAGCACTAGCTGTATAAGAGATTACACTTCTACTTTGAATATCAAAAAATTCATAATATGTTAATTCTGAATCCGTTTCACAGACTAACAAAATGGTATTCTCATCCGCCCATAGAGCTTCTTTTATCTTAACTGCTGTCCCTAATTTATCTTCAATATAACGTATTTCACCAAAACCATCGGTGTTATAGCCAAATTCCAATGGATTCTCCGTAAGCATGATATCTTTACTTCCATCCAAAGAAAACACACGGTATCTGGTACTATTAGAAACAAGTCGGTTCATTGTCATTTCCTCAACTAACTCCACAATGCTTTTCCATTCATAATTATCAAGATCATCTAAGATGAGGAAATCCTCTTGACCATTATCCTTACCCTCTTGCTCCATTTTTGCATAATTACTTAGATAGATTCCATTTTTATCTGTTACCATATAACTGTAAATCGTTTCAGTTATTCCCTTGTTATCTCCTGCAAAATTATCTCTCGAATTATCATGTGCTACCGTAAAATATTCGCCACGCTCCACATGATAAGTAATGTCTGTGATGATGGGATCTCCCTCAATGGTATATCGGATTATTCGAAGCATCGACGGTACGTTTCTGCTCACGTCATTAACAAATGAGCCTATCATTTGACTATTTTCTATACCATCATAAGTCATAACTACTACACCATCCAAGACAGCTTGTTCCTTGCTATAATTCTTGCTAAGCTTATTTAAATCTTGAAAACCATAGGGCGTTGATTCTGTGATTTTAGATTCACCTAATTCAAATTTTGCATAGTAATATTTATCGTCTACTTTCTTAACAACCCGGTAAGTTCCATCCGTAAACTTATAGTCCAAAAAGGATAAATTGATGTTCACCGTAGATGACGAGTTCGGTGCAAGGATATAGGCAATATCATTCCAACCCGTATTCTCAGGAAATTGCAGTTGATACCAGTCTCCATCCTGATATTTCTCTATCGCATACTCTTCGCCGTATATAATTTCCTTATTCGTTTTATTTTGCAAAAAGCAAGTTATTCGCTCAATATCCTTCCCATATACCTGATGCTGTGTAGAAAATTCAATATCCTCCGACTGCCCAAAATCTGAATCCTTTCTGTCGGATATCGTAAGGGAACAATCCCTTGTGTTACAACCAGTCATTGCAATTATCATTGTTAAAACAATTATAATACTATATATTTTTTTCATATTTTTCTCCTTATTATCATCAAATATCTCCTGTTTTTTTCGTCTGATCTTAGTCTAACTTACCTTCCTAAAGAGCCGAGTTATTGTCACTATCAAAATAATTAGTAAAGATACTTTAGTTAGTAAATAGTTAGTAAAGATCTTTGGTCAGTTAAGGGCTCTTTTACCCGTATTAATGAAATCATAATCTCTACTAATAGCACCGAACGATATGCTCATACATAACTTGACTTACATAGTCATTGTCTTCTTCCTCTTGGAGATTTCCCATATAAGTGATTACTAATTTCTTCTCCGGGAACACATAGCAGCGTTGCCCCCACTTCCCACTAATCAGAAATCCATTATCAGGGCACCTCCAGAAATAATAGCCATAGCCACCCTCTCTTGTTTCAATCTGCTTTTTAGTTGCTTCCTCCACCCACTGGGAGGATAATAACTGTTTTCCATTCCAATTCCCTTTCTGTAAATATAGCTGCCCCAGTTTGGATAATTCCTCAATGGTCAAACTCATACCACTCGCACCATAAAAATGCCCTCTTTGGCAATAAGTACAATCGGGTTCTTTTATTCCAAGAGGTTCAAAAAGACGAGGCTTTAAATACTCCATAAGATTTTGCTTTACTGCTTTTTCCACTACAACCCCTACCAAATATGCCGGGATATTAGAATAGTGAAAACGTGGCTGTTTTGCATTAGGTAAGGGAACCGACAAAGAATAACTAAGCCAGTCCTCTCCTTCCGGCCGAAAAGGATAATCTGAAACAGACATGGTTAATAATC
>JAEWEO010000335.1 GCA_023389295.1 Bacillota bacterium
AACCAAATCAGGTCATTATTCTTCATACAGAGGATTTTGAAGGTCAGGAACAACCGTTACCAACCATAGAAGATAGTAATATTACCGTAATTCCAGTTGAGAAAAAATCCTTTGATCATGGTGGTACAAGAAGATATGGAGCATCATTATCTACTGCAGATATAATGTTGTTCATGACACAGGATGCAGTCCCTGCTGATGAGTATCTAATAGAAGAGTTATTAAAGCCCTATGAGGATCCGAAGGTATCTGCTACTTATGCAAGACAGCTGCCGAGGGAGAATGCGGATGAATTGGAACGTTATACCCGTAATTTTAATTATCCAAAAGAGAGTAGAGTTAAGTCATTGGCAGATTTAGAGGAGCTGGGAATAAAAACATATTTTTGCTCGAATGCATGTGCATCCTACAAAAAGAGTGTTTATCAAAAATTAGGTGGTTTCGTAGAGAAAACAATTTTTAACGAAGATATGATTATGGCAGCTGCAATGATTCATGGAGGCTATAAGATTGCATATGCAGCAAAGGCAAAGGTGATTCATTCCCATAATTATTCCTATATAGAGCAATTTACTAGAAACTTTGACCTGGGAGTATCACATAATCAATATGTAGAAGTATTTCAATCGACAAAATCAGAATCAGAAGGAATAAAACTGGTGAAGAATACCATACAATATCTGATAAATAAGAAGAAATATTTACTAATTCCTGATCTGATTCTTAATAGTGGTTTCAAGTTCCTTGGATATCAAATGGGAAAACGCTATGATCTGTTTTCGAAAGATTTTGTTAAACGTTGTAGTATGAATAAGTCTTATTGGGATTAAACTTTAATAGGACAAAGATTTACCGGAGGCATTTTATGAGTACAGTAGCAATTATTATGACAACTTATAATGGTGAGCGATATGTGGGCGAGCAAATTGATTCAATCCTTGCCTCTTCTTATCAGGAATTTGAACTTTTTATATATGACGATGGTTCGAAGGATAGTACTTTGTCAATTTTGCGTGAATATGAAACGAAAAATCCGGGTAAGGTTCATGTAATACAAAATGAAAAAAATCTTGGAGTTACCTTAAACTTCTTACAGGCGATCTGTAAAACCACTATGGATTATGTGATGTTTTGTGACCAGGATGATGTATGGATGCCAAATAAAATTGCGCTAACATTACGACGGATCAGACATATGGAGGCACAGCTTGGAGAAAAAACCCCATTGGCTGTTTTTACAGATGCTGTGGTAGTAGATAGAGAGCTTAAGGTGTTATTTGAGTCCTTTTTTCATTCCAATCATTTAAATCCTAGAAGAACCGATTTGCCACATATATTGATGGAAAATAAATTAATTGGATGTACCGTTATGATTAACAAAGCGCTTCGAAACATACTCCAAAGCCGAAGTTTGCCAACGAAAGCAAGGTTTCATGATTGGTGGGTTGCTTTAATTGCTACATCGATGGGTAAAATTGGATTTGTTGATGAGGGAACACTTCTATATCGCCAACACGGAAACAATGTGGTTGGTGGTGCAGATTTTTACGCCTATTTTAAGGACCGTATCAAATCCCTTAAGCAGCAAAGGGAAGCTTTGAAGTCATTATATCGTCAGGCAGACGAATTTCTTAATTTATATGAGGATCTGTTAGACGAGGATTGTAAGGATATTATGAAACGTTTTGCTAAGATGAATCAATACAATTTTTTAACCAAACGTAAAGTATTATTACAGGGAGGTTATCTTAAAACAGGATTTTCTCGGAATATAGCACTTATGATTATAGTATAAAATGATTATTTATACATTTACTTTATCAGTTTAAACTAATAAAAAAATGTGCAAATAGGCTTATATCAACACTTGACAAAAAGATATGTTGTTGATACAATATCCTAAACCTAATAAAAATAATTTATATAGAGCAACAGAAGCCCCCATTGCAGAGTGTCCTGTGGTGATGGGCTTTTCTTATAAATCACATATATAAATAGGTGTTTTAAAGTTTAATGGCTAAAAGTAGGTTGAAGCAGAGAGGAGAATGCTATGAAGAGAATGGTACTATCAATTCTAGTGGATAATACAGCCGGAGTATTAAGCCGTGTGGCAGGATTATTCAGTAGAAGAGGATACAATATCGACAGCCTTACGGTTGGTGAAACTCAGGATCCGGCTATTTCCAGAATGACGATCTTAGCGCATGGAGATGACCAAATTTTAGAACAAATCCAAAAACAGTTATTAAAGCTGGAGGATGTGATAGAAATTATCGAACTCGCTTCTGGAGAATCGGTAACCAGAGAGTTAATATTAGTCAAAGTTAGTGCATCTGAGCAAGATCGCCAAGCTATCATTTCTATTGCAGATATCTTTCGTGCGAAAATCGTTGATGTGGCATTAGAATCTCTAATGATTGAGCTGACAGGCAACCAGGATAAAATTGACGCCTTTATAAAATTGTTAGATCAATATACCATTAAAGAATTGGTTCGAACAGGCATTACCGGACTTGCAAGAGGTTCTGGTGATATTGCAGACTACATAGAATAAATCGTAAAGTAATTTTGAAAACGGCATTGACTTAGTTGAAAATGATCGTTTCATGAAATATATGGAGGAGAAATCCTCATAATAATCAAGGAGGAACATATAGTATGGCTAAGATTTATTATCAACAAGATTGTAACCTATCATTATTAGAAGGAAAGACAGTAGCAGTCATCGGCTATGGTAGCCAGGGACATGCTCATGCATTGAATGCGAAGGAATCTGGAGTGCATGTAATTATTGGACTTTACGAGGGAAGTAAATCCTGGGCAAAAGCAGAAGCAGCTGGGTTTGAAGTTTACACAGCAGCGGAGGCAGCAAAAAAAGCAGATATTATCATGATCTTAATTAATGATGAGAAGCAAGCAAAATTATATAAAGAATCGATTGAACCAAACCTAGAGCCGGGTAATGCTCTTATGTTTGCACATGGTTTCAGTATTCATTTTGGACAGATTGTCCCTCCTGCCAATGTTGACGTATTAATGATTGCTCCGAAAGGACCTGGACATACCGTAAGAAGCCAGTATAAGGAGGGACGAGGTGTTCCTTGCCTAATCGCAGTTCATCAAAATGCAACCGGAAAGGCTCATGATCTTGGCCTAGCTTATGCACTTGCAATTGGTGGAGCAAGAGCAGGTGTACTTCAAACAACCTTTAGAGAAGAAACAGAAACAGATCTCTTTGGTGAGCAAGCCGTACTTTGTGGTGGTGTAACAGCACTTATGAAGGCAGGTTTCGAGACCTTAGTAGAAGCAGGATATGAACCTGAGAGCGCATATTTTGAGTGTATTCATGAAATGAAGCTCATCATTGACTTAATTAACGAGAGTGGCTTTGCCGGTATGAGATATTCCATCTCAAATACCGCAGAATATGGTGACTACATGACTGGTTCCAGAATTATTACAGCTGAAACCAAGAAAGCCATGAAACAGGTTCTCACAGAGATTCAGGATGGTACTTTTGCTCGTAACTGGTTACTTGAGAATCAGGTTGGATGCCCTAATTTCAATGCAAAACGTAAAATCGAATCTGAGCATGAGCTTGAAAAAGTTGGAGCTGAGCTTCGTAAGATGATGAGCTGGACAGGTAAAGAGAAATTATTAAATAACTAATAAACAAACCTTAAAATGGGCAATATTTCATCATGAAATATTGTCTTTTTTTACTCTCCGTTTTCTCGAAAATAGAAGTAATAAATAATACTATAGTTACAAATACGTATGATATGATATAAAATTTGGTAATTTAATATTTCTATTTTTCCAAATTTATGTTATAGTAAAATAGTCCTATGTTTATATACAGTTTATGGATAACAAAAGACAATCGCTTTGAGTGAGGGTCGTTGTTTATATTCTATGGGAAAGTACGAAAACGATGGGAGAGAATAATACGAAGAAACAACTTTATAAATCCATTTGCGCGATAATGGAACATTTGATTCTTAGCATGAAGAGATTTTTTAAAAATATTGTGATAGATGAAGAAAGTTTTCTGGTACAAAGAGAAGAAGTGAAGTACTGGAAGAATAAGATATATTATATTACATCAGCGGCAATTTTGACTTTGGCCGCGCCTTTGATGATCTATGCTACTTATTTGGTTTATCTTACAGGCGATATCATTGTTGCAACAATAGAGCTCCTTCTCTACATTACTTGCATTATTGTGATATCCAGTAAAAAGTTAAGCATTACTGCCAAGAAGTTCTACATCGCTTATGGATTCTACATCACCAGCATCATTTTACTGCTTACCACAGATACCATGGGAATTGGTATGGTATGTATAGTATTTGCTCTTATATTAAGCGGCTGTTTACTGGATAAAAAGCAGATTGTCTTATTTGTTTTGTTTAATCTACTGGTCTTTATGTTATTAACGGTTTTGCTATTTATCGATGTTTTTGAAGGGTCTAACATGGAGAGAAATAAACAGATTTGGTTTCTTTACTTTTTTTCCGTGCAGACCTGTGGAATTATTTCTCTCCTATTAATGAACTCTATTTTTACGGGGTTAGAAAGGCAGGCACAACGGGTTAAAAAATCGGAAACACAACTGACCGCAAGTGAGATTAAGCATAAGGCAATGCTATCTAATATTTCCGATGCTATAGTTATTATTGATCCACAAGGTATGGTTACCTATAGTAGTCCAAATCTTTTAAAAAGATTTCCCAGTATGTATAAAGAACTCAAAGCTGGTTGTTTTTATGATGTATTACATCCGGATGACCGAGTTGGTATGCGAGAGCTGATCGAGTTTCTGTTACTGAAAAAAGGTCGTAAACGGACAATGGAAGCAAGATACCTTGGCAAAAACAATGAGGTGAGATATCTAGAACTTACCGCTGTTAATCTTACGGAAGATGTTAATATTAATGGAATCTTAATTAACTATAGTGATACGACTAAGCGAAGAGTTAGGGAGCAGGAGATTATCTACCTGAACCAACATGATAGTTTGACAGGTTTATATAATCGCTCCTTTTTTGAAATGGAAAAGGAACGATTAGATCAGGAGGGACAATTACCCTTATCGATTATTATAGGCGATATTAATGGACTAAAAATCATTAATGATTCTCTTGGACATGCAGAGGGTGATAAGCTTTTAATTACCATATCAAATTTAATTGCCAAGTCTTGCCGATTTGATGATATTGTAGCTCGCATAGGTGGGGATGAGTTTAACATTCTATTGCCAAGAACTACCTTAGAGGAAGCTCTTGAGATTATACATAAGATAAATCAGGAATGTGATAGGTACAATCGACAGGTAGTAGGAGAGCTTTATCATCTGAGTATTTCTTTAGGAGCGGCAACTAAGGTTTTACCGGAGGAATCCTTAGATAATGCACAAAAAATAGCAGAAGACTATATGTATAAACGGAAGCTTCTTGAGGGAAGAAGTTATCATAGCTCCATTATATCCTCAATGAAAATGGCATTGTTTGAAAAGAGTCATGAAACACAGCAGCATGCTCAGAGGATGATTGAATTAACCAAAGATTTAGGTAAGGCGATCGGTCTTTCCGACCAGCAGTTTGATGAGCTGGAATTGTTCTCAACAATTCATGATATAGGTAAAATTGGAATTGAAGACCAGATACTGAATAAACCCGAAATTCTAACGGCAGAAGAATGGGTCAAGATGCGAAAACATTGTGAAATCGGTTATCGGATTGCTATGGCATCACCGGAATTAATGTCCATTGCTTACTATATTTTGACACATCATGAAAGATGGGATGGAACCGGATACCCCCAGGGATTAAAGGGTGCGAGTATCCCTTTGTTATCCAGAATTCTAAGCTTAGCAGATTCTTATGATGCTATGATAGAAGATCGTCCGTATCGTAAAGGAATTAGTAAAGAGGAAGCTATCATTGAGATTGAACAAAATTCCGGAACACAATTTGATCCGGAGCTAGCGGCTACTTTCATTCATATTTTGAAAAACAGGTAAGTTATTTATGATTTAATAATTTGAGGTAAGTGGTAGAGAAGGTTGGAACAATCACACCATAAGGTAAAATGAACCGCAGGAGCATGTCTTCTGCGGTTTTTTTAGTGAGGTTAATCTTAAGAGAATTGTAAAATGGGATTGATTGAATAAGTTTATTTAAACGAATTTGATAAGATGTCAGATAAAAATATTGTATTATGTAAAAAAATAAAAAATAATTATGGTGAAAATTTACAAATCATGTTATAATATGACATATTTAAAACGCTTAAATTTCATACTTGGGGGTGATATAGAAAAACTGGACAAGTTTTCCTATGAATGAAAATAGACGATGAACCTAATAATATAGTACGGATTACAATTTGCAAAAACAAGAATTGGTAACTGGATTTAGAATGACAGCTGATGCTTTGAAAGAAATGAGGTTAACTATGAATAAATGGAAGGTATTATTACTCTTAGAGTATGAGTGGAGGATATTTCGTTTCTATCGTAAGGTTCTAAATTGGTTAATTAAAAGAGGTGTAAGACTTTCATCTCCTACTTTGTGCCTTGTTGGTAAAAAGCTAGACAAGCATAGTACATTAGTGTCTGAGCTAAAACATTTATATGAGCATCAAACCGGTGAAATTATTGTGTTTTTCAAATATAATGAATATTAAGTAAGAGTCCTTTAATACTCAAATTTCTAATAGTATAAAAGCTGTCTGATCACCTGGATGAAGAAGGTCAGACAGCTTTCTCATTATGTCCTAAGGACAAAGATATGTTACATTATATATTATGCTTTTTTCTTGGATTTTTTAATCATTTCGGGCTCAGACATCATAGGTTTGAGTGAAGGCAAAACACCCGTCTCTGTCTTTTTCTTTTTCTTAACATCTTTCTTTATATCCCTATTTCCCATTTATATCACTCCTTTATTGTGAATTGAATTTCTATTACAATTATACTGATTTATAATGCTTTCGTCTAGAAGAATCTCTATTATGTGGGGAATATTGAACTATTTTTTTACCTTGATTGCATCAATGGTTTTTAAAGCCTCCTTTGCCATTTCACAGGAAGGAAATAGGGAGAGAGTCTTAATATATAGTTGCTTTGCCATTTCTTTATTACCAAGTTGTCCGTAGCAAAAGGCCATGTTTAAGAGCGCCATCTCAATATAAGAAACCTGGCTGGAAAGCAAGGTGACATAACGATATTTGTCTATCCAAGAATACTTCCAAAAGAAATCAAAACTTCTTTGAAATTCTATTATAGCCTTATCGTATTCGGATTTTCTATAGTAATCCATCCCCCTTTTGTGTGGAGCAAGTAATTTTATCCTAAGGATAATAGCAACAAAAAGATAAGTTGTCGCTGCATATACAACGGAATTATTTATTCCGAATAATTGAAAGACAAACATTAAAATGATAATAACGAGTAGTTGCAAAATATAGATTTTTCCCGGTTGTTTAACCATAGTTTGTGATGACATAATTTAACTCCCTTTTCTTTGATCTTAATCTTATTGTATCGTTATATACCTAGTAAATGCAATAGATATTTTCCGGACAACCATCTTTGTTGTATGAATTTGAAAATAGAAGTACATACTACATAAGTGTATGAATTTTAGGAGTTGACCATATGGAAAAAGGTAAATTAGGGATCGATATCGGATCTACAACGGTTAAGATAGCTTTATTAGATGATCATAATAATCTGATTTATAGCGAGTATAAAAGACATCTATCAGATATTAAACATACAGTACTTCAAATGATTAAGGATTGTTATGCAACAATGGGAGACCTTTCGCTAAACATAAATATTACGGGTTCCGGTGGACTCTCTCTCTCGAAGTGGTTGAAGCTTAATTTTATTCAAGAGGTAATTGCTTGTCAGAAGGCAGTACAAGAACTCATTCCCGAGACGGATGTAGTAATTGAGCTTGGCGGTGAGGATGCAAAGATTACTTATTTTCGTGGTGGCATGGAACAGAGAATGAATGGTAGCTGTGCCGGTGGAACAGGTGCCTTCATTGACCAGATGGCGGTTCTTTTAGATACGGATACCCTCGGTTTAAATGAGTTTGCCAAAAATCATAGGGTCATCTACCCGATTGCTTCCCGTTGCGGTGTATTTGCTAAGACGGACATACAACCTTTGATTAATGACGGAGCAAGAAAAGAGGACATTGCAGCCTCCATCCTACAGGCGGTAGCAAACCAAACCATCGGTGGATTGGCCTGCGGAAAACCAATTCGAGGCAAGATTGCATTTCTGGGAGGTCCACTATATTTTTTGTCTGAGTTAAGAAAACGGTTTTGTGAAAGCCTAAAATTAAATGACAGCGATGCTATAACGCCAAAACATTCACAGCTATTTGCAGCTATCGGAGCGGCTTACGAAGCTCCTAAGGAAAAGGAAATTAAGTTAAAGGAACTGGTTGCAAGGGCTGAGAAGGTTGCAGATTATAAAGAAGATGAGGTTAAGTTCCTAGAACCCTTATTTGTGGATGAAAAAGAGTATGCCAAGTTTAAAGAGCGTCATGGGCGGGCGAAGATAGCTAGAGGAGATTTGGCAAGCTTTCGTGGCAGAGTATTCCTTGGCATCGATGCAGGTTCGACAACAACGAAGGTAGCATTAATTGGAGAGCAGGGAGAGCTGCTATTTTCACATTATTGCAATAATGAAGGAGAGCCATTATTAAAGACGGTAGGTATATTAAAAGAGTTGTACGACCGTTTACCCCCTAGCACAAAGCTATCCAAATGTACGGTAACCGGTTATGGGGAAGCCTTAATAAAGACTGCGTTGCATGCTGATTTCGGAGAAATTGAAACTATAGCTCATTATAAGGCTGCGGAGCATTTTCTTCCCGGAGTGGATTTTATTCTGGACATTGGTGGTCAAGATATGAAGTGCCTAAAGATTAAGAATGGGGCAATAGACAGCATACTATTAAACGAAGCCTGTTCCTCCGGCTGTGGTTCCTTCTTAGAGGGTTTTGCTAAGTCACTGAATCTAAGCATAGAGGATTTTGCAAAGGAAGCTTTGTATGCGACCTCACCAACAGATCTAGGAACCAAGTGTACGGTCTTTATGAATTCTAAGGTGAAGCAAGCACAGAAGGAAGGTGTGGGGGTGTCTGATTTATCCGCCGGACTCTCTTATTCTGTTATTAAAAATGCATTATTTAAGGTAATTAAGATTAGAGATAACAAAGAGCTTGGAGATAAAATCATTGTTCAGGGAGGAACCTTTTATAATGATGCAGTACTCCGGTGCTTTGAACTTATTTTGGGCAGGGAAGCAGTCAGACCTGAACTATCCGGTTTAATGGGAGCTTATGGAGCAGCACTTATCGCTAAGGAACGATACTTAGAGGGTGAGAAGACAGCTCTGTTAAAAAGGGAGGAGTTAACGAACTTTGCCATGAAGTCTAGTCATAGCCGATGCACGAAATGTGGTAACAAGTGCCTTCTGACCGTTAATACATTTTCAAGTGGTGAACGTTTTATTGCAGGAAATCGGTGTGAAAGAGGACTTGGATTCGTAAAGTCAAATCACGTGCCTCTACCTAACCTCTATGCTTATAAGTATCAGAGAACCTTTGATTATAAGCCAATCGATGTCGAGGAGGCAGTAAGAGGAACCATTGGTATTCCAAGAGTTCTAAATATGTATGAGAACTATCCGTTTTGGTTTACCTTCTTTACAGCACTAGGTTTTCGTGTGATTTTTTCCTCTCCTACCTCAAAAAAGCTTTATGAAAAAGGACTTGAGACAATACCTTCTGAATCAGCCTGTTATCCGGCAAAGTTATCCCATGGACATATTTTAGATCTTATTAAACAAGGGGTGGATACCATATTTTATCCCTCCATTGTATATGAAAAAAAGGAATTTAAAGAGGTTACCAATTATTACAATTGTCCCATTGTGATCTCTTATCCGGAGGTTATAAAACACAATATCGATGATTTAAAATCAAAACACATTAAGATAATTTCACCGTTTCTTTCCCTTGAGAATACCAAAGTATTAACCAAAAGGCTAATGGAAGAGTTAGGAGAATATGAGGTTACACTAGGGGAAGTTAAGCTGGCAGTTCAAAGAGCCTGCGAGGAGAGGGAGAGGTATAAAAGAGATATAAAAACAAAAGGTGAAGAAGTACTTGAATTTCTGAAACAAAACAAGAAAAGGGGAATTGTACTCTGTGGTAAGCCCTATCATGTTGATCCGGAAATCAACCATGGTATCGCAGAATTAATTGTTTCCTATGATATGGCAGTATTAACAGAGGATAGCATTGCCCATCTATCAGATCTTAGGCAGAAGCTTCGGGTGGTGGATCAATGGGTTTATAATTCCAGGCTATACAGAGCGGCTAGTTTAGTCTCTAAGGAACCATGTTTGGATCTGATACAGCTCAATTCCTTTGGGTGTGGTCTGGATGCAGTGACCTCCGATCAGATTGCAGAAATATTGGCCGCCGGTGGCAAAATGTATACCATGTTAAAAATCGATGAAGGCAATAATCTGGGAGCCGCGAAGATTAGAATTCGGTCTTTAAAGGCTGCGATGGAGGAGCGGGATAAGAAAGAGTACCAAACACATGTGGAAGATACCACCTATCATATAGTTCCTTTTACTAAGAAAATGCGTAAAACTCATACCATTTTGGTCCCCCAAATGGCACCCATCCATTTTGAGCTTATTCAGGAAGCTACCAAAAAAAGCGGATATTCCATGGAGGTATTACCGGCATATGACAAGTCAGCAATTGAAGAAGGACTGAAATATGTCAATAATGATGCTTGTTATCCGGCTATTATTATGATCGGACAAGTGGTGCAGGCGCTGAAATCAGGAAAATATGATCTAAATCATACCTCGGTTATTATCACACAAAGTGGAGGTGGATGTAGAGCCACGAATTACATTGCTTTCTTAAAAATGGGGTTAAAGCAAGCGGGATTTTCCAATATCCCTATTATTTCCCTAAACACCTTAGGTTTAGAGAAACAGCCTGGCTTTAAATTATCCCTCGGTTTGATTAACCGTTGCATTATGGCAATGATTTATGGTGACTTATTCATGCGGCTGTTAAACCGAACCAGACCCTATGAGCGTTTTCCGGGATCAGCCGCGCTTTTATACGAAAAATGGAAGGCAAAGGCAGTTTTAAATATAAAATCCAGTAACAGGATTGTCTTTGGACGTAACATGCGAGGAATTATCCGTGATTTTGACCAATTGGAACTATTAAAGATAAAGAAACCTAAGGTAGGAGTGGTAGGAGAAATCTTAGTAAAATATCATCCTACTGCTAATAATGATATCGTAAAAATTTTAGAACAAGGAGGAGTTGAGGCTGTTGTACCTGATCTTATGGATTATTTCTTATATTCTGCTTACAATTCACGCTTCCGATTCCGATATCTTGCCGGGACGAAATTAAATAAGCAGTTAAGTATTTTGGTAAC
This sequence comes from Bacillota bacterium, assembly GCA_023389295.1. Taxonomy (GTDB): domain Bacteria; phylum Bacillota; class Clostridia; order Lachnospirales; family Lachnospiraceae; genus Mobilitalea. Next base: position 11,509 of record JAEWEO010000335.1, read on the forward strand.
CGGTTATATCATGAGTTACCGAAAGGTTATGAAACAGGCACTAGAACAGAGTAAGCGCTTTGAACCGCCCACTCCCATTGAGGAATTGGCACATATGGCATCTTCCGTCCTATCACTTGGAAATCAAACCGGTGAAGGATGGCTTGTTACAGCTGAGATGCTGGAGTTTATTGAGCAGGGAACCAGTAATATCATCTGTGTTCAACCCTTAGCCTGTCTTCCCAACCACATTACCGGAAAGGGGATGTTCAAGCCATTAAAGGAAAGATATCCCCAGGTAAATATTATGCCCATTGACTATGATCCGGGAATATCCAATGTGAATCAGTTAAACCGGATTAAACTGCTACTTTCCGTTGCCATGAAAGATAACAAAGAGTAATGGAGTTAGTTTAAGATCATCCTTCTAAATATTACTTGCAAAAGGGAAGCAAATTAATAAAAAAGTGAATTATCTCTATTCAGAGTTGCCATTATTTACTATAATAGTAAAGAGAGCATGGATGGAGCGATTCACTTTTTTTATGTTATAAGTAGCTCGGCAATCATCTAATATAAAGTTATTGCCCAAGGTGAGGAGGATTTTCAGGTATATGCCAATAAGGATTTTGAAGCAAGAAAAATATAGCAAGAAGAGTATAGCAAGGAGGAACGGAATATGGAACAGTGTATTAGGGATGCAGTCGCAGTATTCAAAAGACGAAGATAAGATCAAATATAAACGAATTTATTAGGGCAAAGTGGAAAATGGGATACAATGAATTAGGAGGAGCGTGAATGGAGAAGGGTATGAAATTATCGTTAAAAGAAAAAGTCTCTTATGGAATTGGTGCAGTTGGAAAAGATATGATGTATACCATTGTATCCGGATTTCTATTATATTATTATAATACGGTACTTGGTATTAGTGGTACATTTATCGGGATTTTGTTTATGATAGCAAGAGTTTTTGATGCCTGCAATGATCCGTTTATGGGGATTCTTGTAGAAAAGACTAATACAAAGATGGGGAAGTTCCGACCATGGTTACTTATTGGAACGATATCTAGTTCCATTACATTATTCGTAATGTTTTCAGTTCCTAAGTCATTAAGCGGAACGCCACTTTTAATATATGTTTCAATTGCTTATATTGTTTGGTGCGCCGCTTATACCTTGATGGATATCCCTTATTGGTCCATGATACCTGCGATTACGAGTAGTGGAAAGGATCGGGAAAATATATCTGTAATAGCACGTAGCTGTGCAGGACTTGGAGCAGCAATTCCAACAGCTTTGACCATGGTGTTGGTACCTATTCTTGGAAACGGCAATGAAAGAGTGGGATTTCAATTGTTTTCCCTGATCATAGGAGTCGTGTTCATTTTATTTATCTTGATCACCGTTAAAAATGTAAAGGAAAAGGTGAGGGAAGAGAACAAAGCAGCAACGATTAAAGAAATGTTTTCTGCACTCTTTCATAATGATCAAGCCATGGTGGTAGTTATTACCATTGTTATACTTAATACTGCTGTGTACATAACATTAAATTTCGCAATCTATTTCTTTAAATATGATATGGGAAATGCATCCTTATATGGTTTGTTTGGTATTATAGGTGGTGCCACACAAATTTTATCCATGACACTTTTGCCTTTGTTGCGAAGAAAATTGAAACGCATGACGATTTTTACCGGAGCGATTTGCATTACCATTGCAGGTTATGGTCTGCTCTTTCTAATTGGCTTATGGAATATTAAAAATATAATGATCTTAATGATAGCAGCAATCATCATTTATTTTGGCATCGGACTTACTACCGTATTAACAACTATTTTCTTAGCAGATACTGTGGATTATGGTGAATGGAAGACAAAGCAAAGAAATGAAAGCGTAATCTTTTCCATGCAGATATTTGTAGTTCAGTTAGCCTCAGCTTTTGCCGTACTGATTTCAGGAGTCGGACTCGATCTGATAAAGCTTGATGCAAGTGCAGATATTCAAACAGAAGCTACTTTACTTGGAATGCGATTTTTTATGATTGTAATTCCTATTATTGGACTCATCCTTGCGGTTATATTTTTTATAAGAAAATATAAGCTGTCAGAGGCATATCTTGAAAATATAACAGCTAAGTTGCAGGAAGAGAAAAAAGAGGAAAGCTGTGCATAGTGAATTATAAAAAGCATAATTCACTTTAGAAGTTTGTGCTCGATATCTATGGCACAAAGGAACATAAAGGGTAGGCTTCTACCATCATAGTTTGCAGATTTGAAGAAAGGTAAGGTTATTCGTATGATAACAAGAGAAAAAGAACTTTTTATACTGAACACAAAGGATACTACATATTGCTTTCGTGTTATGCCCTCAGGACATTTGGAGCATCTCTATTATGGGAAGAGAATTAATCTTACCGCAGGATTCCATCCTTTGGAGGAGAAGATAGAATTTATCTCCGGTAATACGCTTAACTATTCAAAAGACACTCCAACACTCGGACTAGAGGACCGGTGTTTGGAGATGTCCTCTTATGGGAAGGGAGATATCAGAGAACCCTTTATTGAAATGACACATGAGGATGGTTCTACTACCTGTGATTTCTTGTTTTGCGAAGCAAGACTTTATAAGAATAAGAAGGAGCTTTTGACGTTACCATCGGCTTATCTGGATACAATGGCTGATGTTAGGTCTGTTGCTAATGCTGATACTGGGGCTGTTACTAATACAGAAACTACTGCTGGTGCTAATGCCGATACTATGTCTGTCGCTCATCTAGATTCTACTTCTGTCATGGATGCAAATTCAGTTCATGATGGTGGCAGAAATTATATCAGTCTGGAGATTGAGTTAAAAGATAAAAACTATGGAATATCTTTATTACTCACTTACTCTGTTTTCTATGAAAGCAATATTATAACAAGAAGTGCCAAGGTAAAAAATAATTCACAGAAGAATGTGAAACTAGATCGGATTATGAGCAATCAACTGGATCTTAATGCAGATGAGTATATGGTATCATCCTTTCGTGGCACATGGGTCAGAGAAATGAACAGGTACGATTTAGCGGCTACAGCTGGAATCCTTGTCATTGATACAAAAGCAGGAGTATCGAGTAATCGATGCAATCCATTTTTTATGGTAAGTAAGAAGGAAACCTGCGAGAATTATGGAGACTGTTATGGCTTTAATCTCATTTATAGTGGCAGCCATTATGCAGCCTGTGAGTGTAACAGTTGGGGGAAGCTTAGAATTATTCAAGGAATTCAGCCAGCTGAGTTTCAGTTCCTCCTAAAGCCAGGAGATACCTTTGAAGCTCCGGAAGCTGTATTGACTTATTCCGACCAAGGTTATACAGGCATGAGTCACAATATGCATCATTTTATTCGAAACCACATCGTACGCGGTAAATGGAAGAATAAGATTCGCCCCGTCCTTATTAATAGCTGGGAGGCGAATTATTTCAAATTTAATGATGGAAAACTTCTAAAGCTTGCGAAGGAGGCAAAGGAAGTAGGGATTGAGCTCTTTGTATTGGATGACGGTTGGTTTGGAAAGCGTAACGATGATACCTCCTCCTTAGGAGACTGGCATGTAAATACGGAAAAATTGAAGGGTGGTCTTAAAAATCTTGCGGAGAAAATAAATGCGTTAGGGATGGATTTTGGCATTTGGGTAGAGCCGGAGATGGTGAATGAGGATAGTGACTGTTACCGAAAGCATCCTGACTGGGCGGTAAAACTACCGGCATCAGAACATTCCTTAGGTAGAAATCAGATGTTTTTAGATTTGACAAGAGAAGAAGTATGCAATTATATCATTGAGGAAATGACGAAAGTATTTTCTAGTGCAAATATTTCTTATGTGAAATGGGATATGAACCGAATTTTCTCGGACCGTTTTTCTAACTTTTTAGAAGCAGATCGGCAAAAGGAATTTGGTCATCGATATATATTGGGACTATACAAGATTCTAGGTCAACTTACCAAACGTTTTCCAAAAATCTTATTTGAAAGCTGTGCCTCTGGTGGAAATCGGTTTGACCTTGGTATGTTATGCTATATGCCGCAAATTTGGGCTAGTGATAACACGGATGCGATTTGTCGTGCTAAAATACAAACAGGCTATAGCTATGGATATCCAATGTCTGTCATTAGTTCCCATGTATCAGATGCTCCGAATCATCAGACCCTACGAATGACCTCACTTGATACACGGTTTGAAGTAGCAGCTTTTGGACTAATGGGTTATGAACTAAACCTGGTGGATTTAGGCCCCGAAGATAAGGAAAAGATAAAAGGGCAAATAGCCTATTATAAAAAACATCGGAAAGCGTTACAGTTTGGTGATTATTACCGTATTAAAAGCGATGAAAAAGGCATTTATCAGTGGATGACGGTATCACCGGATAAGAAGAAAGCCTTTGGACTATATCTGCAAAAAGAAGTAGAAGCAAATACAGCTTACGCAAAATTTCAGACGAAGGGTCTTGATCCGAACAAAAAGTATCATTTTACCAATCGTCAGCAGATATTCAATATCAAGGAATTTGGAGATTTAATCAATATGATTTCACCGATACATATTAAAAAAGATTCCCTAGCTCATAATATTGTTGCGAAGATAAAGAAAATGCCGGGTGAAATAGAAGATTGTACTGCTTATGGAAACGTATTTAACCATGCCGGTGTGAAGCTAAAACAAGGCTTTGGAGGAACCGGTTATAATGATGAGATAAGACTATTTCAAGATTTTGCCTCTAGGCTATATGCATGGGAAGAAATAGACAATAGTTGATAGAATTAGCCTTCTAGATTCAAAATAACAGCTCCTAACTTCGTTTCATCTTGAAGTCAGGGGCTGTTTCGCTTTTGGGTACTGCTAGGTTAAACTATATTACCATATACAATTGATTTCGTTACATACTCGGATATATATATTTCTTGGAATCCAAGACTATCATATAGTTTTCTTGCTTTGTTACCTACTACGCAATAAAGAGAAACCGCTTCATTTCCATCATCTAGTATTTTATTACAAATATACTTTACGAGGTTTCGTCCAATACCTTGTCCTTGATATTCACTTCTAACTGATACACTTCCTATTTCATCACCATCAATATGAGCATAACCAACTATCATACCATCTTGAGTATAAACTAAGCGCTCATCTGCTGTTTTAGCCCAGTATTTACGCATATTTTCACTTGGTGGTTCAATAACGGAATCAGGGAAATCACCTACACTTACTCGCATTTCATGAAAGGCTTTTGCATACATCTCATGTGCCAAATCATAATCTTTATCGCAATAATTCTTAATTGGTTGCTCTAGGATATCAAATCTACCACCTGAATATTTCATGTAAGCAGATGAGAATTTACGGGTATATCCAAATTTATTTACAAATGCTTTTGAGTGAATATTGTCCATTCGATATGTAGTTGTTATTTTTTCAACACTATTCGTATGTAGCCTTTCTTCGCACAATTTAAGAGCAGTCGATCCAATTCCTTTATTACGAAATTCCGGAATAATAAATAGGTATAGAAATGCATTTTTTTTTATTATGAGTTGCACAATACCAACTAATTGGTCATCATCGAAAATACAATTAAAATTCTCCTCTTTATTCTTTAATGCCAATAAAAACTCAGCATCAGCATCCTCAAAATTTGATAGTTCGAATACCTTATCATACTCGGTATCAGACATTTTTCTAACTGTAATATTCATGTTTTTCCTTCCTCTTTCTATTCAATATCAAGCAAATGAATTGAATTTCAAATTGTATTTATCATGATGGTTTACGGAGCAGACAATAATTATTTCGATATATAATATCCTTTTAAATTTCCATCTTTAGTAACGACATAATCTCTATAACCCATGACACCAGTAGTTCGACCATTAATAATAATAGATGTTTCAAGACTTATTTCATAATTGCCTCTATATCTCTCAATGCTTGTAATTCCATTATTATCATTATTATAATCAGAATTGTTTATTAACCATTCGTTAAAGATGCTTAAAGCTTCTTTCGTAGAGTTAATCTCTACATTAAAATTGGCGACATCGTCGCAAACAGCCATTTTATTCATTGAAAAGTGTTTCTTTCTATTGGTGGGAACACTTAAGATAACTAATAATATTACGGCAAATATGGCGCAGAGTAAAAACAGTATGAACTTTTTCATTGTATTTCCTCCAGACTTAATTACTTATCCATTCTTCTTTTAAAAGAGCATATTCATAGGTATCCTTCCATATAGGATTTTGAAATTCGTCTTTAAAGAAATATACATTTTTTATTAAAAATCCTTCTCGTCTAAAATTTAAACTTTCTAGTAGCTTCCATGAATTCTTATTCTGTGGATCGCACATAGCTATAATCCGCCAAGCATTTTCTTTCTGAAATACATTATTAATTAATGATTCTACACTTTCTCTTGCATATCCTTGGTTCCAATAATTTCGATTAAATACATAACCTAACTCCCAAGTATCAAATTCACCTTTTGCAAGATATAGGTTACCAATCAATTTACCCTCTTTTAATGTAACTGCAAAGAAATTTTTATCATTAGACCTTCTTATAGCTTCTAATTTTGCCTGTTGTAATGAAAATGGCCTATAAGGCTCATATCTTACAACTTCTTCGTCAGAAAGATATTCATATAAATCATCTCCATCATTAGCAGTAAAACTACGTATTAATAATCGTTTAGTATAAATGGCCTCCATATACATACCCCCTTTACATTTATAGAAAATATCTATCAATTCACTTTTAATTCGTAATAAACTAAATTTTCATCATCATAAATATGTCTAAACCCTAATTTTTCTAATATATATTTACTTCTATTGTTTCTATGAACTGCATCTGCATAAATAGTATAAAGCCCTAAATTATGAACTGCATAAACAATCATTAAACGTTCAGCTTCCGTACCAAATCCTTTTCCCTTTACTGTATCGTTAATTAAATGTATGCTTAGTGTACCACAATGTTTTTCAAAATCTATTCGTTTTATTTGAATTTCGCCAATAACTTTTTTGTTATAACATATAGCGAAGAAGCGCCTTGTGGTATCTAAAACTTTGTCTATATAAAAGGTATCAACCTTCTCTTTATTATAAATATACGTATCATAAGTCATAGCAGGGTCAGCTATATAATCCATGTAAAATTCATGGCATCGTTTTAATGTATAAGGCATTAATGTTATTTTCTTACCTGCATCCATTTCCATATAATTTCCTCTCTCGATTTAATTTCTTAGATAAACATTAGTAGATGATTGCAGCCTAATCCCTGGTAATATTATACATCCAATACTATTTTATAATCAATGGTTTTAAAAACTATATAGGAATCGAACTGTATATTAGGTATAACCTTCATCCAAACGCATGTCGTTAAAGCTGCCTAACTTGACGATAAAAATTGGAAGTGATACAATAAAATAGTCTGTGAAATGCTTGAAAATCCTAATTCATTGGCATTGATTATAACAGGAGGTTTTTACATTGAAAAAAGTCTTTTATTATCTAAAACCCTATCGTTATCGAATGGCCTTCGGTTTTGTAGTTAAGGTATTAGGAACCTTTATGGATCTTGGATTACCCTGGGTTTTGGCTTATATCATAGATAGTGTAGTTCCTAAGAAAAATGTACCCCTTATTCTATGGTGGGGAGCCATTATGATTGCCCTGGCTGTTGGAGCCAGAACCTTTAATATTATAGCAAACCGGATGGCATCAAAAGTTGCAAGAAATGCAGTAGAGGTTCTCAGACATGATCTCTTTGACAAAATTCTTAGTTTATCCGGTACACAGCTAGATTATTTTACTGTACCATCCTTGGAATCCAGGATGACTACAGATACCTACAATATACATAATATGATTGGTGTGATGCAACGCATCGGTGTTCGTGCACCTATTATTTTGATTGGTGGAATTATTATCACAAGTACCCTTGAACCTGTCTTAACGTTGGTACTTCTTGGAGTACTTCCGTTTCTAGCATTTGTTGTTTTTCTGGTCTCTAAAAAGGGAATTCCCTATTATACACAATTACAAATATCAGTAGATAGAATGATACGTATTGTGAGAGAAAATATCACGGGAATAAGAATCATTAAAGCATTATCAAAAACGCAAAGTGAGAAGAACCGCTTTGATCAAATAAATTCTGAAGTATCTCAAAAGGAGCAAAAAGCAGGAATGACCATGGCTATTACTAACCCTGTGATGAATCTATTGCTTAATCTGGGATTAACCTTGGTAGTTATTGTAGGTGCCTATCGTGTCAACAGCGGTGCTTCGGAGCCAGGCAAAATCGTAGCCTTTTTATCCTATTTTACTATTATGCTACAAGCAGTTATGGCAATTACAAGAATCTTTGTGGTGTATTCCAAAGCAAGCGCATCTGCCAGTCGTATTGCAGAAGTTTTGGATACGGAAGAGGATTTAAAGGTAATGGAGTCGAATGCAGTAGCAACAGCAGAACCAACAACAGATACATATACTCATTTAAATATCGATGAAGTTGTTACACAATCTGAAGTGAAGTTTGAAGAAGGACGAGAGCATATATCCTTTGATCATGTATATTTTTCTTATGCTATGGAGCCATGTCTTACAGATATTCATTTTTCTATACCAAGAGGAGGAAGCCTTGGAATTATAGGCTCCACGGGTTCTGGTAAAACAACTCTAATCAATCTCTTAATGCGCTTTTATGATGTAGGTAAAGGTGAAATTCGAATTGATGGGAGGAATATTCGAAGTATTGATAAGCGTGAGCTTCGTAAAAAATTTGGTGTAGCATTTCAAAATGATATTCTATTTGCGGATACGGTTTATGAAAATATCAGTATGGGAAGGGAATTAGATAAGGCTAAAGTGCAGGAAGGGGCAGAGCATGCCCAAGCATCCTTTGTAGATGAATTAGATCAAAAGCTAGACTACAGATTAGCAATTAAGGGAAGTAACTTAAGCGGTGGTCAAAAGCAAAGACTTTTGATAGCCAGAGCTCTTGCCGGCGATCCGGAGATTATCATTTTGGATGATTCATCAAGTGCCCTAGACTATAAGACAGATGCACAGCTACGCCAAGCAATCCGAAATCATTATAAGGACACAACGACGATTGTAATTGCTCAGAGAATTAGTTCCGTTATGAAATTGGATCATATTTTGGTGCTGGAGGATGGGCACATGGTGGGATATGGCTCCCACGAAGAATTGATAAATACCTGTGAGGTTTATCAGGAAATATACCAGTCACAGTTGATGTCCTAAAACTTATAAATAATACTGAAGCAGAGTTATGTTTTCATGATTCTCTTTGAAAGGAGAGAAGGTTATGCCTGCGAATACCAAACCAGGAAAGATTAGCGAAAAGACAGAAAAACCCAAAGATCCTAACTATGTGATGAAGCGTCTATGGAAATATTTTTATCATTATAAATGGATGTTACTTTTGGCTATGATATTAACCATCATAGGTAATATGCTTGCACTTATTGGACCGATGTTATCCGGTTATGCCATTGATGCTATCGAGCCAGGCAAAGGACTTGTTATTTTTAAAACAGTATTTTATTATGCATTTCTTATGATTGTGTTTTATGTGGTATCCTCCATTTTGTCATACCTCTTGTCCATATTGATGATACGCCTTAGCCAAAAAATTGTACACAGGATGCGGGAAGATGTATTTACTAAATTGGTGGAACTGCCCGTGGGGTATTTTGATCGTCACCAGGCAGGAGATATTATAAGTAGAATATCCTATGATATTGATACGATAAACACTTCGTTATCCACGGACATTGTACAGGTACTTGCCAGCGTAATTACGGTCGTAGGATCCTTCGTGATGATGATAATTATCTCACCACCCATGGTACTGGTGATGTTGGTAACAATACCATTATCCCTCTATTATACGCGGTACATGTCAAAGAAGGTAAAACCATTATTTCGCAGGCGTTCTGCAAAACTTGGTGAACTCAATGGCTTCATAGAAGAAATGGTGTCGGGGCAAAAGACAATTAAGGCATATGCTGCAGAAGAGGCTATCATGAAACGATTTAATCATCTGAATGTTGAGACAGTCGATGCCTATTATGACGCAGAGTACTATGCCAGCATGACCGGTCCCACAGTTAATTTTATTAATAACCTGTCCTTAGCTCTCATCACGGTATTTGGTGCTGTATTATATTTATTCCAGCGAATTACACTAGGTAATATCTCATCCTTTGTTCAATATAGTAGGAAATTCTCTGGACCAATTAGCGAACTGGCAAATATCATTAGTGAATTGCAGTCAGCTGCCGCTGCTGCAGAACGAGTATTTCGGCTTATGGATGAGGAGTCTGAATTGATGGACAAAGAGGACGCGAAAGAACTTACACAGGTTCATGGTGACGTATCTATGGAGGGGGTTTTCTTTGGGTATTTACCGGAGAAGACAATCATTAAAAATCTTTATCTTCATGCAAAACCAGGAAGCCTAACTGCCATCGTTGGACCGACAGGAGCCGGTAAAACGACAATCATTAACCTTTTGATGCGGTTCTATGATATCCTGGAGGGTGGCATATTTGTTGACAAAACAGAAATCAAAGACCTAACAAGAAGTAGTCTACGAAAATCCTTTGCAATGGTACTTCAGGATACCTGGTTGTTTCAAGGTAGTATTTTTGAAAATATAGCATATGGTAAAGAAGATGCGACGTTAGAGGAGGTAATGGAAGTTGCCAAGCTAGCCGGTATCCATTCCTTTATTAAACGACTACCGCAAGGGTACGATACGATAATCAATGAAGATGGCATTAATATTTCCAAGGGACAGAAGCAGCTACTTACCATAGCAAGAGCAATGCTTTTGGATGCCAAGATGCTAATACTAGATGAAGCCACCTCAAATGTCGATACAAGAACCGAGATTAAGATTCAGAAGGCCATGCGTAGGCTAATGGAACATAAGACCTGCTTTGTGATCGCTCATCGACTGTCTACCATCCAAGGAGCGGATAATATTTTGGTAGTGGATCATGGAAATGTGATAGAGCAGGGAACTCATACAGAGCTAATGGACAAGAAGGGATTTTATTATAGGCTTTATCAGTCACAATTTGAATAAGCAAAAAAAGGGTCTTGACATTTTTGAAAAGAGCTACTATACTAGCATACAATATCTGAAAAAGCGATGATAAGAAAGAGTATGGATTATTTATTTCTAACAGAAAGCAACCGGTTGATGAGAGGGGCAAGAAAGTTAATCCAGAATACGTCTTTGAGCTTCACACCGAAAAGAGCGATCTTAGTAGGCTGTTGACGGTCCCCCTGCACCCGTTATCGTGCTAGAGTATAACCAAGAATTTCAACCACAGATAAAAATGTGCTTTTGATATCAATTTGGCGTACTCAAAGAGGTTGGTTATGTAAGTAACCAATAAATATGAGGTGGTACCGCGAGAAACTTTCCCGCCCTCAAAAACAGTACATTCTGTTTTTGAGGGCGTTTTTTGTGCTTTCATAGGGTACCCACTCGTAATTAGGGATTATGTAGGAAAGGCAATAGCATATAGCTTTCGGATATTTTAACTTGATAGGAAAGAAAAGGAGAGAATGAAATGCAAAATTTAGAGACATTAGTGGAAAAAGAAGAAATGATTGATGTGGAACTAGAGAAGAGAATTGAGGAGCAAATAAAAATAATTAAAAAGGGTGCTGCTCAGATGATCTCAGAGGAGGAATTAAAAGAGAAAATCAAGCATTCACTATTAGAAAACAAACCTATGATTGTAAAGTTAGGACTAGATCCAACAGCACCGGATATTCATCTTGGACATACGGTAGTCCTTCGAAAGGTAAAGCAGATGCAAGATCTTGGACACCGGGCTGTAATTATTATAGGTGATTTTACCGGTAAGATCGGTGATCCAACCGGAAAATCCAAAACGCGTGTACCCTTAACAAAGGAGCAGGTACTACAAAATGCAAAAACCTATACGGACCAAATCTTTAAGATTATTGATCCGGAGAAAACGACAGTTCGCTTTAATAGTGAGTGGCTTTCTACGCTTAACTTTGAAGAAGTTATTAAGTTGGCTTCCACAATCACCGTAGCACGTTTGATGGAACGAGACGATTTTGAGGGACGTTTCCGTCGAAACGAGCCCATTGGCTTACATGAATTTTTTTATCCCTTAATGCAGGCATATGATTCGGTTATGATAGATGCAGATATTGAACTAGGGGGTACAGATCAGACCTTTAATATATTAATGGGCAGAAATTTGCAGGGATCGTTAGAAAAAGAACGACAGATTGCTTTATTTATGCCTCTACTTGAAGGACTTGACGGCATTGAGAAAATGAGCAAGAGTTTGGGTAATTATATCGGTATTTATGAATCTGCCGAGGTAATGTTTAAAAAGGTAATGGAAATACCGGATCAATTAATTCTTCGTTATTTTGAACTTGTTACAGATGAACATCCTGATCGAATTGCTAAGTTAAAAGAAGAGATGGAGCAGGGGAAGAATCCGAGAGATTGTAAATTAGAACTTGCGGATATTATAGTGAAATTATATCATAGCGAGGAGGAAGCCGAAAAGGCAAAGCAATATTTCCATACAGTATTCCAAAAGGGACAGATTCCTGACGAGATGCCAGTTATCAAAGTATCCAAAGAATGTAGAACCTTATTAGAATTAATGCCACATCTACTAGATCAAGGAATGATTTCATCAAAAAGTGAGTTCCGACGTTTAGTTAGCCAAGGAGGGGTACAGATCAATCAGGAGAGAGAGATGGATTTGGATAAACAGGTAATCGAAGATCAATCCGTTATAAAAATCGGTAAGAAGAAGTTTGTAAAAATAGAAGTTTGTAAAAAAAATAAGTTGAAAAAATAGAAGTTGAAAAAAATAGGTTTTAGGAAAAGTAATATTCGAAAAATTTCGAAAACACCTTTCTCCATAACGCTTTCTATGTTACAATATATTTACAAATACCTATGGGGAGGATTTTAAATGTATCGGAGATGGAAAGCGTTATTTATGGCTATGCTGTTGTTAGTGATTACTGTATTAGGTCCGCTAGAGCCCGTGCATATGGCAAAGGCTGCCGAGGAGCTTACAGTCAACATTCATTATCATCGTTATGCAGATGATTATGAGGGATGGAATATTTGGTCCTGGATTGGTAGTGGGGAAGGTGCATCTTATGAATTTCAAGGTGAAGATGATTTTGGTAAGGTAGCATCCTATACTCTTCAAATAGAAGAGGGAACCACAGAGGTTGGATTTATTGTTCGTCATTCAACAGAAAGCAACGCATGGAATCTGAAGGATACCAACAATGATCGGTTTATAGACATAACAAAAGCAAAGGAAGGTGTAATTGATATCTATGTTGTTCAAGATGATTCCAACTTCGGATATCAAGAAAATGAGATGAATTTAGAACCTAAGATTTTGGCAGCAACGATCGAAAGTGCTTCAACCATTGATTTTAAAGTTACAACAGCATTTGATAGCACCGCAAATGATATGACCTCTAAGATAGAAGTTAAGGATGAAGAGGGTAAGACCTACGAGGTTGGTGGAATATCTTCACCAGGTCAGGCTAGTGCAACTACTGCAACAATTACCATGGCCCAGGAATTAGACTTATTTAAAAAATATATCTTAGTAATTGATGGTTATGGTGAAATGGCTATTACAAATACGAAGTTATTCTCCACAAAAGAGTTTGAGGAAGCTTATTATTACGAAGGAAATGATCTTGGAGCTATTTGGTCAAAGGAGAAGACGGCCTTCCGTCTTTGGGCACCTACCGCATCAGAAGTTATACTAAATATGTATTCTGCAGGTGTTGGTATTAATTTAACCCAGAGTGTACCAATGAAACAGGACGTTAAGGGTACCTGGTATTTGGAGATGATGGGTGACTTGAATGGTACATATTATACTTATTCCGTTACGGTTGATGAAGTAACCAAAGAGGCAGTAGACCCATATGCAAGGACAACGGGAGTCAATGGTGACCGCGGAATGGTGGTAGATCTTGAGTCCACCAATCCGGAGGGGTTTGATGCAGATGTAAGACCGGAATTTCTAAATCCTACGGATGCAGTTATTTATGAACTTCATATCAGAGACTTTTCTGTAGATAAAAGCTCCGGTATGAAAAATAAAGGAAAATATTTAGCCTTTACGGAAAAAGGGACAAAATCAACAACGGGTGAGAAAACAGGAATTGATTATCTGGTGGATTTGGGTGTTACCCATGTGCATCTGCTCCCCTCCTTTGATTATGCTACGGTTGATGAGACCAAATTGGTGAACAATGAGTTTAATTGGGGATATGACCCGGAAAATTACAATGTTCCGGAGGGTTCCTATTCAACGGATCCTCATCATGGTGAAGTTAGAATTAACGAATACAAGCAGATGGTTCAATCTTTGCATAACAATGGTTTAAGGGTCATTATGGACGTTGTTTATAATCATACTTCAAGTGTAGATTCTAATTTAAATAAAGTGGT
>JAEWEO010000017.1 GCA_023389295.1 Bacillota bacterium
CTCCAAGGGATGCGCACAAAGAGTCAATTACGATAATCTTAACATCCGGATTCTCATCGCAGATTTCCCTAGCAATGGTTGTTGCTACGGAGCAGCTGGCGCTAAGGGCAGAGGAAAAAGCAATGTGTAAAATGTCATAACCTTCTTTGATAAAACGGGTAAATGCCTTCTTAGCATTGGCGGGATTGACAGCCATTGTAGTTGGCATTTCGCCATTTCTCATTCTATTATAAAATACCTTCGGCTCAAGAACATTCTCTTCTCCGTATATGGTATCACTCATACTATAATACAGCGGAAGGATTCCGATATTATGCTGGCGCAAATAATCCTCGGGCAAATCGCATGTTGTATCGGTAGTAATGATAAATTTTTTCATCGTATTATACCTTTCCTTTCTTATGCATCTATATTTATATATTAATACTCATCATGTGGCTTTCATTACGATATCACATATTATAACATGTCATACCTGGTTGTTTCAATATGCTTTTCCAAAAATATCATTTATTTCATTAATGCAAAAAACTCTTTTCTTATGCATATACTTATGTTATAATAACTTAAAGTTTATCGATGCTAAGGAGGCAGAACAATGAAGCATATTAAGACTTTAAACACAAAGAACCTGAAAGATACATTAAAAAAGGGCGGTTGTGGAGAATGTCAGACATCATGTCAGTCAGCTTGTAAGACATCCTGTACAGTTGGCAATCAGAGCTGTGAAAACAAATAGATAAGAGTACATAGAGTTTAGCTATGAAGTTACAATACACCTACATTAGGTAAAGATGTGTGATTTCATAATAGTTATCTTAGAATGCACAATCAGGATCTGATTATGAATGAATGATGATGAAGGTGTCTTAAGAATAATATTATCTTGAGGCACCTTGCTTATTCATGACAAGATAGTATGGCAATTGATTTATCTTGTATACGCGAGAGCAAAGAGAGTATTTTCTTAATCATTATGGGGCTGCCTTAAAATATTTTTCGTTCATTTTTATTGTAAAATCGGAAGATATTTTAAGACAGTCCCATTCGTTGCGACTGAAATTATGTGAAGCAAGCTTCACAAGTTAGTATCTGCAGAGAGTTCGCAGATTAGATGTTAGGGAGGAATAAAAACGTGGTTCACCAATTTAAAAATAATGGATACAATATCGTACTGGATGTAAATAGTGGTATGATCCATGTCGTAGATGATTTGGCATATGATGTTATTGGTATGTACGAAAATAATACGAAAGGGAATATTATCTCTGCAATGGTTGAGAAATATAGTCAGCCAAAATACCTGAGCCAGATTACCTCATATGATGGAGGAGAGGATTTTTCTGATAGTATAGAAAAACTCGTTAATCAGGTGATTGAAGTACTTGAGGATGTTGAACAGCTTAAGACAGAGGGAGCATTATTTACAAAAGACGTATATGAGGAGTATATTAAGGATTTCAAACAACGTTCCACCGTTGTGAAGGCACTTTGCTTACATATTGCTCATGATTGTAATCTAGCTTGTAGATATTGTTTTGCAGAGGAAGGTGAATACAAAGGACATAGAGAGCTGATGAGCTACGAGGTTGGTAAGCAAGCACTTGACTTTTTAATTGCTAATTCCGGAAACCGAAAGAATCTCGAGGTTGACTTCTTTGGTGGTGAACCTCTCATGAATTTCCAGGTAGTAAAAGATCTGGTGAAGTATGGTAGAGAATTAGAGGCTCTTCATAATAAGAAATTCCGATTTACCCTTACAACGAATGGTGTATTACTAGATGATGATGTAATGGAATTTGCAAATAAAGAAATGAGTAACGTGGTTCTTAGTATTGATGGACGTAAAGAAGTGAATGATAAAATGCGTCCAAGCAGAAACGGTAAAGGAAGTTATGATTTGATACTTCCTAAGTTTAAGAAACTTGCCGAAAGCCGAAATCAGACCAATTACTATGTAAGAGGAACCTTTACTCATAATAATCTTGACTTTAGTGAAGATGTGAAGCATTTGGCTGATCTTGGATTTAAACAGATATCCGTTGAACCGGTGGTTGCATTACCGGAGGACAGCTATGCAATAACAAAAGAGGATCTTCCAGTTCTGTTTGAGGAGTATGATAAGCTGGCAAAAATAATGCTTGAGTATAAAAAGGAAGGCAAGGATTTTAATTTCTTCCACTTTATGATAGATTTGACCGGTGGACCTTGTGTGGCAAAGAGACTATCCGGTTGTGGCTCAGGAACAGAATATCTGGCAGTAACTCCTTGGGGAGACTTATATCCTTGTCATCAATTTGTAGGAACGACAGAGTTTCTAATGGGCAATGTATTTGAGGGTGTAAAGACACCTGAACTTAGAGAAGAATTTAAACATTGCAATGTATATTCCAAAGACAAATGTAAGAACTGCTTTGCAAAATTCTACTGTAGTGGTGGTTGTGCAGCAAATTCCTTCAAGTTCCATGACAATATCAATGACGCTTACGATATTGGCTGTGAGCTGCAAAAGAAGCGTGTAGAATGTGCAATTATGTTAAAGGTAGCAGAAGAGGAAGAACCGGAAGCTACGAAGGAGTAGAGCAGGAAAGAAGGATGGAAAAACAATATCTTTCATCCGTGTGTGCAAGAATGGAGTAAGATATGGAAAATTGGGTAATTAAAAACAAAAAAGCAGACTTTGACCTTATTATGAAGGAATGCGGTGTTAGTGAAGTTATTGCAAGATGTCTTGTGAATAAGGGCTTTGATACATCGGAGAAAATGCATGCTTTTTTAAGACCACAAAAAGATAAACTATATGACCCATTTTTGATGAAGGATTTGGATAAAGCTTGTGAAATCCTTAAGAATAAAATTGATTCGGGTAAGAAAATTCGTATTATTGGAGATTATGATGTGGATGGGGTTATTTCAACTTATATTCTATATCGTACCTTTCAAAAAGTCGGAGCTATGGTTGATTATGAAATTCCCGATCGAATAAAAGATGGCTACGGTTTGAATATCAAAATGGTAGAAGCTGCATATGATATGCAAGTAGACACTCTTGTCACCTGTGATAACGGAATTGCTGCCCTTGAGCAGGTTGAATTTGCTAAGCAAAACAACATGACCGTTATCGTTACAGATCATCATAGTCTAGTGCAGACCGAGGAGGGGGAAATACAGCTTCCGAAGGCTGATGCAGTACTGAATCCGAAGCGTACAGACTGTTCCTATCCCTTTAAGGGGTTGTGTGGGGCAGCCGTTGCCTATAAATTATGTGTTGCATTGCTTAGCTCTTACCCCTCTTTGGATAACGAACAATTAATAGAAGAACTATTATCCTTTGTTGCAATTGCAACCATATGTGATGTTATGGAATTAGTGGATGAAAACCGAATACTCGTAAAATTTGGTCTGGAACGGTTAAAAGAGACGGAGAATTTAGGACTTCTTGCACTTATGGAAGCAAGTAACATAGAGAAAGAACAGCTAAACACCTTCCATCTTGGCTTTGTACTCGGCCCCTGTTTAAATGCCTCGGGAAGGCTGGATACAGCAAAGAAAGGAATGGAGCTGTTACTATCAAGTACAAAAACGGAGGCGACTCGTTTAGCAATGGAAGTACGAGGGTTAAACGATCTTCGTAAAAGTATGACAGCTGAAAATGTAGAGAAAGCAATCCGTCAAATTGAAGGTAGCGACCAAAAAGACGATAAAGTACTGGTAGTGAAGCTAGAGGATTGTCACGAAAGTATAGCGGGAATTATTGCTGGAAGAATTAGAGAACGGTTTAATCGACCGGCTATTGTACTTACGGAAGCTGAGAATTGTGTCAAAGGGTCAGGACGCTCCATAGAGCAGTACAACATGGTGGAAGAACTGCAAAAGTGTAGAGAACATTTTTTGAAAATGGGTGGACACCCAATGGCAGCCGGTTTATCAATGCTCTCTGAGAATGTTGAATTGTTAAGAGAAAGATTAAATAGGAATACGAACCTAACGGATGAGATGTTAATTCCGAAGGTAACCATTGATATTCATCTTCCTTTTGGTTATGTTACAGAGGATTTGGTAGAAGAGTTGAAACTTCTGGAACCTTTTGGAAAAGGAAATGAAAAACCGTTATTTGCAGAGAAAAACTTAAGAATTAAATCCGCATTCGTGGTTGGAAAAAATTCATCAGGTATAAAACTTCGTTTGGAAAATCAATATGGACGGGAAATGGAAGCAATGTATTTTGGTGACGTCAACGAGTTCTTTCACTACATCAAGGAGACTTATGGGGAAGAAGAAGTAGGAAAGTTAAAAACCGGAAGAGGCACTAACATTTCGCTTTCTATTACATATTTCCCTAAAATCAATGAATATAACGGATTTAGAAGTGTACAACTAATGATTCAGAATTACCGATAGTTCCGTGGCATAGCCGTTTGTGTCATTATTTTTGAAATTTTGCGTAAGATTGATGAAATATCCTTTACGAAGGGCAAACTAAAGTGATATAATTATCATCTACTAGAAAACTATGTTGTCTAGGGAATGTCCTGATTGAAACGGGCAAGACTTTATTACGCAAGAAAATAAATGAAATCGGAAATAAAATCAGGGTTTCAAAAACGTGAGAAAGGCATGGTTATAATAATGAAAAAGTTAGAAGATTATGTAAGAAGTATCCCGGATTTTCCGGAGCCTGGAATTATATTTCGCGATGTTACCAGCGTATTACAGGATAAGGATGGTTTACAATTAGCAATAAACCAGATGCAGGAGCTCTTGACTGG
>JAEWEO010000120.1 GCA_023389295.1 Bacillota bacterium
ATACTAAACATTCCTCAATTGTTGGTACGATACCTTTTTCCACCTCTTTCACCCCCCTTCAAACTTGTCCTACTCCTGACTGCCTAGGCAGTCTCTTCTTTGGTAGAATCCTCTTTTTGATCACTAGCAAATGTCAGTTCTAAAATCTCATAACCTTCCTGCTTACAATAAAGTTCAATAAGCAATCTAGTAACCTTTTTTCCATCTGGCTTTCCTATAAATGTAACCGTTGGTTCTTTCTTGGATTTGCTCATGTTGTACCTCTGTTTCAAGTTTTGTACAATGTATGCGTTACTGGTTGTACATGTTTCAAACAATCGTTAATACATAACGTATGTTGACGAAAATTACACTACATGTTAAAATATCAGAACATATGTTCTTATGCAATGTCCTTTTCTCGGAAAAATAAGAAATCATAGTCATATTCTGGAAAGAATACTTTTTTAATCTTGTATGCTTCGTCAAAATAGAAACCACAGTTAACAACGCCATTGAGTTTATCACTCATAGTCGCTGGACGGCATTCAAGTAAATTAGCCAGTTGCATTGCAGTTATTCCTTTCGCCTTCATGGCATTCAATAAATTAATATACATAGGCTTTTCTCCTTTCTATTTATTTGCGGTAGTCCGTAAACCATAATTAAAATATACTCGGTATTCCGCTTATTGTCAACTCAGAATTCACGTTATAACACAACTTTACGGTTTTCCGTAAATTTGATATTTACAAATCTTGTTATATCGTATATAATATTGATATCTTAGATAAGAGGTGTGCATTATGCATAAAGCAAAGGTATTAGAAAGATTAATTAAAGAAAGTGGTTATAGTGTGAGAGCATTTGCTCAAAAGTGCGGTATCCCAGAAAGCACTCTTTATACCATATTAAAAAATGGCGTAGGAAGAGCCACAATGGATAATATACTCACAATTTGTAGAAACCTTGGAATTAAGGTTGAGGATCTTGAGCGTATGGCTGAAGGAGAGGTAGAGGAATCACACCCCTCATACGATGAACTAATCACTGTGTACACAAGAAGTAAAAAGAACCTATCACAAGAAGAAAAAATGAGATTGGCTAGAATCATACTAGAGGATGATGAAGAGTGATAAAAGATGAAATTATACAAGGTACCCTTACAGTATTTAAGCACTGTAAAATTGATAGCTTTCCACTTGATTGCTGGGATATCATAAACCAATATGGATTCAAAGTGAAAAAATATTCAGAACTTAAACCAAAAAAATTAGAAGCCTGCTTAGAATTAAGTGAAGATGCAGCTACGTTAGAAGATACCATATATTACAATGAATCTAAGAATCCTAAGCGAATCAGATTCTCTCTAATGCATGAGCTTGGCCATATAATTTTGGGAACACAAAGTGAGACTGATTGTGATAAGTTTTCCAGTCATTTGTTGGCACCTCGCATAGCAATACATTATGCGAAATGTAAAAATGCTCAGGATGTAGTTAATGTGTTTGGACTCTCTGACCAAGCAGCCCAACTTGCATTTGACAATTACAGAAGTTGGCACAGGGCAGTTGTGGTTTACGGCATGACAGATCTTGATAAGGAGTTGTATAACTATTTTTACGATGAGTCTGTAGATAAGTTTGTATGGAATAAACAGAAATGTGATTTTTGTTATAATGACTATAGTTATAACGGAAATACTTTGTGCAATAGTTGTAGACGATTTGAATTAAGAAAATCAATTATGCCACAAAAATATGGCATAGATGAGCGTAATTTAGATATTGCAAGAAGCTATATACTTTATGGAAATCTATAAAAAACAGCCCCTGTGCTACCAACACAAGGACTGTTCAAAGATATTATACTAGGTGAGACTAAATATAATACCCGTTCTCAACAAACATATTATATCAACTCACCCGGTAAAAAACAATACTACCGGGCATTTTTATGCCTATTTTTAGCATAGAATTGAGTAGAAAGGGTTGATATTATATGATTAGAGTAGCTTTATACATTCGTGTAAGTACAGAAGAGCAAGCTCTTCATGGTTTTTCATTAGAAGCTCAAAGAGAAGCATTAACAAAATATGCAAAGGAACACAGCATGGAGATAACAGGGATATATGTTGATGAGGGAATCTCTGCACGAAAAAAATTCAATCGTAGAAAAGAATTTATTCGACTTCTTGAAGGTGTTAAAGAAAAAAAATTTGATCTTATTTTATTTACTAAACTAGACAGGTGGTTTAGAAATATCTCAGATTACTATAAAATACAAGAAATACTAGAAGCAAATGAAGTTAACTGGAAAACTATATATGAAAATTACGATACAAGTTCAGCTTCGGGAAGACTCCATATAAATATCATGCTATCCGTTGCCCAGGATGAAGCAGATAGAACTAGCGAGCGTATACGATCAGTCTTTGATAATAAAATTAAGAATAAAGAGATTGTTACAGGAAAGCAACCATATGCGTATGTAATAAAAAATAAAACTATCGAGATTGACGAAGAAAAAGCCGAACTAGTACGAGAAGTTTTTGATTATTACAAAGATGTACGCTCTGTTAGTGCAACTATGAAACACATAAATAAAAAATACGATCTTCACAAAAGTTATGATTTCTATCGTGAAACCTTACGCACGCGCAAATATACAGGTAGTTTTCGCGGCGTTCCTAACTATTACCCTCAAATCATACCTACTGAGTTATTTGATGATATTCAAGATTCTAAATCAAGTTTTATCCGGGACAATCAGACAAAACGCTTATATATTTTCAGTGGGCTTATTCAATGCAAAGAATGCAGTAAAATAATGAATGGAATGCAGACTGTCACCTCAGCAAATAAATTTATGACATATCGATGTCGGAATGCTGTTAGCTACCATAGATGCTCTAATAGAAAGTCAATACGTGAAGATAGGATAGAGCTTTACTTGCTCGATAATATCCAGTCTCTTTATGACTCTTATGTAGAGAAAATAAGAATTCAAAAGAGTAATAAAAAGAATAAGACCAAAAACATCGATAAATCAAAAATAAAATCTAAGTTAAACAAATTGAAAGAACTATACGTAAACGATTTGATTGAAATAGAGGAATATAGAAAAGACTATAATGAAT
>JAEWEO010000159.1 GCA_023389295.1 Bacillota bacterium
ATGCTGATTGTTGATATCTTATATGGAGTCATTGATCCACGGATACGACTTGCAAAGGGGGATCTACATGAATAATACGCAGATGAATTTTACACCGGAGGACTTTGTTCTGGTTGGTGCAGATAAAATTTCACGGGTAGATGAAACCTTTGCCAGTAAATCCTACTGGAGCGATATTCTATCCAGATTTACAAAAAATAAGGGTGCCATTGCCGGACTAATCTGTATTGTTATCATCATCTTAATGGCGATCTTTGGACCTAAAATGACAGGCCATACCTATGACTCACAAATCATAGCGCACCAGAATCTTGCGCCAAGAGTGAAGGGTTTAGAACCTCTAGGTATTTTCGATGGTTCCGAAACAATGCATACCTCCACAGGTTCAGTAAAACAGAATAAATACATTTCTGAGGATCAAAATACAACCACCGGATTAGAAGATGTTTATTATTGGTTTGGTACGGATGTGCTGGGTCGTGATATCTTTACTAGAACCTGGACCGGTACAAGAATATCCCTTTACATAGCATTAGTAGCCGTGGTTGTAGATATGTGCTTTGGAATGGTTTATGGACTCATCTCCGGATATTTTGGTGGTAAGGTTGATATGGCATTACAACGTTTTTCTGAAATACTCAACGGAATTCCGACCCTTGTCATTGTAACCTTACTTATCCTAGTTTTTAAACCCGGGTTGGTGACCATTACCTTAGCGCTTGCAATTACTGGCTGGATTGGAATGAGCCGTATTGCCAGAGCTCAAGTACTAAAGCTAAAGGAGCAGGAGTTTATCCTAGCTTCCAAAACCTTAGGAGCCAAAAATTTCTTCATTATATTTAAGGAAATATTACCAAATATTTTTGGGCAATTAATAGTTATGTCCATGTTCTCCATACCGAATGCTATTTTTACGGAGGCCTTTTTAGCGTTTATCGGCTTAGGTGTTCCACAGCCTCTTGCTTCTTTAGGCTCCTTAATAAGTGATGCCTTTAAATCGTTTACTACGCATCCTTATATGATTGTATTTCCGGTCATCGTATTAGCAGTTATTATGCTAAGTTTTAATATGGTAGCGGATGGACTAAGAGATGCTTTTGATCCGAAGATGAAGGAAATGTAGGGGGTGTGTTATGGAAAAAAAGAAAATATTATC
This sequence comes from Bacillota bacterium, assembly GCA_023389295.1. Lineage (GTDB taxonomy): Bacteria > Bacillota > Clostridia > Lachnospirales > Lachnospiraceae > Mobilitalea. The sequence continues at coordinate 1,157 of JAEWEO010000159.1, forward strand.
AATAAAAGATTTATCCATCTCCTTTCAAACATCTGCAGGTGAAGTGAATGTAATTCGTGGTATGAGCCTAACCTTATTTAAAGGAGAAACGGTTGCCATTGTAGGAGAGAGTGGTAGCGGAAAATCTGTAACCGTTAAGGCAATTATGGGTATCTTAAGCAGTAATGGTAAGATTAATAGCGGCTCCATTTATTTTAATTATGAAAAGGACGGACAGGAAGTGGAGTTGGATCTCTTGACTTTATCAAAGAAAGAGATGAGAAAGCAGATTAATGGTAAACGAATAGCCATGGTATTCCAAGATCCCATGACCTCTCTTAATCCGACGATGACCATAGGTGCACAGATTATGGAGGGCATGTGTTATCATTATAAGACTCCGAAGCACGAAGCTTATGAAAAAGCAATTCAGCTTCTTGAGCTAGTAGGTATCACAGAACCTAAAAAGCGCATGAAGAATTATCCGCATCAATTATCCGGTGGTATGAGACAAAGAGTTGTCATAGCCATTGCACTTGCCTGTGATCCGGACCTTTTAATCTGCGATGAACCTACAACAGCGCTAGATGTTACGATCCAGGCTAAGATTTTGGAACTAATCAAGGATATTCAGAAGCAGACTGGAATTTCTGTTATTTATATTACCCATGATCTTGGAGTGGTGGCAAAGGTTGCAGATTATGTTGAGGTAATGTATGCCGGTAAGGTTATTGAGAAGGGAACAACAGAGGAGATTTTCTATCAACCGAAGCATCCCTATACTTGGGGCTTATTATCTGCAATGCCTGATCTAAAAAGTACGGATGACCGTTTGTATACCATTCCCGGAAGCCCTCCAAACTTATTGCATAAGGTGGAAGGAGATGCTTTTGCATCAAGAAATGTCTTTGCAATGAATATTGATTTCAAAGAGGAACCGCCCATGTTTAAGGTGACGGATACCCATTATGCAGCTACCTGGTTATTACATGAAAATGCGCCAAAAGTAGAAATGCCACAGGAATTAAGAAATAAAATCAATATTATGCTAAAAGAAGCAATGTCGGATGATCAGATTGAGATTGCGGCTTCGAAGGGATTGGAGGCAAATGAAGATGGAGCAGAATAAGCCTCTATTATCAGTAAACGGATTAAAGCAGTATTTTCGAGTGAATCGTAAATTTACAGTAAAAGCGGTAGATGGTGTATCCTTTGAAATCTATCCCGGTGAAACCTATGGACTAGTAGGAGAATCGGGTAGTGGAAAATCAACCATTGGACGATCGGTCATTCGATTGTATGAACCGACAGCGGGAGAGGTGTTGTTTCATGGTAAAAATATCTCCGGTAAATTATCTAGTAAGGATACGAAGTATCTAAGAACAAAGATGCAAATGATATTTCAAGATCCGATGGCTTGTCTAAATCCTAGAAAGAAGGTTTTAGACATTATTGCGCAGGGACTTGATATTCATCATTTATACAATTCCTCGGAGGAAAGGAAAGAAAAGGTGTATCAAATTCTTGATATGGTTGGTTTGGCAAAGGAACATGCGGATCGTTACCCACATCAGTTTTCCGGTGGTCAGAGACAACGAATCGGAATAGCAAGAGCTCTTATTATGAACCCGGACTTGATCATTGCGGATGAGGCAATTAGTGCGTTAGATGTATCCATACAAGCGCAGGTAGTAAATCTGATGAAGGATATCCAGATAAAAACCAATACTGCGTATTTATTTATAGCCCATGATCTTTCTATGGTTAAGTATATTTCGGATCGAATTGGAGTTCTTCATCTAGGGCATCTGGTGGAAACAGGTACAAAAGACGAGATCTTTAGTAACCCCATCCATCCCTATACAAAATCATTACTATCAGCGATTCCTCAGCCCAATCCCGTAGCAGAGAAGAAAAGAGTGGCAGTTACTTATGATTATGTAACAAGTGGGATTGATTATCACATAGGGGTTCAACAGCATATAGGAGGTCAGCACTATGTACTGGCTACACAACGGGAACTTGAAGAATGGACCTAATGGAATAGATTTAGAATGGACCTAATAGAATAGATTTAGACAAAAAAGGGAGATGTTAAACATCTCCCTTTCGTTCGCATGAATGGTAGTTATGCAATTACTACGTTAACAGCTTGCATTCCTCTTTGACCTTTTTCTAAGTCAAAAGTAACCTTTTGGCCTTCTTCTAAAGTCTTGAAGCCGTTGGAAGCAATACCTGAGAAATGTACGAATACATCTTCTCCGCCGTTGTCGTTAGTAATGAAACCGAATCCTTTTTGTGCGTTAAACCATTTAACTGTACCTTTGTTCATAAAAGATACCTCCTAAAAATATTTATTGTATTTTATTACTTATAAAAAAATCACATATTTTTGTAGATCATTAACGCATTAATGACTTACAAAAATATGTGAGTTCATACATGACAATTAAAATACTAAAGATATAATAGCATATATTTTTTAATTTGTAAAGATTAGAATTGAAATAAAAATAAAATTTTAGGATACGAATCAGAGCCGATAGCAAATAGCTACCGACTCTGATGAAGTAAGGCTGAAAGGTAGTTTATTTACGTATCCCCCACTTAGGGTGATGGTTTGAATTGTTACTAGCTATGCAAAACCAAAATATCTCATGATACCGAGATAGATACCATAAGCAAACTGGTATTGATCATCACGTAGCTTCTGTGCATCAGAAGTATTTGTTAGATATCCTAGCTCCACGAGAACTGCGGTCATTTTAGTTCGCCGTAGAACGTAGAGAGAAGGATTAACCCGGATGCCATTATCCCTTGTGCCTACTAATTGCGTAATTCCCGTCATGATTTGCTCTGCCAGCCATTGCGCCTGGGTGAAATACTGATAAATGTAAACTTCCGTACCATTAATAACAGGATTGACATTGGAATTACAATGTATACTAATAAAATAATTCGCAGGCCATTCATTTGCCATACGAACTCTTTCTGCGAGACTGGTAGCGTTAGAGGTCCCTAGTACAGTTGTTTTTGTAGGTCGTGACAAACGAGCTTTAAATCTGGGATCGCTGTTTAATAAATCAGCTAAGTATTTTCCTACGTTATAATTGATATCTGATTCGTATAGACCATTAGCGACTGCACCGGCATTCGGAAAGCCGACAGGATTATGACCTTGATCAATAAATATCTTAATGGGCAAAGTGGCACTTCCTTTTCAATTTACTATTATTATCATATTCTAACCGAACAGACTTGTTACTCCTTTAAAGATGCTATTATATGATTAGCCATATTAAGAAATAGACTTAAGTAAGATAAAGCAATCTTAATTTAAAAAGTATTAGAGGTTTAGGCTGACATTTTATTCTTATGTATTTGTTTAAATGTGAATGATTTAATTAAATTTGGTAATAATGTAAGTTAGCAATACATTTCCAAGGAGGATTTTAAATGAAGGTAAGAATAACTCTATTATTGTTAATACTTTTTGCTACATTATTAACAGGTTGTACTAAGAATAATGACGCGGGTAACAATCCGACAAATGCACCTACTCAGGCTGTAACACAGGCTCCGGTTGTGACTAAAACCGCTCAGACAACCCCCACAACGGCTCCGCCTACTACAGATGTAGTAACAACAGCATCAATTGTATCTACGGAAGAAGCTTTTTTAAAAGCCATCAGTAAAGATGGAACATGGATTATTTGCTTGTTGAATGATCTAGAGACTGATAAGGATTTGGTATTAGAAGGAGAGTTCAAAAACGGTAAGCAAGACGAAACAGGAAAAGACATTATCCAAAGAAAGATCGCCCTTTATTCTCAGGATGAAAATCGTGTTATAACTGCAAGATATACACTTAAAGCGCCAAAACTTACCATAAGAAGTCCGAAAGCAAGTATTCAAAAAGGTGCTTTCATTGGAGATCTCTATGTTGAAGCAAATGATTTTGAGTTAGTTGATGCGACCATTGATGGTAACGTCTATTTTGCAAAACAAGAATACAAAGATTCCTTTATTATGGATGAAACAAGTAAAATAATCGGTAAACAGGAAGTTCTCAAATAATTGAGATGTTATGAATTCATAGGCATGTATCAAAACTCATTATAAAAAATAAAGTGAAGAAGGAGCTGTTTGCTTTTAGAAACCAAAGGGTTTGGTAAAAGCAAATAGCTCCTTTTATCATCTTAAATCTTAGTTTGTATCATTTCTTGAAAGGGCTGCTTCCTCTGATATGGAGTGGATTGTTCTTGCCATCATGGCTTCTACCTCTGATTCCTTTAATTTATAGAAGAATAGTATAATAAGGAACATCAGGATAAAACCAATAACAGGTACTATAGTAAACATTTTGAAGATGCCATCTAAGGTATGCTTAGACTGTACGGAATTAGCCTGATAACCATAATATGCCAGAAGGAAACTTCCGGTAGCACCTTGTAGTGCGCTCGTGATTTTAGCAGTAAAGGTCTGAGCAGAGAAACTAATCCCTTCGAAACGATGTCCGCTTGTGTAAGCGCCATATTCTACACAATCTACTGTAAACATACCGGTTATTATGGGAGGGACACTAAAACCTAAGCCACGAAGTGCAGTAATAATTAATACCGCTATAAAATTATCATAACCAATCAAATAAGAGAGGATACTCGTGGCCACAAAGAATACAATGCTAAATAATAATATCTTCTTTTTGCCAAACTTTTTGACTAGCCTTGGCAAAAGAATAGGAATAATGAGGCTGGGTAGCATAGCGACTAAGGTTACAAGCGAGATGAGATTCTCGTCACCTAAATTATATTTCACAAAATAACTTAAAGAAGGCATTAAGGTATTGGTTAAGCTGCATACAATGAGAGCACAGTTAAAGATAAGTAAATATTTGTTATGTAGTAAGAAGGAGAGGAGTTCCTTAAAAGTGGGGGTTGAGGGCGAGGTATCCTTTACCCTTTCGTGGGTCTTATATTTGACAGGAATCATCGTAATCATACCAAGGGCACAAAGGAATAAGACGCCGGGAGTCCATCCTATTTTTTGAATGATTGGAATGGTGGCAACAGTAGCAAGTAAGGTTCCGATAAAGGCCATAACCCTACTTAAAGCAATGACTTTAACACGATCATTGACATCCTTTGTGATTACAGTAGAAAGAGCATAAATGGGAACGTCACTCATAGTATACAGGATATCCCATAGAATATAGGTTAAATATGCATAGAGTATCTTTGTGTGCATGGGTCCATCAAATTGAATAAAAATTAGAGCTGTAGATATCGGCATGGAGAAAATACCTAAATTAACCCAGGGTTTAAACTTACCACCTCTTAGTTTCACTTTATCAATAATGGCTCCCATAATGGGATCATTAATGGCATCCCAAATACGCGCGATAAAGAACAAGGTACCTACTGCAACAGCTGATATACCAAAATAGTCAGTATAATAAAGCATTAGATATGTCGTAATAATGGTGTAAAAAATATTCTGACCAAGAAAATAGGCAGCGTAGGAAAAACGTTCGCCCTTTGTAGTTAACTCGGAAATAACGTTACTCATAAGAACCTCCTTAAAATATATACGTATATACTATTATGGTTATAAATTGCTGTTTATAAATCCATAATATACCAATAAAATAAAAATATCAACAAGTATTAGTGTAAAATTTATATTAAAATATAGATATTGACAATCCTATTCAAAGAGATGTATGCTTTAGTCAGAAGGAAATATAGACGCATATACTTTGGAGGAAATATGAAAGTTACAATAGATGATGTGGTAAAAAAATGTGGTTTATCCTATGTTACGGTTTCAAGAGTAATTAGTAATTCTCCTAATGTTAGAGAGAGCAATCGAAAAAAGGTACTGGAAGCGATTGAAGAACTGGGCTATATACCGAATGCAGCAGCCAGAACACTTGCTACTGGCAGAACCTATGTGATTGCTATGTTTATTTTTGACCTTGGTGATGATTTTTTTGGAAGTATTATAAAGGCGGTGAACAACTATCTAATTCAGCAGGGGTATTTACTAAGCCTATCAATATGTGAAGAAGATACCTCTCCGGATACCACATTTTTGAGCCAAAATCGAGTAGATGGTGCTATTTTGTTGGTACCCAATAAGGAAAAGGATTATATAGATATTTTAAAGTCAAAAAAAATTCCTTTTGTAGTAATAGATAATCAAACCGTAGATGAAGAAATTACTTCCGTACTTGCAGATAACATTATGGGAGGATACCTTGCGACAAAACACTTAATGAATTTAGGACACACTAAGATAGGTTTAATTGGAGCAGCAGCCCAGAGCTTATCAACGCTGGAACGACAGATCGGGGCATATAAAGCCATGTCAGAGGGTGGTATCACCCCTTTTGCCATAGAATACGGGAATTATAACCAGACTACCGGTTATAATGCTGTAATGAAATGGAAGCAGGAAAAAGGGTTGCCTACAGCAATCTTTGCCTTTGATGATCACATTGCGCTTGGTGCCATGAATGCAGCTAAGGATCTTGGCTTAAACATTCCTAAGGATTTGTCTGTTTGTGGGTACGATGACAGCTTGTTGGCTAATCAATACACACCTAGGATCACTTCAGTAAGACAGCCCGCCGAGGAGATGGCTCAATGTGCTGTCAATCAGTTGCTTGCAATTATTGACAAACAAGAGGTGGGAAACTATGCTATGAAGTTTCCGCCTAGATTGGCTATCAAGGATTCCACGGCATTCAACCAATAAAAAGAGAGGAGCATATTATGTCAAGATTAAAGATTACAATTATAGGTGCCGGAAGCACCTATACACCTGAGCTCATAGAAGGAATCATTCTACGTGCAAAGGTATTACCTGTTACACAGCTAACCTTAATGGATATCGACGAAAGAAAGCTTACTATTGTTGGTAATCTATGCAAGAGGATGATCGAAAAAGCAGGACTAACACTTGATTTTCAAATGACCTTAAGTCTTAGGGAGGCGTTGGAAGATGCAGATTTCGTATTAACACAAATCAGAGTCGGGAAATTACCCTGTAGAATACTTGATGAAAAGATACCCTTAACTCATGGACTCATTGGACAGGAGACTACCGGTATTGGTGGCTTCTTTAAAGCGTTAAGAACGATTCCTGTGATGCTTGAAATTGCCAAACAGATGGAAGAACTTTGCCCACAGGCTTGGCTAATCAACTTCTCAAACCCTTCGGGAATTCTTGCTGAGGCACTTCAAAATTATACAAATATTAAAACCATTGGTCTATGTAATGCTCCGATTAACATGATTGCAGGTGTTGAAAAAGCATTAAATCGAACGGATCTGGAAATTCAATATGTTGGGCTTAATCATCTTAGTTACATAACCGGTATTAGACAGGGAGAGACGGATTTATTGCAGGAGGCACTAACACAGGGTGTAAACGGGCAAGGAATGAAGAATATTCCCTTAGAGGGCTTTGGTCAAGAGCTGATACAAACCATAGGAGCAATTCCCTCCTCCTATCTGGAGTATTTCTATTTTCGTGAAGCAAAATTAGAACATTTACATTCAGAGGATAAATGTCGTGGAGAAGTATGTGTTGAGATTGAAGAAGCCCTACTAGAATCCTATCAGGATGTATCCTTAGAGGAAAAACCGAAGGAGCTGGAGAAGAGAGGGGGCGCCCGTTATTCAGAGGCTGCAATTTCGTTGGTAGATGCCATTTACAATGACAAACAAGAGATTCATATTGTCAATGTTTTGAATCAAAATGCCCTAGAGTTTATGAAACCGGAGGATACGGTCGAAATTTCTGCCATCATCGGAAAGGACGGAGTAAAGCCGATACTGATCCGTAATTTTACGAATCAGCATGTAATAGAGATGATGCAGACTGTAAAAGCCTATGAGCGCCATGCCATACAAGCAGCCATCCATGGAGATGATACCGAGGCTATGAAAGCATTACTGATACACCCTTTGGTGGGGGATTATCATAAGGCAAAGAGTTGCTATGAGGAAATGAAAGAGGCGCATAAAGACTATCTTCCACAATTTAAAAAATAGGTCATTGCGAAACAAAATAGTTTTTGTCATTTTGTACAATGCCTAAAGGTTATGAGTTTCGCAATCACCAAATTTATTAATAGATAAAAGGAGCTTTTCATGAATAAAGAATATATTATTGGAGTGGATGGCGGAGGTACTAAGACAGACTACCTATTGTTTACGACAAAGGGTGAATGGGTGGATTCTTATCGTGTAGGAAGCCGAAGTCATGAAGTAGTACAAGGGGGTTTTGCCAAGGTTGAAAAGTTAATCCTATCCGATATAGAGTATCTTCTAAGTAAAAATAATATTGATAAAACAAGTGTTGTGGCAGCGGCTTTTGGTATGGCGGGTATCGATACTCTTTCCCAATTGGAGACAATGAATAAGATCATTTTGAAAGCAGAGTTGCAAAAATTTGTTGTTGCCAATGACTCAATTTTAGGTATTAAAGCAGGTTGTCCCTCCGGCGTTGGTATTTGCTCCATCAATGGAACCGGAACGGTGGCCCTGGGTATAAATTCTAAGGGTGAGATGTTACAGGTCGGGGGTATTGGTTTGGCGACGGGAGATCATGCAGGAGGCTTTATCATATCTTCTTTAGTGATACGTTCAGTCTATGATTATTATTTTCGATGCGGAGCTAAAACGATTTTATCAGAACGGATTATGGATTTATTTGGGATTGAAAATCCGAAGTATTTATTCGATGCCATAAGCAATCAATTTTATACGAACCGAGACAAAGATAAAGAAGTCGTAACCATATTATTTAATGCTGTTTTGGAAGAAGACGAAGTTGCAAAGGATATTGTAAGAGAAGTTGCAAATGAACTTGCAAAATCAGTTGCAGGATGCATGAAGCAATTACATTTTGAAGAAACCCCTGAAGTAGTGCTTGCCGGCTCCATCTGGACCAAAGCCAATTGCCCGTTATTACTCCAAGAATTTAAGGAGGTAGTAAAAAAATTAGCAAATGTTTCAATAGATCCAATTCCTCTTAAGGTAATTCCTGCTGCGGGAGCAATTATTTGGGCCCTTGAGTTAGCATTTGAAAAACCGATTACCTTACAGCAAAGAGAGAAAATATTAAATAACGAAGCGATACAGAATTTATAATCTTATAACTATTTTCAAAGGAGAAGAAAAGCATGAAACGTTTTCTTATTATGAATACGGATGATTTTGGTCAGTGTAGCTCCGTTAATGAAGCCATCTTTGAATTGCTTGCGGAGAGGCTAGTATCTTCTGCAACTATAATGCCTTGTACACCAGGTTTTGAAGAGGCAGCCTCCTGGTGCCTAAAAAATCAAATAAGCAATGTAGGTCTTCATCTTACTTTTACGAGTGAATGGGAAAACATGAGATCGAGAAGCTTAACACATGGAAGGACTATTGAGGATAGTGAAGGTTTTCTTTTTTCACGTTGTGAAGAATTTGCAGTAAATGCAAATAGGGAAGAGGTATTAAAAGAAATTGAAGCACAATTTGTGAAATGCATGGACTATGGTATAGATCTTTCCCACGTAGATAATCATATGGGAAGTCTCTATGGATTATATGGTAATTGCTATTTGACGGATGTATTTGAATATTGTGCAAAGTATGGTAAGTTGCCATTTCGCTTCTTTCGTAATTACTATAAGGATGATGTGCTGTTAGGGCCTCTTGATAACCCAAAGATGCTTGCTTTCTTTCAGTATATCATAGCTCAGGCAGATATGCTTGGAATACTAACTCCGGATTACCTACTGACACATGCTTATGAAGCAGAACAGGGTGAAACATATGAAAGCTTTAAAGAGATGATGATCGGTAGAATTTATCGGCTGCCAGAGGGCATTACGGAAACCTATATCCATCCCTCAAAGGAAACTTCGGAAATTAAATTTATTAATCCTACATGGCAAAGACGCGTGCATGAATATGAATTAATGAAGGATGAGGATTATCGTTATGCACTAAAAGATGCAAATGTCACGATGATTAGTTATCGTGATATTTCAAAGATACGTAAACGCAGCTAAAAACGTCATAATAAATACATAAATACCTGCTTGCGAAGCTGACATTTTTGAATAGAAACTGCTTGTATCTTAATTCCTACTCATGGTAAGATGTTTGAGTGTATTATCAAGCATAGATATTCATTTTTTAATTGCATATATGTTTGAAATTAAACAGAAATTAATACGGATAAGAATTAATATTGGAGGTAGTAATATGAATGAGGAATTGGCACAATTGGATGCAGATTTAAAAGGCCTTTTTGTTGAAAATAAAATTGAAGAAATGACAGAACTTCTGGATGCCCAATCGGAGGAGACCGTTAAGACCTTAAGTGATTACAGCTGGAATGTTATTAAAAAGTATTATGATACAGAAAAGTTTGATTTAATGTTTCAGCATTTCAAATTTGTAGCCTTTACTTGCTTTATGGTAGAATATGCGCATCAAAGAAAATTAATTTCTGAGGAAGCTTTTGAAATTATGATGCAGGTGTACAATGATATCTACAAGTTGAAGAGAAATCAGTCGGAAAGTTAAGTTATAAGTGAGGCGCCTTTCATGAAGGCGCCTCATTAAATATCTTATTTTATCCAAAAAGTGACAGCAATATACCTGCTGCTACAGCAGAGCCAATGACACCGGCAACATTAGGGCCCATCGCAAACATAAGTAGATAGTTGCCTGGATTAGCCTTCTGCCCTTCAATCTGAGAGACACGGGCAGCCATCGGTACAGCAGATACCCCTGCAGAACCTATCAAAGGATTGATCTTTCCTTTTGTAACCCAGCACATTAATTTACCAATCAGAAGTCCACCGATGGTACTGAACATGAAAGCGACTAGTCCAAGGAGAATAATTCCCAAGGTTCTTGGCTTTAAGAATTCTGAACCGGCTGCCGTAGCACCAACGGTAAGGCCTAGGAAGATTGTTACAATATTAATTAAAGTGTTTTGCGCTGTATCGGTGAGCCGGTCCACTACACCGGATTCCTTAAAAAGATTACCAAGCATTAACATACCGATCAATGGGGCAACGGATGGCAGAAGCAGGATGCATAATACGGAAACAACGATCGGAAAACAGATCTTTTCTAATTTGGATACGGTTCTTAATTGCTCCATTTTAATTTCGCGTTCTTTTTTCGTGGTAAGAAGTCTCATTAACGGAGGTTGGATGAGTGGTATTAATGCCATGTAGGAATAAGCTGCAATTGCTATGGAAGCAAGTAAATCAGGAGCAAGTCTGGTGGCCAGATAAATAGCTGTGGGGCCATCGGCACCTCCCATGATACCAATGGATGCAGCTTCCTTTGGATCAAATCCCATAACGCCAGCAATTACAAAAGCAACAGCGATACCAAACTGAGAACCAGCACCGATTAGCATACTACTGGGGCGGGCAATTAATGGTCCAAAATCAGTCATAGCTCCGATACCTAGGAAGATAAGAGATGGATAAATACCCTTTTTTACACCCAGGTACAGATAATATAAAAGACCGCCTGTATCCGAAGAGCTTGTCGGCTCGTACATCAGACCGGTTAATGGTAAGTTTGCTAAGAGCATACCAAAGGCTATGGGTAATAACAAAAGCGGTTCAAATTTCTTTGCAATTGCGAGGTAGATAAGGATACCGGCAATCAATATCATAACAATGGATTGCCAACTTAGGGCAGCAAAACCTGAATCCCTTAGTAGCTTTAAGATTGATTCAAGAAACATTTTAGTTCTCCTTTTCGTATGTATTATCGTTTCTTTCTAGTTTTGTTGGTTTGTCTTAGCTTGTTTTTTTAAGTTCATCTTCTCGATTAATATAATTAATAGTGAAAATATACGAATAATTGCCCAAAGTAAAATTAGAACCGAAAAAACAACAGCCATACAAAACAAAGCAGTAGGTATACTATCTGATAAAGGCATATGTTTCACCCCTTTCCACATGTTTTTTTTGGAGACAAAAAAAGAACTTCTAAAAAGAAGCTCTCCACCCTAAAGCTTAAAACTTGAAACAGTTAGTAAACTGCCAACCGGAAAATTAACACCTAATTTGTAATAACTAAATGGTAACATATCACATAGTCGCTGTCAATGTTAAAAAAATATCAATCTTTCTTGGCGATAATAAATTAATCTTTCTGGGCAATGACTGTGTGAAGAATTAGGGTATGTCATACGGTTTGGACATATCATTGACAAGTAAGGAATAAAAATGTAAAATGTGCTACATAGCATTTTGTACATAAGAGCGCATTACCCAACAAACAAAGTAAGTAGGAGGTAGGATAATGAAATTAATTATCCCTGATGGCTATCAGGCAATCATTGATGTTAAGGAGACAGAGATCGGCATCAAATATGTGAAAGACTTTTTTGAAAGAGAGTTAGCGAAGCTGTTGAATTTAACAAGAGTTTCTGCGCCTCTCTTTGTAAAACCGGAGACGGGACTAAATGACAATCTAAACGGGATCGAGCGTCCGGTAAGCTTTGGAGTAAAGGAGCAAAATGATGCTGAAGTAGAAATCGTGCAATCCTTAGCAAAGTGGAAAAGACTCGCTTTAAAACGATATGGATTTTCCATTGGGGAAGGTTTATATACGGATATGAGTGCAATCCGAAGAGATGAAGAGACTGATAATATTCATTCTATCTATGTTGATCAATGGGATTGGGAGAAAATGATAGATAAAAGTGAGCGCAATAGTGATACCTTAATTGATATAGTGAAAAAGGTGTATATGGCGCTTAAAAATACGGAAAAATATATGGCAACAAAATATGATTATATAGAAGAAATCTTGCCAGAGGAAATTACCTTCATAACTTCGCAAGAATTAGAGGATCAATATCCTGAACTTACTCCAAAAGAAAGAGAATACAAAGTAGCAAAAGAAAAAGGTGCAGTCTTTATTATGCAAATAGGAGGAGCGTTAGCTTCCGGCGAACGTCATGATGGAAGAGCACCTGATTATGATGATTGGAACCTAAACGGAGATATAATTGTGTATTATCCCGTGCTTGATATCGCATTAGAACTTTCCTCCATGGGTATTCGTGTGGATGAAAAAACCTTGCTTTCTCAATTGGAAATAAGCGGCTGTATGGACAGGGCTAACTTGCCTTTCCAAAAAGCATTAATTAATAAAGAATTACCTTACACCATAGGTGGAGGCATCGGTCAATCCAGAATCTGTATGTTTTATCTGAGAAAGGCTCATATAGGTGAGGTTCAATCTTCCATCTGGCCTCAGGAGGTACTGGAAGAAGCTGAGAAGATGGGATTACCTTTATTATAATTAAGGTAATTGAATGAGTATATCAAGGAGTGATACACTTAGGAATAGGCGGTGAATTGTTATGATTAACGTATATCTGATCAGACATGGTAGGCAGGATAGTACATTATGTAACGTTGATGTTGGGCTGTCTAACGAGGGTCGTAGCCAAGCAAAGTTATTAAGGGATCGGTTAAAGAACTATAGCATTGATGCTTTATATTCCAGCAATTTAATACGTGCTAAAGAGACTGCACAAATACTAAACGAAGAACTAAAGTTGCCACATCAATTTCGAGAAGAACTTAAGGAAATCTCTTTTGGTTTGATGGAAGGCAAAACGGAAGAGTATATCGATGAGCATTTTGGTGATTTTAAGGAAGAACAGAAGAAATTATTAGAGGATATTCCTTATCCGGGAGGCGAAAACGGCACTTCGGTTTATGAACGAGTGATGCCTGCTCTTCAAGATATTGTTCAAAGTGGACATGAAAATATTGTTGTCGTTACACATGGAGGAGTAATCCGAGTACTTTTGGCTGCACTCTTTGGTAAAAATCAGGCAAAGCGTTTTCTGTATGGGGTATCTCTTGAGAACACAGGAATCACTCAATTAGTATATGATCCTAGCAATGACAGATTCTACTTAGAACGCTTTAATGATAGTGCTCATTTGGAGAATTATCCAAATCTGCATAGAAGAGGAGAGTATAATAACAGATATTAGGTCTTTTCTTGTCTAAGAAAGAAAATGTAGTATGTTTATTTCATAAGTACATAAGAGCAGAACTATTTCGTTTAAAATAATATCATAAGAAGTCTAGTTTGCATCTATCGTCAGAAAATGTGACGGTAGGTGCATTTTTACATATGACTAATGAATTCCTACTAGGTTATTTACTTTATAAAAGAAGGTTGGGATGATTTCACACATCCCAACCTTAATGATAGAACCATTAATAATAGAAAAGTTTTTAGAAGGGAGCAGTATCCGGATGAGGTCCGGTGATACCAAAGACTTCTAATGCTTTCATTTCCTCAATATCTTCCGCAGAAAGCTCAAAATCAAAGATGTTCGCATTCTCTAACATGCGCTCTTTGGAAGAGGCTTTTGGTAAAGGAACAAAACCATGCTGGATACTCCAGCGAAGTACGATTTGAGCCGGTGTTTTGCCATATTTGGAGGCAAGATTTAGAAGGATCGGGTTACTTAATTGTCCTTTTATCAACGGACTCCATGCTTCCACAATGATACGATGGTTTTTACAATAAGTGACGATTTCGTGCTGAACATATTGCGGATGAAGTTCCAACTGATTTACCATGGGTGCTATGGTTGCACTTTCTAATAAGGCTTCAAGATGGTGTTCTAAGAAATTACTTACGCCAATGGCTTTAATCCTACCACCTTGATATAGTTCTTCAAAGGCTTTCCAGGTCCCTTCATTGGCCTCCTGCCAATTATCACGATATTTCATAGGCTTAGGCCAATGTATTAAGTATAGATCAAGGTAATCGGTCCCAAGATTATTCATGGTCATCTCGAATTCCTTGAGGGTGTTCTCATAACCATGATCTGAATTATCAAGCTTACTAGTTACAAAAAGTTCATTTCTTTTTAAACCACACCCACGAATTGCTTTACCCACGGCTTCTTCATTTTGATAAGCAAAAGCAGTATCAATGTGTCGGTATCCACAATCGATTGCTGTCTTTACAATATCAACAGAGGATTCATTGTTTAATAGCTTCCAGGTACCAAAGCCAACACAAGGAATCTTTACACCATTGGATAGTACGTAACTGTCTTGAATACTAGTCATACTAATCTCCTCCTTAATAATTAACAACAGTTAACATCTGGTAAATCATACAAGATTATTATAAATTAAAATAATCATTAATATGCAAAGAAGAATCGCTTTTTCTCATAGGCATATTACCTTGATAGAAAAATATGGATATATACAGTAATTATAAGTAGTATATAGTAAAAATTCTCATAATTCAATCCTTAATATAGTATTTTGGGTAAATTTAACTGAAACGAAGATTAAAAAAATTCCACCCATTTTCTTGCTTGATGTGGGAATAACTATTTCAAAAGTATATATGGAAGTTACTCTTTCAATTATCCAATTTAACCGAAATTACATAATCTTGCTCTGACTTGCTCCAAACCATGTTTTATACTATAATAGAACCCGACCAAGATAGTTTGGGTGAAATGTGTAAAACATTATTATTTGTTGAAGGAACCCTAATGATTTAAAAGGTGTTCATGCAACAAATATGAAAATTTGAATTTTCAAAAAGGAGTAGTAAGAGTGAAAAATAAAGTGGATTTTGAGACGACTTTAACTAAGGGTTCTTAAAACCCCTGCTTGATAAGTATTGAGAGAGTGTTATTAGTTATCGTTGCATTTTACTAATAAGGAAAGATCATAACC
>JAEWEO010000258.1 GCA_023389295.1 Bacillota bacterium
AAATTTATCATTACTACCGATACAACATGCGATTTGCCCGAGGATTATTTGCGCCAGCATAATATCGGAATCCTTCCGCTGTATTATAGTATGAGTGATACCATATACGGAGAAGAGGATGTTCTTGAGCCAAAAGTATTTTATAATAGAATGAGAAGTGGTGAAATGCCAACTACCATGGCTGTTAATCCCGCCATTGCTAAGAAGGTATTTACCGGTTTTATTCAGGACGGGTACGATATTTTACACATTGCCTTTTCCTCCGCTCTGAGCGCTAGTTGCTCCGTTGCTGCAACCGTTGCCAGAGAAGTCTGTGATGAGAATCCGGATGCTAAGATTATCGTAATTGACTCTTTGTGTGCATCCCTTGGAGAAGGACTTTTGCTTCATAAAGCTGCAATGCTCAAAGAACAGGGTAAATCCATCGAGGAAATTAGTGAATGGCTTGAACATAACAAATTAAATCTATGCCATCTATTTACTGTAGATGATCTCCATCACCTGCATCGTGGTGGTAGAGTTTCCAAAACAACCGCAATTATCGGTACTTTGATCAACGTAAAGCCTGTGCTTCATGTAGACAACGAAGGGCGTTTGGTTTCTCTTAACAATGTTAGAGGAAGAAAGAAAGCACTTCTATCTTTAGTGGATCAAATGGAGCAACGTTTAAAGGGTTATTCCGAATCCAATGACATCATTTTCATTAGTCATGGTGATTGCGAAGAAGATGCCCGAATCGTTGCCGATCATGTCAAAGAACGTTTTGGCATTCAGAATTTTTTAATCAATTATGTAAGTCCTACCATTGGAGCACATTCCGGTCCCGGAACCGTAGCATTATTCTTCATGGGTAATCAAAGATAACAGACGATGCGCTAATAGCCATCGTCTCCATATTACTAATTTGGCTGTTATAAATTAACCTAGGTTATTTATAACAGCCATACTTTTAATCCGTTATTTTGATGTATGAAGTATGTCTTTCCTTACTCTTCCAATGAAATACTTATCGGAAGGATTCCCCTTTTTTAAGATTGCTGACCACCTCTGTAACTCGGTTTCTTGCTTCATCCCCTGTAGTTGAACTCTGTATATAGTCTACCAGTTGCTTCTTACTGTCATCCGGCAAATTAGAAAAATTCTTCATCGCGTTCATATCAAGTGCCAATCGCATACCAAGACCTTCCGGTATCTGATGCTCATTATCCAATATGCTCATAATTCTCTCCTTTCACAAATGTATACCCCGACATATACCTATGATTAAACAAGCTTATTACCATTCATTTTAATCATACCTACATTGTTTCAATTTTAGTATTTGAAAGTTTTGATCTTTTATGTGATGATTACTTACCTCTTTCTTCAAAATTCGTTATTTTTAAACAAGTGAACTAGTAAGCCAATTCACTTGTCATGAACAAAAAAACGGATAACAAGTTCTCTTGCTATCCGCTTTTATCGTTTTTATTTAATCGTATCTCAATATCTAAATCATTCTAATCTTAACATTATGCCATTTCAATAAACTGTTCTATCAAATCCTCTACTGTCTTAAGGCTGGTTCTCCAAAACTCAGGATTCTCAAGATCAATTTCAGCCTGCTTTGCAGCATTTTCAACACTCATAATTGTAGTAGCATTTAGAAGAGCTCTGTATTTCGGAATAAATACTTCGCCCTCCTCCTTGTATTTCTCATATAACCCTCTAGCAAAGAGACCACCAAAGGCATATGGGAAGTTGTAGAAGTTAACGGCTTCAGAGTAATAGTGTCCCTTTACAACCCACATGTACGGATGGAGATAATCATGATCCAGACCATCACCATAAGCTTCCTTCTGAGCTTTTAGCATTATTTCCTTTAACTCATCTGCAAACAAAAATCCGTTCTTACTCTTTTCAAATACTTCTGTTTCAAATAAATATCTAGAATAGATATCACAGATGATCTGAGTTACATCCTGTAGTTGGCTCTCAATCAAAGCCATTTTCTCATTACCCTCGGCTTCTTTAATGATCGCTTCCATAATCAGAGCTTCATTAAAGGTAGAAGCTGTTTCTGCAACAGGCATACTATAATCAACATTTAACGGTTGGTGTTCTTGAATTTGAAGTCCGTGATATGCATGACCTAGTTCATGTGCAAGTGTTACAACATCATTTAGGGAACCTGTAAAGTTCGTAAGGATACGGCTCTGTTTTACAAAAGGCATATTCTCACAGAATGCTCCGCCAACCTTACCTTTTCTTGGATAGAAATCGATCCATTCATTATCATAAGCTTCTTCCACCATATCTGCCAGATCATCTGCAAAACCTCGGAAATGCTTTAATAAATAGTCCTTAGATTCCTCTGCGGTAAACTTTCTATCACTTTCACCAATGGGAGCAAATAAATCATACCAAGGAAGTCCATTTTCATGTCCCATCAACTTTGCTTTATGTTTCAGATATTTATGAAATGCCGGTAATGATTCACGAATTGCTTCTAACATAGCCTCTAATGTTTCTCTCTTCATCTTAGATTGAATGAGAGTCATAGAAAGCGGAGATTCATATCCTCTTAAATCACAAACCGTATTAACCTGTGTCTTAATATTATTAAGTGCATAGCTGATTGGATCTTTAATCTTCTCTAAAGCCTTTAACTCAGCTGCATAGGCATCTTTACGAACCTGTACATCCTCATCATAAGCTTTATTACGTACTTCCGGCAATGTAATTATATTATCGCGATATTCCACTTCAAGGGTGGAAGTTAAGAAGCTTTGCATATTGCTCCAAGCGGAAGCTGCGGAAATATTAAGTCTTGCAAGTACCTCCTCAACATCATCACTAAGTAAATAATTTGCTTCCTCCTTTATCTCTTCAAAGAGATAGCTATAAGCTTTCAGCTTTGGATGCTTCTCATAATATTGTTCGATATTATTAATACCAGCGATGTATTTTTTCATAACTGCAATCGGCTTTGTGGATAAGCTGTCTTGTTTTTCAAACGCATTGATTTCATTCGCTGTTTCACCATCGGATGTATTGGTAGCTTGTCTTGAAAATACATAACAACCCAGTCTGCTAGAAAGGAGCTGAAGCTGTTCCATATATTCTACTGTCTGTAAAAGAGTTGCCTCCTCTTCTTTTTTGTCTGCCAATGTAGCAGTAAACGTCACAAGCTCATTAATTAAACGCTTAAAAGCCTCTTTGTCTTCCTTATATTTTACATCGTCAAAACCCTTATATAGTACATCTAATGACCATTCCTTGTTCATACTTCCTAAATCCTTTCTTTTTCTAAATTTAGTAACCACTCTTTTATGGAAAGACCACCGGCATAGCCAACCAGTTTTCCATTTGCTCCAATTACTCTATGGCAGGGAATCATACACATAATAGGATTATTGTGATTCGCCATTCCGACTGCTCTTGAGGCTTTCTCATTACCTACCTCTTGTGCAATCTGCTTATAACTGCGTGTTTCACCATAGGGAATTGCTTTTAAAGCATCCCAAACCTTTCTTTGAAAAGGTGTACCCATGGGATTAAGTTTTACTGTAAATTCTTTGCGACTTCCTTCCAGATATTCCTGTAACTGCTTCGCTGTTTCTTTGATCAAGTCTGTTTCACATGGTTTAAATTCTGAAACACCAATTATTTCTTGTATTTCATCCTCGTTACACTCCGAGGCTGCAGTTAAGGCTATATCAGTAATTCCCTGTCCATCTTCTGCTATCAATATTTTCCCTAACTTTGTTTGATATATGTATATATTCTTCATAGGTACCTCACAATCTCTCTTAACCTTCGCTAAGTTGTAGTACAAAATTTATGTTCAAGCAGCAGGGATATTTTATTCGTATTCGAGATACTTTATTGGTAGTATAATACCATCCATATCGTATCACATTTGCTTTCATTATCCAACTGTTTAGAAGAAATTTCTGCGTATTTTTCGATGTTAATTATATATTATCGGCCTAAGCAGAATCGATAGGCAACTTTCGTAAAATGTCCGACCGTATCTCGTACTACACCAAGTGCATGTCTTCTTTCAAAATAATCTGTTTCATCCATATAAGATTGCTCCCAATTAGCTAGTTCACGAAAACTTCCTTGATAGATTACGTACTTCTGAAATTTTCTCTCTAACTCTCTAATCACCAGAATATCGGACAAACGTAGTATATAATTTACAAACTCCAAGCAGGTATAAGCATCCTTTATTGTTACCTGTTTCTTTAACAAGGATAATACTGCATTTAGGGTATTATATATCATCTTTTCTCTATTTTCTTTAAAATATGTAACTTCTTTCAATATTCTATTATATTCATTTTCGGTTACCGGAATTCTACATAGTTTTACGGTAGCATCATTTTCATTATATAGATATCTGGCCGGCTCTTCTATTACAAACCCACCACGAATAGGAGAATTCACATGATATCTTGCAAAGGAATACATCTGATTTAAATTCCGGTCAAAAGCTAAGGTTACATGGCTAAATTTGTTACGAGTAAAAAGTCGGATCATTTTCCCTATATTGGTGTTTGTCACAAAAAAAGCGATATAGATGTAGCAGCTATAATCCTCTTCCATTTTTCCCAACCCCTATCTTTATTAAAACTGTATCTTTTTGTAACAAACTTTATTATAACAGGAAATGATTGTGATAGAAAGTGACAATTTCTAATTTTACAAACATTTACACATTAAACAAATAAAGAAATAGCGGATAAGCTGAATTTATAATGCAGCCGATCCGCTATTTTCTATTTTTTTAATGAGGGTAAATTACTTAAAAACCTTTACTCTGCCTTCCATTGGTGCATATTCCTTATCTCCAGCAGGAGCAAGAGGCTTACCAAAAGGCATCTGAGCTAACAGCTTCCAGTTAGAAGGTAAATTCCATTCCGCTTTCACTTGATCATCAATCAATGGATTATAATGCTGCAAAGAAGCACCTAGACCTGCATCCTCAAGAGCAAGCCAAATTGTATACTGTAGCATTCCGGAGGATTGTAAGGACCATATCGGGAAGTTATCCTTATATAGTGCGAATTGCTGCTGCAGACCTTCTATAATGGATTGATCTTCAAAGAATAATACTGTTCCAGAACCACTCTTGAAAGCATTCATCTTCTCCTCTGTGGAAGCGAAGCTATCTGCAGGTACAAGCTTTCTTAAAGTTTCCTTTGTGATATCCCATAACTTATCGTGCTGCTCATCAAATAATACCACTACTCTTGCAGTCTGTGAGTTAAAGGCTGAGGGAACATATTTAACTGCATGTTCCACAATATTCTGGATTTCATTCTGAGATACGGGCGAATCCTTGCTGATAGCATATATTGTTCTACGATTTTCAATAACTTGATTAAAATGATTGTTCATATTGATGACATCCTTTCTACTTTAAAATTATATTATAAGAAATTATTAGTTGTTCTATGTAATATTTATTATATACCTATCTAATGTCTTTTTTAATTGTTTACAATTCAATTTTATACTATTGTTTTGATTCTGTCAACACTTTAGATTGACTTTTTTAAAAAAATTGAATAAAATCTAATTGTAAGTAAGTTTTATTTATTTTGGGTATATTGATACTAAATAACACAAAAATCAATCCGATGTTAATCATATGATTTTTATAGACGATTGCGAAACTCGTAAACTATAGGCATTGAATACACAATATCTATATGGTTTCGCAATCATATAATATGATTTTTATGAAAGGGGGATGTAGCAATGGAAAATAAATCAATAGACATTGCAAATGATATCAATAA
>JAEWEO010000293.1 GCA_023389295.1 Bacillota bacterium
CCTCCAAGATACGTTTTGGTTGTTGTAAGCGAAGTAAGAATTTCATTACTCCCTGCGTTTCTTTCTTTATGATTGGAACATGGTTAGCAAGTGCCTCTTTTTCTAAGGCAAGTAGCTCCGGTGTGAGTTCTGCTTCCAAGGAATTAACATAGGCGGTTATTCTTTCATCTATAATCATGATCTACCAAGCCTTTCTTCCATTAGAATCTAATATAATTTATATCTATCTCAATTCGTATCAGTATCTGTCTGTGTGTTGTCATTTGAATTACTGTCATCGCCTGTTTCAGATACCTCATCATCTTTGATAATAGATGCAGAATAGTCCGTAATGATTGCTAATATCTCATCATAGGTCATGTCGGTGGAAATTTCATAGGTGCCTGGCATAATAACTTTATCCTCAAGCTTGGTTTTTAAGTAAAAAGAATATTTGTTTCTAATTGCTTGAGAAAGTTCCAACTTGCTTGCTACATCCATCGTAGTTTCACCTTTCTTTATCTGAAAGATAAGCTCTTTACCTGTTCCTATAGGATTAGCCCTGTCAGGTCCATAAAGTTGATAGGTGAAATCAAAAGCCAACTTACTTACATTAATAATCATGATGACTATAACGATATAAAACATGATGTTTAGTAACATGCGCACGATAAAGCTTGTTATTTTTAAAGTTAACTTCATGCTTGTGGACTTATTTGCCATATTTTACCTCCATGATGCCTTTCTCCTGCATTTTAACAGGTAGCCAGAAAGGCCTTATAACTATACTTCCATAATAATCGGCAGTATCATCGGGTTTCTCTTAGTCTTCTTCCAGATGAAGTCGCTAAGAGAATCTTTAATCTCAGTCTTCATCTTACCCCAGTCTGCGTTATTACGGCTCAGACATTTATCCAATGCCTTTTCAACAACTACACGGGCTTCCTCCATCAGATTTTCTGACTCTCTAACATATACAAAGCCCCTAGATACAATGTCGGGTCCTGATAAAATTTGATTACTATATTTTTCAAGTGAAATAACTACGATAATTAATCCATTTTCGGATAATAACTGTCTGTCTCTCAGAACGATATTACCTACATCACCTACACCCAGACCATCCACAAGAATTCCTTGTGCCGGAACATCTCCTGTGATAGCCGCTTTCTCCTTTGATAAGGTTAATACCTTACCTGAAGATAAGATAAAGATATTATCCTTCGGAATACCTAGGGATTGCGCTAATTCTGCGTGACGAATTAAATGCTTGTATTCACCATGAACAGGTACCGCATATTTAGGTTTTGTCAAGGTATAGATTAATTTAATCTCTTCCTGACAAGCATGACCTGATACGTGGGTATCCTGATATATAACCTTTGCTCCCTTCATTGATAACTCATTGATTACCTTTGAAACAGCCTTTTCATTACCAGGTATTGGTGTGGAACTTAATATCACCACATCTCCCGGTTTGATGGTAACTTTTTTATGAATATTGGCTGCCATACGAGGTAGGGCTGCCATTGTTTCTCCCTGACTTCCGGTTGTAATTAATACTAATTGGTCATCTGTGTAGTTCTTCATCTGTTCGATTTCAATCAGCATGTTATCAGGCATTTTAATATATCCAAGCTCTGTAGCAACAGATAAAATATTTACCATGCTACGACCTTCTACAACAATTTTTCTGCCATATCTCGCTGCTGAATTAATAATCTGCTGTACTCTGTCTACGTTAGAAGCAAAGGTAGCAACAATAATTCTTTGTTTCGCGTAATCAGCAAAAATACTATCAAAGGTTTTTCCAACAGAACGTTCTGACATAGTATATCCCTGACGTTCTACATTGGTACTATCACATAGTAATGCCAATACTCCCTTTTTACCGATTTCACCAATTCTCTGTAAATCGATGGGTTCCCCATATACAGGTGTATAATCAACCTTAAAGTCACCGGTATGGAAGATGATGCCCTCTGGAGTATAGATTGCTAACGCAGAGGCATCCGCAATGCTGTGATTTGTTCGAATAAATTCTATTCTAAAACATCCAAGGTTTATGGATTGGCCATATTTAATTACCTTACGCTTCGTATTCTTCAAAAGATTATGTTCTTTTAGTTTAATCTCAATAATTGCTGTTGTCAATTTTGTTGCGTAAATGGGAACATTTACTTCTTTTAATATATAGGGTAGCGAACCAATATGATCCTCATGTCCGTGAGTAATAACAAATCCCTTTACCTTATCGATATTCTCCTTAAGATATGTTACATCAGGAATTACTAAATCAATACCCAACATCTCATCTTCAGGAAATGATAATCCGCAATCAATTACAATAATATTGTCCTCATATTCAATTGCAGTTATATTCATACCAATCTGCTCTAATCCACCAAGTGGAATAATTTTTACACCGTTTAAATCAGCTTTTCTAATAGCTACTTTTTCATCTGCTTTTCTAATAGCCGTTTTTTCATCAGTTTTTCTGATAGCTATTTTTTCATTTTCTTTCAAATAATTGCACCTCCAATGGTTATTATGTACTTTTTTATCCATTAACTAAGTGCATGATAAAACAAAAGAATTCAAGGATTCTTCTAGTTTACAGGCGAATATATCCTATTCTCCTGCTATGAAATAGATTCAATAGATTATTTGCTTTTACATTTTTTGCAATGACCGTAAAGCTTTACCTCGTGGTCAACTACGGTAAAACCTAAAGTTTCTTTTATCCGTTCTTCTAACGTCTCTAACAGATCATCTTGAAATGCGAAAATATTTCCGCAATCAAGGCAGATCAAATGATGATGATGGTGGCAAGCATTCTCCTTGCCTTTTTTGCTAATCTCATAGCGTACAAACCCATCGTCAAGATTTAATTTATCTATTAGGTTTAATTCCGATAACATTTGAATGGTACGATAAACAGTAGCGATCCCTATATCAGGATATTTCTTTTTAACGAAATCATAGATTTCTTCTGCGGTTAAATGTTTACCGGGTCTACTGTTTAGTACCTCAAGTATCGCCACTCTCTGTGTGGTTACCTTCAGTCCGTTTTGCTTTAATAAACTCTTGAATTGTTCCTGATTATCAGGCATTTTATCACCTATTTTCGTCTAATCATATATCTTGCATTTAATATAATTTATAAGATTCATTTTATTAATTTTTTATAACAGTTCTATATCATCTAATAATTCCTGAAAAATCTTACCAACAGCTTCCAGCTCATGGTCATCATCTACTATATCATATATAGCTTCTTCATCGGTATCTTCTGATATATCCTTTAATATAAGAGCTTCCGCGTCTTCTTCCTCTTGGGTTGTACTAACGAGTAGATAATCAACGCCGCCCAGTCTTGTCTGTTCTATTACACGAAAAGTTACTTCCTCTTGGTCTTCGGTTGTGAATACGATTTCGTCCGGTTTATTTGCCATTACGTGCCTCCAACTGTGAGTATCGTCAGTATAATAAATCAATTTAATAATCGGAAAGTTAGTATTCTTTCTGACGTATACTCTTTACCTATCCTTCTACTAATATTTTTCTCAAATAATTGGATTATTCTATTTTGCTTTCTAAATTTTGTACCTTTACATACATAAAGTAAATTACTATCTTTCCTGTTCGTTTTTTAAAAAGTTTAACTTATCCAGATATCCCTGCAAAATTAATACTGCTGCGAGCTTATCTACTACCTTTGCCTTATCTACGTAATCCATTTTTGTTTGTGATAATACCTGATGTGCTGCGACCGTAGTCAGTCTTTCATCCCAAAGGATAACCTCAAGTCCGGTTCGT
This sequence comes from Bacillota bacterium, assembly GCA_023389295.1. Classification (GTDB taxonomy): domain Bacteria; phylum Bacillota; class Clostridia; order Lachnospirales; family Lachnospiraceae; genus Mobilitalea. Next base: position 3,799 of record JAEWEO010000293.1, read on the forward strand.
TGTCTTAATCTTTCTGCAAATTCCTCTGACTTAATAGCACGTTCTCCAACGGAATTGTTCAGATGTTTCGGGTATCCCACTACAATTCGATTAACTTCATTTTCTTTTATCAGTTCTTCAATTCGGGCAAGGGTTTGACGAAGCTTGTTTTCTTGTTTACGGTGGATTACCTCAACTCCTTGAGCGGTTAAAAGTAGCGCATCACTTATGGCCACTCCTACCGTCACAGAGCCGTAATCCAACCCCATTATTCTATTCATTATGCCTCCATAGTACCAAAAAAATAGTACTCTTTTTATTCGTTACGTTATCTCCGGTAGGATTGATTGATTTCCGTATCAATGTAAAAACGCAACAATTCTTCGATAATCTCATCACGCTCTACCTTCATGATTAAGCTTCGAGCGCCCTTATGGCTCGTTATGTAGGTAGGATCTCCTGACATAACATATCCGACAATTTGATTTACCGGATTGTATCCCTTCTCAGTTAGAGCCGAGTATACCGTATGAATAACTTCGCTAACTATAACTTCAGGTTCTTTCTTCACATTAAAATACTGTGTATTGTTTAATTTCTGCATTGAATCACTTCCTCTTCCATCAAATCTGATAGCCCATACAATTTTGCTTCGTACATCTGATTAATTTATATATTAATATATTTAAGCAAAAAATTCAATTGGTTATTTCACAAAGAAGAATTTCATCTGTTAATGTATGATACACCTTAGCTTTCAGTATCTGATTTGATAAATCAACATCTCCTTTTACTGCCAATTTTAAAAACCTTTCATTGTGTCCAACCTGATATTTCGTTCCTTCTATCTGGATTTCTTCTTCAAAGAGAATTTTCTCTATTCTACCCAAAAAATATGTTTTATATTCCTCGGACATTTCCTCTGATAACGCGATAAGTGCATTACTTCGGATAGTTTTCACTTCCTCCATAACCTGATCCGGCATGACAGCTGCTTTCGTACCCGCTCTTTTGGAATACTTAAATACGTGAATATGAGAAAAGCCGATTTTTTTAACAAACTCCATCGTTTCTCCAAATTCCTCTTCCGTCTCTCCGGGAAAACCTACAATCACATCCGTTGTAAATGCAGGATGATCAAAATATTTTCGTATCATTTGGACACCTTCATAGTATTCCTCTGCACTATATTTACGATTCATTCTTTTTAGTACAGAATTGCTACCGCTTTGAAGGGAAAGATGGAACTGAGGGCAAAATTGTTTTACTCCAGAAATTGCTTTTAAGAAGTTCTCTGTAATAATTCTTGGTTCTAGAGAACCTAATCTGATACGTTCAATCCCTTCGATCTGTCCAATTCTTACAATGAGGGAAGCAAGCCAGGTATTGTCCTGTTCCTTCTCACTTGTTATGTCTATTGTTTCTAGTTCCTCGCTGGAATTCTCTGCGTTATTCGATGCTTTACGATCAGTACCATAGGAAGAGATATGAATTCCGGTAAGAACAAATTCTTGATACCCTTTTTTCACCAATTCCCTAATCTCTGCAATGATATCGTCCTCTTTGCGGCTGCGAACCCTTCCTCTGACATAGGGAATGATACAATAGGAGCAAAAACGGTTACAACCGTCTTGTATCTTTATAAATGCTCTGGTCTTTTCCATGGTTGTGATAACATTAAGCTCTTCATAATCCATTTCCTTATTGATGTCTACAACCAATTCTTCTTTATTATACCCATCCATGCATCTCTCAACCATGGATACGATATCTGATTTTTTGTTATTACCTACCACTAGATCAACTGCACTATCTGCAAGTAGTACTTCTTCCGCTGCTTGAACATAGCAGCCTACTGCCGCAATAATAGCTTTGGGATTCCTATTCTTAGCCTGATGTAACATCTGGCGTGACTTTCGGTCGGCAATATTTGTAACGGTACAGGTATTCACTACATAAACATCCGCTGTTTCTTTAAAATCGACAATATCATATCCTGCTGTTTCAAACATTGTACGCATAGCCTCAGTCTCATAGGAATTCACCTTGCATCCGAGACTAAGAAACGCTGCTTTTCTTTTCATCTATCTAAATATCCTTTCTACTTAAACGTCATCATTTCCTATCTTTTCTTATTTTGAAATATTTGGAAGATACTTGATACCTATACAACTTTTCCACTTTTTTTTATGAACTTTGTATATTGACTTTTAAATTGCTAAATTATAGTATATACATATACTGAATAAAGGAGGAGTTATTAATGAAGACAGTAAAAATATCATTAAATTCAATTGATAAGGTAAAAGCTTTCGTAAATGACGTGACAAAATTTGATTCCGATTTTGATTTGGTTTCTGGCAGATACGTTATAGATGCAAAATCCATCATGGGTATTTTCAGTCTTGACTTATCTAAAGTTATCGACTTAAATATCCATAGTGAGGAAAATATGGACAGCATCCTTGCTATCTTAAAACCTTATATTGTTGAGTAATAATTATTGCTATTATGAAGAGGTTGTCTAAACGACAGCCTCTTTTTTGCTAACTCTTTTGTTTGTTTTTAAATTTTGTTTATAAATTTTGTTAATAAATTTACTTTTACAAAGCTTCTTTTTTTAATTTATCTCATTAGCCTACCGTAATAACCTCAACAGAATTTAATGCTATCTCGATCATTTCTTCAATCTTTTCTTCCAACTTTTTCTCTGATTTATTAATTACTTTAATGCTTGGCTTAGTTACCGGATGCTTAGCTACAAAGATGGTACAGCAATCCTCAAAAGGCTGAATCGAGGTTTCAAAGGTATCAATTTCCTTGGCAATCTCCACAATATCCTTTTTATCAAAGGCGATTAAAGGACGATACACGGGTAATGTACATACTTCATTGGTCGCTGCAAGACTTTGCATCGTCTGGCTTGCCACCTGACCGATACTCTCACCGGTGATAAGTCCTAGACAGCCTTCCTTCTCCGCCAGCTTCTCTGCTATTCTCATCATATATCTTCTCATAATTATAGTAAGTTCCTCGTGAGGACATTGATCATAGATATATAACTGGATATCAGTAAAGTTAACTACAAATAATTTCATTTTACCTGAATATTTTGAAACCTTCTCCGCAAGATCCACTACCTTTTGTTTTGCTCTATCGCTGGTATACGGGGGAGCATGGAAATAAGTCGCCGCCAGAGACACTCCTCGTTTGGAGATCATATATCCTGCAACCGGGCTATCAATCCCACCGGAGAGGAGTAGCATTGCCTTACCATTACTGCCTACCGGCATACCGCCAAGACCAGGAATAATAATAGAGTATACATAACTTTTACTACGTACTTCTACTGTAATCCTAACTGAGGGCTCATGAACATCTACCTTCATTTCTGGAAATCTTTTTAAAAGATAAGCTCCCATCTCGATACAAATCTCCGGTGAAGTCAGCGCATAATTTTTGTCGGCACGTTTTGCTTCCACCTTAAAAGTGAATTTGCGATCCGGATACATGGCTTCCACATAATCGCCCACACCTTTTGTAAGTGCTTCCCATTCAGAGCTTTCAATTACAGCTACCGGACAGATCGAAGAGATACCGAATACCTTTTGTAAAGCAGACACCGTCTCTTCATAATCATATTCTTCAGGGCACTCAACAAAGATTCTCCCCTGTTCTTTACTAACCTCGTAATTGCCTAAGCGATTTAAGGCTTCCTTAATACGGTCCCGGAGGGCATTCTCGAAAATATAACGATTATTTCCCTTTAGACCGATTTCAGCATACTTTATTAAAAATGCTTTAAACATCCTAACCTCCATCTAATACACACGCTTGTTAATAGCTGTGCATGTACTTTATTTTCTTGTATATCTGCGAAGCATGGGTAGGAGCTGTTTGATTTGCTCCAAAGTATAATCTATTTCTTCCATCGTTGTCATCTCAGACATGGAAAAACGTAGGGTTGCGTCCATTAAATCTTTTGATAGTCCTATGGCTGTTAATGTAACACTTGGGGTTGGATGATGTGAACTGCAGGCTGAACCTGATGATACATATACGCCCTTGTCTTCTAGTGCATGTAGGAATACTTCACTTCTAACTCCTTGGAAACTCACATTCATGATATGTGGTGCTGTCTTCTTGATTTGCTCCATCTCAAATTCATTCGTGCATTCCAAGGGAATTCCATTGATCGTTACACCCTCTAGTTTACTGACTTCTTTAAGAAATTTCTGCTTCAGTTCATACATCCGTGCTATCTTCAAGTCAAAATCCTTGTATAATTCTAACACAGCTTGTCCCAAACCTGCAATACCCGGAACATTTTCCGTACCGGAACGCAATCCTTTTTGATGTCCACCACCAAACATGGTAGGATTTATTCTTATTTTTTCATTCACATAGAGCGCACCGACACCCTTTGGTCCATGGATCTTGTGACCGCTAAAGGAAAGTAAATCAATTCCTTCTCGTTTTGGATAAATACGGTATTTTCCAAAGGCTTGTACAGCATCTACATGTATGATAAGATCTCTTTTTCTATTTTTTAATTCTGTTGTAAGTTCTTTGATATCCTGAACTGCTCCGATTTCATTATTAACATACATTAACGAAACAAGTAAGGTATTATCCTTTATTAATTCATACAATTTCTCTTTGATGATTTTACCCGTGGTATCTACCGGTACAAAACTAACCTCAAAACCGTTCTCTTCCAGATAAACAAGTGGCTGATGAACGGAGGGATGCTCAATTCTTGTGGTAATAATATGATTTCCCCTGCGCTTATTTGCCATAGCCGTTCCTATCAGGGCGAGGTTATTTGCTTCTGTTCCTCCTGAGGTATAGATAATTTCCTTGGGCTCTACTTTTAGTGTACTTGCAATAATCTGAGATGCTTCCTTGATGTATTGCTCTGCTTTTACTCCAAGTCGGTGCATGGATGAGGGATTACCGTAATCCTCATACAGAGCTTGCACCATCTTATCTCTTACACCTTCTGTCATCTTGGTTGTAGCCGAATTATCGAAATAGACTTCCATGGTATCTCCTGAATTTATGTTATAGTTTTTATGTTAAATGTAATTTGTTTTTTTGTATAATCAAATGCGAAGCATTTGCATAAGCAGATCATTTCCTACATAAGCAGATTAGCAACTCAAATGCTATGCATTTGAGTTCACGTTGCACTTATCCGTGAGTACTTAAGTGCGTTTTCTTAAGCAAGCTTAAAAACGCACTTAAGTACTCACGGACTAATCTGCTTATCGTGAATATTATACCCTATTGTGGGCGATTAAGTAAAGTTTTTTAGCTTTTTCATTATTTCTATATTGTCTTACTTTCTTTTATCTTACTCTTTTATTGTACTTTTTTTATCGTACTTTTTATTCTATTTTTAATTTTTCTTTGAATTTTTGTTCTGATTTATTAATCGAAGCTTCCGTTCGTTTCCACTGGAGCATATTTTGTTCTGTATTTTTCAAGGATATGTAATATCCAATAAGGGTTGACACTCATTTCTCCACTAACAGCATCGACATAAATACCAAGATGCAAATGAACGTCAAACTGGCCTATGGTGCCTTCCTTACCGTAACCGCTATCCCCCATAAAACCTAATAGCTGCCCTGCGATTACTTCATCCCCTTCTTTTAATCCGGTGACATAGGAATATAAGTGTGCGTAATAGAAATAGCCTCCGGAATTTGAGCGTATACCAATTCGATATCCTCCCTGTTCCAGCCATCCCATTTTTTCTACGATTCCATCGGTAATACTGATGATTGGAAAATAACCTCTTTGATTATTCGAGGCCATCAAATCCGAGCCCTCGTGTCTGCGGTTTCCACCATAGCTTCGATGCTCGTACCAGGTATTGTCATAGAAGATATCTGCTGACTGCACCCTAGGAACAGGAAAGTACTCCAAATCAGATAGTACTGCTTGATAATATGAATATAATTCCCTAAAGCTTTCTGTTGCAGATACCTTCCCAATTGCTCGATAAAAGGTAATATCATCTACAACCTCATGATCAATCAGGTCGTAGTAGCAGGCCATCATACTAAAGGTTAAATAACCAATGCGGTCTAGGTACTTCCTATCTTTTAAGTCTGGGTTTTTCTCTAATAGGTGTTTTATATTCTTATCCGCCTTTTTTAGAGCCGCTTCATTCACTTTCATTTCTCGAAAGGCATCATAATTAATTCCTTCACGGATGATATTATCAATTAATATTTCTGTATTCAGTAGCTTCAACTCATAACCTGAGATAAACAAAACTAGAGCAAATATCATAAGGTAAAAGATTCCTAGCTTCCATTTGCTATAACTTTGTACTGATTGTATCTTTATCCCATAGGTCTTATATATTTTTTTCTTCCTTCTTCGGTCGTTTACAGAACCAGATTGCGACATATGATCTACTCCAAAATATAAAATATTCCTTTTTTGTAACACAGCATTCCTTTTACTTATTCATTGTTCTTGGTATGCTTCTGAGGACATATTATTATATGTTCGGATCATTGACATTATAACAATCTATTAGCTGCAAGAGACAAGACAAGTGCATTCCGATGGATATAGAATACGGAATGCACTTGAATATCATCCTTAATTATCAACCTCTTAATTTCCGCTCGTCTGCGTATCACTACCGTTAACTAAGCCTGTATTTACAGTATTCTGCACAGGATCTTCCCCAAAAATGAAACTATGTAAAATTTCTACATTTTTATCCAAATCAGGAATTAAAACTGCCATACCACGTACTTTCTTATTATCAACGAAGGTACCATCTGCAGGAATTCTAAGCTGCTCCATATCGGTCGTTCCCATTTCAAAAAATGAGTTTAATAAAAGTTCGAAGCATTTATTATCAATATCCGTTGTAATCATCGGAAGTAATTCAAGCATGATGGTCGCCAATTCAGCTTTGCTGGTAGTCTTATATTTATCGAAGATCGCATTTAATACAATACGATGTCTGTCCGTTCTTCCATAATCATTGTTATTACCGGTAATTGTTGCTCTTTTACGTACACGACTATAGCCAAGTACCTGATTACCGTTTAATAACTGCTTCCCTTCTACAACATTTCTATTTGCCGGGTTTGAGATATAGTTAGTAGAATTTAAATAACTAGCTTCTCCGGAGGTCAAGGTAATCTCAAGTCCTCCAAGTCGATCAATGATTTTCTCAAAATTCTCAAAGTTAACCATGACACAACCATCCAGTTGTAAATCAAAGTTTAAGGCAATGGTTTCATAAAGAAGATCAAGTCCTCCCTTTTCATAAGCAGTATTCAGCTTATTGTCGTTATATCCAGGTATTTGAACAAGGGTGTCTCTCATGAGTGAGGTGAGTCTCAATGTTTTATTGTTTGTATTCATAGTGGCAACAACAATTACGTCCGTTCTACCTCTACTGGTGCCGTTTCCAATGGCTTCTTCACCTAACAATAATATATTATAAACACCTTCTTCTTGTCTTCCATCACCAGGATGATCTGGCCATTTAATCGTACTAGGGTCAATTTCTTCCCCCTTCGCTGTTATATCATCTTCATCCAAATAATCCACATCTTCTACTACATCCGAATTATCTTGAAAATTACCGGTCCAGGTTGCCCATATTGTACCACCTAAATTAACTCCCATACCCATTAATAATTGGTTACCGGGTTTGGTAAATCCCAAAAAGAAGCCAAATCCAATGAAGCATAGTAACGTTAATACTATACCACTTTGGATTTTAAACCAGCGTTGTTTTTTTTGTTGTTTTTCTTCTTCCACTTGTATTGTTTCCATTTCTGCACAAATCTGTTTTGCCAGAGAATCCTTTATATCCCCTAATTCATCATCAATGATGTCAGCAGTTATAACATCCGCTGTTTGTGAAGCTGCAGCATTCTCTTCTTCAAAATCTATTCTTATAGGTTCTACTATTCTTGTATTACTGATATTATTGTTGTCAGCTACCTCAGGTGTATCCGTTTTTTCACTAATATCCTCTGCTACGTATCCATTCGTCACAACTTCATCTGTTGACTCACTAAAATCCCCTAAGACTTTTTCTATGTTCTTATTAAAATTCTTGCTAAACTCCGGATCATTATCGAAATCAAATGTAGAATTCTCACTATCTTTATCCATTTTATCTCTCCCAAAAATAGAGGTATGCTGTTTTGAATCTGCAAATGCTTTTTCCCTCATCTACATTTGCAGATTCTATATGCAGGATACCGTTTTGTCGTACTAACCAAATTTTTTATCGGTGTAGCTCAACACGCAAGTGAACGCAGACAATGTTTACGCTCCGATTTTATCTTTTATAATTCTTTCTAAGAATTGATAAACACGAATTGTTGAAGAAATGCTAACCTTCTCTCCAATTGTGTGTACTTCGGTAATATCAGGTCCAATGGAAACAATATCAATACCAGGCATTTTTTCATAGATTAGACCACATTCTAATCCTGCATGGATTGCTTCCACAATCATATCTTTGCCGTAAAGTTCACGGTAATGTTTCTGAAAATGCTCACGTAGAAGAGAATCTTTTTTGAACTCCCATGCTGGATATTCCCAACGTACTACATATTCTCCACCTAAAAAGTCGGTCATATATTTTAATTTATTGCTTAAAAAGTATTTGTAACCACTCACAGAACTACGAATTGAAGTGTAGAACTCAACTTGATCCGCATCTGTACGGAAAATCCCCATATTAAGTGAACTCTCCACCAATCCTTTGATATTAGAGCTCATGACTTGCACTCCGTTTGGCATATTAACCAGAAGGTATAACATCTTCTCAAAGGACAAAGGATGAAGCACATCAAAAGTACCACTTCCCATATCTTCTACTTCAAAATGAAGCTCCGGTTCACTAGAGGATAACTCCTCTTTGTATCTTGCCATAGTAGCGTTAATATTTTGTACTAAGCTATCATATACCGCAGATAAATCCTTGTTGTCTTCTGCTGAAATTAATATTTCTGCATACGCCTCACGAGGAATAACATTGTCTTTAAATCCACCTTGCATATGAATTACTTGGAAGGATTCTATTTCTCTTAAGTCAAAAAGCAATCTACCGAGAAGCTTCGTTGCATTTTCTCTGTTATTCACAATATCAATACCGGAATGTCCACCAAGTAGACCTCCAATACTAATTTTTACTTTCTTACCGGAGGCAGATACTCTTTTTAGGGGGAGTGTACTTGTTCCGGTCAAACCACCGGCACAACTGCAAAGAAGATAACCTTCCTCCTCCGAATCTAGATTTATCATATATTTACCTTGTAAATGAGATAGGTCAAGGGCTTTTGCTCCGTGCATTCCCACTTCTTCGTCCGTTGTAATAATCGCTTCCAGTCTAGGATGCTCTAGGGTATCATCTGAAAACATAGCCAGAATGTAGGCAACCGCAATACCATTATCAGCACCTAGCGTAGTACCATCTGCGTGAAGATAATCTCCCTCAACAATGAGTTTAATTTCATCTTTTAAAAAGTCATGGGTATAGTCCTTACGTTTTTCACAAACCATGTCCATATGGCCTTGCAAAATAATTGCAGGTTCCTCTTCATATCCGGGAGTTGCTTTCTTGATCATAATTACATTATTTGCTTCATCCTGAGTATACTCTAAATTATGGGATTTTGCAAAAGCTACCAGATATTCACTAACTTCCTTCTCATTTCCGGATCCTCTAGGTATTCTAGATATCTCGCTAAAATATTTGAATATTCCCTTATAGTCCATTTGCTCTAAGTTTTTATCCATCATAACACACTTGCCTTTCTATTGATTTTATAGTTTTTCAAAAAGAATTGAAAACCAATTACCCTATTGTTATGACGTTGCAAATCATTAGACGATAAGATTCTTGGTTTGGTTCAATTACAATATTTCACTTTTATAATAATTAGTTTTTAAAGCTGTGGATCGGAGCCGGAATTCTTCCGCCTCTGTTAATAAAATTATCACAATTAAATTGATTTACTTTCATAACAGGGGCATAACCCAGTAATCCACCAAATTCTACACGCTCACCTACTGTTTTACCAATGACAGGAATAATACGCACCGCTGTTGTCTTCTGATTTATCATACCAATTGCCATCTCATCTGCAATCATACCGGCAATGGTAGTTGCTTTTGTATCTCCGGGAATTGCTATCATATCTAAGCCTACGGAGCAAACACAGGTCATCGCCTCAAGCTTTTCTATGGTTAAGGCTCCTGCCTCTACTGCATTAATCATTCCCTGATCCTCACTTACAGGAATAAATGCACCGCTAAGACCACCTACATAGGAGGATGCCATTACACCGCCCTTTTTCACCTGATCATTTAATAAGGCGAGAGCTGCAGTTGTTCCAGGTGCACCTACATATTCCAGCCCGATTTCTTCTAATATTTCGGCAACGCTATCACCTACCGCCGGAGTTGGTGCTAAGGATAAGTCTATAATACCAAAAGGTATATTCATGAGTCTGGAGGCTTCCTGTGCTACCAGCTGACCAACACGGGTAATCTTAAATGCTGTCTTTTTAATGGTCTCACAAAGGGTCTCAAAATCTGCTCCTCTTACGCTTTCCAGAGCTTTTTTTACTACGCCAGGGCCACTTACACCTACATTGATGACTGCATCCCCCTCTGTAACTCCATGAAAAGCACCTGCCATAAACGGGTTATCATCCGGAGCGTTGCAAAATACCACAAGCTTTGCACAACCAATCGAATCCTTTTCTTTGGTGTAATTAGCTGTACTTAAAATGATTTCACCAAGAAGCTTTACTGCATTCATATCTATACCGGTTTTTGTTGATCCCACATTGACAGAGCTACAAACACGCTCCGTCTGACTAAGTGCAATGGGAATAGATTTAATTAAGAGCTCGTCACTATTTGTCATCGCCTTACTAACGAGTGCAGAATAGCCACCAATAAAATTAACTCCAACCTCTTTAGCAGCACGGTCAAGTGTTTTTGCGATGGATACATAATCCTCCGTTGTTTTACAAGCTGCTGCCCCAACCAAAGAAATCGGGGTAACTGATATTCTTTTATTTACAATAGGAATGCCATACTCCCTTTGAATTTTATTACCGGTAACAACAAGATTCTTTGCAATTGTTGTAATCTTTTCATATATTTTTCGGTTAAGCTCTTCCAGATTCGGATCTGCACAATCTAAGAGACTGATACCAAGAGTGATTGTTCTGACATCCAGATTTTCCTGCTCAATCATCTTATTTGTTTCGATGACTTCATTTATATTAATCATACTATCCTCTCTTCCTTCCTTTGCACCTAAAGATGGGCAATTTACTGTTTTTATCCTTCGAATTGTCCTCTTTCTTTGGGAAAGAGTTTCGGTAAATTTGTTCTCTTATATTCTGTGCATTTTGTCAAAAATATCTTCACGTTGTGCTTTAATTATTACACCAATCTCAGCACCAATTTGTTCCATTTCTTCTGAGATAACATCAAAGTCCTTCGTCACATCGGCCATATCAACAATCATCATCATATTAAAAAATCCCTGAACGATTGTCTGGGATATATCCAGAATGTTAATCTGGTTATTTGCTAAATACGTACATACTCTTGCGATTATTCCGACGGTATCTTTACCTACAACTGTAATAACTGCTCTTTTCATCCGTTTTGCCTCCTTTATACCATAACCATATCTGATGGCTGATCTCTTCGTGCTACATTTACATTATTTGCCGAGAAATTGCAACCGCGCTTCATGAGTTCACAGCAAACGGTTTCATACGCAAGTTCTTCATAATTATTTTCTTTGCTAAGATGTGCAAGAATAATATTTTTTAATTTCGGGTGAATTAATTTGCTGATTAAAGTTGCTGAGGTTTCATTTGATAAATGTCCTCGATCCCCTAAAATTCTTTGCTTTAAATAATATGGATACTTCCCTACCATGAGCATGTTTACATCATGGTTTGCTTCAATATATAACAGTTCAGAGTCTGTTAGCTTTGATACAATATAATCATCGTATTTACCAAGGTCTGTTGCAATTCCAACCTTATGCCCTTGTGATCTCATGGTATAACATACGGGATTAGAGGCATCGTGAGAAGTTGAAAAAGGTTCAATACAGATGTCGTTTATCATAAATTCTTCGTCCGGATTAATGTAATGATATAACTCTTCTTCTACGGACCCAAGACTCTTAATTTGTTGAAGTGCTTTCGCTGTCTCATAGGTCGCATAAATCGGAATGTGATATTTTCGCGCCAGCACCCCAAGTCCGGAAATATGATCTGAGTGCTCATGGGTAATCAGTATACCCTGAATGGTATCCGGCATAATATCAATTTGATTTAGACCGTTCTCAATGCGTTTCGCACTAACTCCGGCATCTACGAGCAGATTTGTATTTTGACTGCCAACATAAATACAGTTCCCACTACTGCCGCTTGCAATACTGCATAATTTCATGTATACATTCCTACTCTCATTTATATAATATACGCCTTTATAGTAACAATCAAACAGCTCATTCCCTATTTTGATAACACATATGTAGTATCCTATCAGTTCCAATGTTACATCAATTTATCATGTGAGCTTCGTATCAAATTACTTTGCGCATTTTCTTAATGAGTATCCCTCATTTCTACCGTTTTGTCAAGGAAAACTATTCATTTCGGGTTGTAGTCTTGGTTACATTTGCCATGAATTATATTGCTATTGCTCTATATAATCTGGTTCCTTTTTAACAAAAACCCACAAGAAAGAAAGCTAAGTCTGATTCGGACTTAGCTTTCTTTTTAAGTACATGATTCATAAAATGTCTGCGAGCTGACATTTTGAATAAGACGGTCACTATGAGTGAGCATCGTTGATTATTCCAACTTAACCATGTATTAAGTTTCGTTAATTACTCTTTACTTTTAGCCAATGCTTACCATCTACAAATCTGGCTGCTAACATGGCACATACCGTATTACCCGTTGAGTTTAGTACCGTTGCCGGTGCATCGATAATGGTGCTGATTACTGCGATTACAGGCAATGCTTCCGGCGGAAAACCATATACACTTAATATAAGCATTTCTCCGATTAGTCCACCTCCAGGAATTGCTCCCATAACTGCTCCAACAAGGAAACCTACCGCAAGGATGGATAAAATGGTGGGAAGATCAGCAATATCTTTACCAAATAGTCCAAACAAGAATACAATTTTTAAAACACCACCAATAACAGAGCCGTCCTTATGGGTATTAACACCAAGGGGTATTACCGTCTCCGCTATATCATTTGGTACACCAATTTTTTTCGTAGCATCCAAATTCACCGGAATCGTTGCTGCACTTGAGCAGGTAGCAAGGGCGGTAACCGTAGGAGCAATTGCATTCTTCCAGAAGGCTTTGATTCCTTCCTTCCCGCCTGCAACATAGGCATAAATGGTAAAGAAGATAAAATAATTAATAACTGCCAAAACTAAATATAAAAGAAATACTCTTAAATACCCTTCCAGTATCTGAGCTCCTAACTGCCCGATAATCGTTGCAAAATAACAGCCCAAACCAATGGGAGCATAGTACATAATGATTTTCATAATCTTCATTAGTACCTGTGAAGTTGCATTTAAAAATTCTTTCACTATGGTTGCCTTTTCTCCCACTAAGGCAGTTGCTACACCGAATAAAAC
>JAEWEO010000301.1 GCA_023389295.1 Bacillota bacterium
CAATTTACCTATTAGAGTTCATCCTTTTTCCGATGAGAACGACTAGAGCAATTTAGGGGACCTTTTGACACGCTGATCCTCTTAAGGAGAATTGAAAGTGACTTTGATGTCCTGATGTGATAAAATGATTTCCATTTGATTTTGGGGTTGGATTTACTGAGAAATAGTATAATAGACGAGAAATTTGAGAAGGAAATGGTATATAATACCTAGCATATTCTATGCAATCTCATAGAGATTATTCTTTGCTTATTCTTTGGAAATGTGGTAAAATTATGGATAGTAATTTAACTAGGGGTGAAGGTTTGAAAAGCAAAAATGACAATCATACGGAATCAGACAACGAAGGAAATAAAAGGAACGAACATCGCAGAAAGCGTGTCGATAGAATAAAATCGGTCATAATTGTGATTGCGATTTTATTTCTGATTTTACCTACAATATTTTGTATCATACTAGGAATACAAGTAAATCGTCTTCAAAAGCAAGTGAAGGACTTGGTAGAGTTACATAGTGAATATGGATTAACTTATGAGGATACAGGAGATACTCATTATGCATATGCAGCGGAACAGGACAATGCTACCGATCAAGAAGATGAACCTAGCTCTAACATAGATAAACCAAATAATCAGACGAGCACCTCTACTTCTCAAAATAATGCGGATTCAAGTAATGAAAAGGATAGTTTGCAGAAGGAGGATTTATCGACAGAGATTAAAGATGAGAATACGGCTACGGACTCTAATACTACGGACTCTAATACTGCGAACTCTAATACTACGAACTCTACTACGGATTCTAATGCTACAGATAGTACAGATAGTACAGATAGTAAGAAGGAGCAAGCCGGAAGTACAAATAAAGATACGACAGAGAATGATTCTGTGGAAAAGAAACGCTTTGAAGACAAAGAAGTTTATCTTACCTTTGATGATGGTCCAAGTATTTATACGGAGGAAATCTTAGATATTCTTGATGAATATGGTGCAAAAGCAACTTTCTTTGTCATTGGAAAGACAGATAAAGCCTCAAAAAGCGTGTATCGACGAATTGTAGAGGATGGACATACCTTGGGGATGCATTCCTATTCTCATCAATACAGTAAAATATATAATTCGTTAGAAGATTTTGATAAGGACTTTACAAAACTATGGAAATTGTTATATGATACTACTGGGTACAAGCCTACCATTTATCGTTTTCCCGGTGGAAGCGATAACTTAGTAAATAAAAACGGGATGGAGGATTTTATACGGTATTTGAATCATTCATCCATTGTTTATTTTGATTGGAATGTAGTGAACAAAGACGCTACGGGCGTTGAATATACAAAGCAACAATTGATAGATAATGTACTGGACGGAGTAAAAATAAAGGAGACCTCCATCGTATTAATGCACGATTCTCAGACGAAGAAGACTACGGTCGAATCACTTCCAGGGTTATTAGAAGAACTGATATCCGGTGGTGCCAAGATATTACCTCTTAATAATGAGGTAACACCAATTCAGATGATTAAGGCCGATACAATTAAATAAATTAATACATAGGGAGGTAAGTAAATGGGCTTTTTTAAAGACTTTAAAGAGGACTTATCGCAAGCAGTCAACGAGCTATTACCGGATGATGATTTAGACAAAGATACGGAAGAGCAAATTGTTAATACTCTTGATGCGGAGGAGGATTTATCCGATGAATCTGCAAACAACGAGAAAATGAAAGAATGGCTTGAAGAATTTATACAAGAGGATCATCAACAGGCAGTTTATGATATGCAAGCCTTAGAGGAAACTAATGACGAATTAGAAGAACCACAGGACAAAGAGGAAGAGCAAGAGATACAACAAGAGGTAGAAGAAGTACAAGAAGAGAAAGAAGAGGAAAAACAGGAAGAAGAGGAAGAAGATATGGATGATAATATCGATTTAGAATTATTGGAAGCTATGAGTGCAGAGGAAAATGAAGAAAAAGAAGAGAAAGTAGCACCTAAAGTTAGAAACGCTTCAGTAAGCGATGATGATGTTACAGTAATTTCCAAAGGTACTTCCATTAACGGTAGTATTACAACGGACGGTTCCCTTGATATCATGGGAACGATTAATGGTGATGTAGAATGTCTTGGCAAGTTATCGATTACCGGTAAAGTAGTAGGTAACGCTTCTGCTGCTGAGGTATACTTAAACACGGAGCGTATGGAAGGTAGTATTACAAGTGATGGTAGTGTGAAAATTGGCCTTGGTACCGTAGTAATCGGTGATATTTTGGCAACGTCAGGTGTAATTGCGGGAGCTGTTAAGGGAGAAATTGATATTAACGGTCCTATTGTGATTGACTCTACCGCTATTATTAAGGGAAATATCAAAGCAAAAACTGTTCAGATCAATAATGGTGCCGTAATCGAAGGGTTCTGTTCCTTGAGTTATTCCGCAGTTGATGTTGATAATATCTTTGAATAGGAAATCCTTATTTTGGTGAATGTTAGCTGTAATAGTTATGTTGAAAAGACGTTACGCTTGATACAAAAGAATTCGTTCTATTAATTTTAGTTGTTCCATATTAAGTAAGCACAGTACCTGTACTGTGCTTACTATTAGGAAGGACATTTGTAATTTAATGTCATATTAAGACATGAATGGAACACAATTATGAAAATATTCTTAGAAATTCATATTTGCTATGGAAATACAATGTGTTTTGTGGTAAATTATTTAGGAATATTGAGTAATGTATAATAAAGATTTCCACATGGAGGCAGATTACAAAATGAAAGCATATGAACGAGTACTACTAAAATTGAGCGGCGAAGCGTTAGCAGGTAACAAGAAAACCGGCTTCTGCGAGGAGACTTGTATTGGCGTAGCTAATCAGGTGAAGCAACTGGTAGAGGAGGGAATACAGGTTAGTATTGTTATTGGTGGTGGTAACTTCTGGAGAGGAAGAACGAGTGAAACCATTGATAGAACGAAAGCAGATCAGATTGGTATGCTTGCAACCGTGATGAATTGTATCTATGTTTCTGAGATATTTCGTCATGTTGGAATTTCTACCGAAGTGTTTACACCTTTTGCCTGTGGCAGCATGACAAAGCTTTTTTCAAAAGATAGTGCGATTGATTGTATGAAGCAGGGTGGTGTCGCATTCTTAGCGGGAGGAACCGGTCATCCATATTTTTCAACGGATACTGCAACAGTCCTTCGTGCAGTAGAGCTGGATTGTGATATCATTTTAAATGCGAAAGCAATTGACGGTGTGTATGATAGCGATCCAAAGCTAAATCCGAATGCGAAGAAGTACGATGAGATATCAGCACAGGAAGTACTAGATAAGAGACTTGGAGTAGTAGACCTTGCCTCAACAGTACTTTGTATTGAGAATAAGATGCCAATTCTACTATTTGGATTGTCAGAGGAAAATAGTATTGTGAAGGCAGCACAAGGAAAATCAAACGGTACTAGAATGACCGTTTAGATAATAAATCACGAATATAATCGGAGGGATGAAAATGGATGCAAAGTTAGAGCAATTCAGTAATAAAATGGAGAAATCAATAGAATCCTTAAGGGAGGAATATACTACAATTCGTGCAGGAAGAGCTAATCCGCATCTTTTAGATAAACTTAGAGTGGATTATTACGGACAACCTTCAGCAATTCAGGCCGTAGCAAACATTTCAGTTCCGGAGGCTCGAGTAATTCAAATTCAGCCTTGGGAGAGCAAGTTAATCAAAGAAATTGAGAAGGCAATTATTAACTCTGACTTAGGGCTCAATCCAAGCAACGATGGTAAGATCATTCGTCTGGTATTCCCTGAGTTAACGGAGGAAAGAAGAAAAGAACTTGTAAAAGACGTTAAGAAGAAAGCTGAGAATACTAAGGTTGCGATCAGAAACATAAGACGTGATGCAAATGAGCTTTTCAAAAAGCAGAACAAAGCTAGTGAGATTTCTGAAGACGAGTTTAAGAACTTAGAAGATAGTGTACAGAAGTTAACAGATCGTTTTATCACAGAAATTGATAAAATCATGGAAGATAAATCAAAAGAAATTCTTACGGTATAGTAATAAAATCAGGGGTGTATCAAAAGGAGTATTTCTATAGTTCTAAGGTGATGGATTGGAAATTCTTTTGAAACACCCCTATTCTTGAACAATTAATGAGTTTATCAAATAGTAATGAAAGGAGTCTGCTAAGATAATTTTTAGTGGATGGGAGATTACTCATGCAGGAGAATGAATTAAACATACCAAACCATGTTGCAATAATTCTGGATGGAAATGGTAGATGGGCAAAAAAGAAGAGAATGCCACGTAATTATGGACATACGCAAGGTAGTAAGAACGTAGAAAAAATCTGTGAAATAGCCTATAAGATGGGAATCAAATATCTTACAGTCTATGCCTTCTCGACAGAGAACTGGAAGAGACCAAAGGAGGAAGTAGATGCCTTAATGAAGCTTCTTCAGACCTATTTGGAAACCAGTATTAAGACCAGCACGAAGAATAATATGTGCGTTAGGGTCATTGGAGACACTTCAAAGCTTTCAGAGGATATTAAAAGAAGCATAGTAAATTTGGAAGAAGCATCGAAAAATAATACAGGACTAAAATTCCAGGTAGCAATTAATTATGGTAGCCGCGATGAGATTCTTCGTGCTGCAAAAGCCATTGCTATGGATATGAATAAGAATAAAACAGATATTGATCATATAGATGAAGCAACTTTTGAACAATACCTAGATACGAAGGGAATACCTGATCCGGATTTATTAATCCGAACTAGCGGAGAACAGAGGTTATCAAATTTCCTGCTGTGGCAGTTGGCTTATACAGAATTTTATTTTACAGATATTTTATGGCCTGATTTTGATGAAAAAGAATTAAAGAAAGCAGTTGAATTTTACAGTAGCAGAAATCGTAATTTTGGAGCGATTTCTTAGGCGGATATATATGTATCAAAAGATTAAGCAATCCGATGTAGATTTAAGATTGATTATGATGTTTATAGAACCATTATAATATAATCAAAAAAGTTCAATTTGGAGGTAAATGATGTTTCGGACCAGATTAATAAGCGGTGTTATTTTACTAGCAATCACAATAACGGTAATCCTTTTCGGTGGCAATATCCTGTTTTTTACCTTATTTGCCATTTCTTTAGTTGGAATGATGGAATTATATCGGATTGTAAATATACAAAAAGAGTTGCCCGGTATCCTTGGGTATGTTGCTGGAATCATTTATTATGTATTGATTTATTTTAAGATGGAGCAGTACCAGATGATGCTCTATATTTTCTTTTTAATGCTACTTATGTTTTCTTATGTATTCGCATTTCCAAGATATAAGACAGAACAGGTATCTGTAGCATTTTTTGGCTTGTTTTATGTAAGTATTATGCTGTCCTACATATATCAAGTTCGCATATTGGAAGATGGTGCTTTGATTGTTTGGTTAATTTTTATTGGTGCATGGGGTTCAGATACTTGTGCCTATTGCGTTGGTGTACTGTTTGGTAAACACAAAGTAGCGCCGAAGCTCAGTCCAAAAAAATCTCTTGAGGGCTGCATCGGTGGTGTTGTAGGAGCTGCAATAATCGGAGCAATTTATGCTATCATTATACAGGATAAAATGGTCGAAATTACAAACCCTATTTTAGTATTTGCAATTATTGGGGCTTCTTCCAGTGTAATATCTCAAATTGGAGACATGGCTGCTTCTGCAATAAAAAGAAATCATGATATCAAGGATTATGGCACATTGATTCCGGGCCATGGAGGCATTCTGGATCGATTTGACAGTATTATTTTTACAGCACCTATTGTATACTATTTAGCAATATTATTATAGATGCAGGTTTGCAATCTATAATGGAGGATTCGAATGAAATTAATCGCGATTTTAGGGTCTACTGGTTCCATTGGAACTCAGACTCTTGATATTGTAAGAGAAAATAAAGATTTACTTAAGGTTACTGCACTTGCTGCAGGTAGTAACATAGAACTATTAGAACAACAGGTACGTGAGTTTTTGCCAAGACTTGTGTGTGTTTTTGATGAGAAAAAGGCGGAACAGTTACGTAAAAACATTGCAGACTGTAATGTATCTGTTGTAACCGGTATGGATGGATTGATTACCTGTGCGACAGAAGAAACTACGGATACAGTAGTAACAGCTATGGTTGGTATGATTGGTATATTGCCTACCATAGAAGCAATTAAAGCAGGTAAGAATATTGCCCTCGCCAACAAGGAAACCCTGGTTAGTGCAGGGCATATTATTATGCCACTAATAAAAGAAAAAAATGTCGCTCTCTATCCGGTGGATAGTGAGCATTCTGCTATATTCCAAGCATTAAATGGAGAGAATAGAAAAGAAGCATACAAAATAATATTGACTGCTTCCGGTGGTCCCTTCCGTGGAAAGAAATTAGAAGAACTAAAAAATAAAACACCAAAGGATGCCCTAAAACATCCGAATTGGGCTATGGGACAAAAAATTACCATTGATTCTGCCACCATGGTTAACAAAGGCCTAGAGGTAATGGAAGCAGCCTGGTTGTTTGACTTAAACATCGATCGGATTCAGGTGGTGGTTCATCCGCAGAGTATTATTCATTCTATGGTGGAATATGTGGATGGTAGCATTATTGCACAGATGGGTGTTCCGGATATGAGACTTCCGATTCAATACGCACTTTTTTATCCAAATCGATTGGCCTTACAACAAGGCGAGCGAATTGATTTCTACTCTTTAAAGCAGCTTACATTTGAAGAACCGGATCTTAATACTTTTTATGGTCTTAAATTAGGAATTGAGGCAGGTAAAATAGGCGGAAGTATGCCCACCGTATATAATGCTGCAAATGAATGGGCTGTTGCTGCCTTTTTAAGAGAAGAGATAGAATTTTTAGCAATTCCTAATTTAATAAAAGAAGCAATGAATCATCATAAAGTGATTGTTAACCCGACGCTGAATGAAATTCTGAATACGGAACAACAGACATATGATTTTGTAAGAGGCTATACTGAATCCGGAAAAGGAAAGATTAGCTGGTAATAATACCGGGCTTATCTGCAGTAATATTCCGGAAGAGAAGAAAGGACTGTAATCGATATGAATATAATTGTTGCATTACTTATATTGGGATTCATAGTGACAATTCATGAACTTGGACATTTTTTACTTGCTAAAAAGAACGGAATTACGGTAACCGAGTTTTCGGTGGGAATGGGACCAAGAATTGCAAGCTTTGTAAAGAATGGTACCAGATATTCCTTAAAGCTACTGCCAATAGGTGGTTCCTGCATGATGTTAGGTGAAGATGAGACAGTAGATGATGAAGGTGCTTTTCATAAGAAGGGACCTTGGGCAAGATTTTCCGTTATTTTTGCCGGTGCATTTTTTAATTTTATCTTAGCATTTATTCTAGCTCTTATTTATTTGGGTAATGCAGGCGTAGATAAACCATATGTGCTAAATACCCAGACAGGTAGCCCTGCTGAAGGTGTATTACAGGAAGGGGATTTAATAACCGAAATCAATGGATCACCCATTCATTTTGGTCGAGATATTTTCTACTATCTTTATTTTAAACCCTTCTCCAATGAACCGGTCGAGATAACTTATCAAAGAGAAGGAAAAGAGTATACGAAAGTTTTGACACCGGAGTGGAAAGATACTTATCAGCTAGGATGTTATTATTCCAGTACTCCGGAACCCGCTAAATTGGATGCCATAGCAGAGGGGTTACCCTTAGATAATGCAGGACTGATGCCTGGTGATGTAGTTGTCAATGTAAATGGTACCGAGATAGCAAGTGGTGCAGAATTTTCAGCCTATATGGAGGCTAATCCACTTGGCAAGGAAGCAATTGAGTTGACCTATATCCGTGGTGATAATACGCAAGATCGGACCACGGTAAAAGTTACACCGAAACTGGTAAGCAGTGAGTATAGTATCGGTTTGGATTACAATCTATACCGCGAGAAGGTATCTGCATTAGAAGTTGTAAAATACAGCTTTTATGAATTAAAGTTAAATATTGTGAACACCTTAAAGAGTGTACTTTATCTTGTTACGGGCAGAGTTAGTGTAAAGGAAATTGCCGGCCCCGTTGGTATCGTAAATTACGTTGGTGATATTGTAAATGAATCAAAGGATTATGGTATTCGTGTTACAATACTTCAGCTCATTCAATTTAGTATTTTGATTAGTGCAAACTTAGGCGTTATGAACCTTTTACCTTTACCGGCGCTAGATGGTGGTCGATTAGTATTTATTTTAATCGAAGCAATTCGAAGAAAACCTGTACCGAAGGAAAAAGAAGCCATCGTCCATATGGTAGGTATGGTGCTTTTAATGATGTTAATGGTATTTGTATTATTCAATGATATTCGAAATATTTTTGGTTAGGTAATTATTGATTTAATGTCTTATGCTATATTTTTTTTGAAATATGTTAGGATAATTATATTTTTATTGTTTTTGACTATATTTGATGTGGTGTACTGGATTAATTTCTTGCCTCTTCTTACCGGTTTTTTAGCTTTTGTATGACGGGGTGTAATTAGAAAGTACATCACATCTTTCTATTTCGTCAACTCATAGGAGTGAATGATAAGTAATAACCTAACTGGATAAATATGTTGAAATGAACCATTAAGGTGATGCTTCACTTTCAAGATATAATTATGATATAATGAATAGGTGAATAGAAAGTAATATAA
>JAEWEO010000314.1 GCA_023389295.1 Bacillota bacterium
TTGTTACCTTCCACCTTGAACCTCCTTTTCAAAAGTTAATAAATGCCTTTGCATTTCAATCATATTCATATATAATAAGAATGATTATTAATAAATATTATATACTGACAAGCACCGGTTGGCAACGCTTTTTGAAGCTATTCGGTAAAAATAGTAATTAGAAAGAGGAAATATAATGTTCCGTTTATGGGCAAAGATTTTTAAAGATAACCATATGATTAACGATATGGTAGTATGCAACGACGATAAGGAGTTGCGAAGAACACAGAAGGTATTTATGGCGATTGATGAGATCTGCCATACTTATGATTTATCCAAACCGATTTGGTTGAATTCTACGATAAATGATTTTAAACGTCATGATAAAACCAGATTTACAAAGGATAATTTTATTGAAGCCATTGATTTTGACTACTTAGAGATTCATGTGATTGAAGAAGATGATTAAATGAGAGTTAACAACCCTTTCACTTAAGAAAGGCTTGGTGAATATATGAAGAAATATATGAAATTTCTAATAGGGATTTGCTTTGTTATCCTGCTATTTTTGGTGGGCAGAGGAGTAGCCTTTTATGAACAAAACCGGGGGAATGAGATAACGGGTTCAACCGAAGATAAGGTTGATATTTTAAAGCCTGAGACAATAGAGAATGAAATTGTGAGTGAGGAAGATAGCAACATGGAGGTTACGGATTCTGAAGAGGATCCGGCGATGATACAGGAGGCGCAGATGTTTTATTATGAGGAAATATCCAAGGAGATAAAAGATAGAATTAATGGAAAATCATATGCTGATAACTGTAGTGTACCCTATGATGAGCTCCGCTATGTCAAGGTTTTGTACTGGGGGTTTGATAACAAGACCCATATTGGTGAATTAATTGTAAATAAAGCCATTGTTGAGGATATCCTTGAGATTTTTGAGGAATTATATGAACTGAAATATCCAATTGAGAAAATGGTCTTAGTGGATGAGTATAACGCAGATGACAACGCTTCCATGGCAGATAATAATTCTTCCGCCTTTAATTACCGTGTCATTGATGGAACAAGCAAAATATCCGTCCACAGCTATGGGCTGGCAATTGATATTAATCCAAAATATAATCCTTATGTCAGAGAGATGGATGGTAAGACGATCATTACTCCGGAAAATGGAACAGAGTATGCAGACCGCTCCTTAGACTGTCAATACTATATTACTAAGGGTGATGTTTGCTATGAGGCTTTTATTAAGAGAGGCTTTACTTGGGGTGGAGAGTGGCAGAACTCCAAGGATTATCAGCATTTTCAGAAGAAACTCGACTAGGCTTTAAGTGATTTTATGTGAGTTTTTATAAAGTTAGAGGCATTGATTTTAAAAATCTATAATGATATAATAATTTTTGCTAGACATGATAGACCAATTATGTCGGGATAGAGGAGAAGCGGTATGAAACATGTTATGATAACTGAGCATGATTTTGAACTGTTCCAAGTGGCAAAGGATGCATTAGAGCCTTATTATATGATATCGCCCTTTCCCAAAGAAACGAATTTACTAGAATTTCAACAAAATCAGGTTGATTTATTACTGATAACCATGTCTGCTTCCGATACGGAGGGCTTTCAAACCTGTGCTAAACTAATGAAAATTCCGGAGTTGATTGGAAAACCGGTTATTTTTTTTGCAAAACACGGTAGTGAACCCTTGGAGCAACGGGCATTATCTCTCGGGGCCTATGATTTTATAACAGCGCCCATATCTTTTGAACTATTTTTGCACCGAATTGGAAACTGTCTTGAATTAGTGGCACTACGTAAGGAAAAACCTTATATGGAGCGATACCAGGACGCCATTTCCTTTAGCTTAGCAGAGCTGCTAGAGTGTAGAGATATTACAACAGGAGGGCATCTAAAGAATACGCAAATGTATTTTAATGTTCTACTAGGGGAAGCCTTAGAAAGTGATACTTACAAGGAGAAAATTCCTTTTGAGGATAGAAGGGATCTTCTTCGTTCCGTCATGCTTCATGATATCGGTAAGATTGGTATTAATGATGAAGTACTGAGAAAATCCTCATCCCTTAACTACAATGAATTTGAATATATGAAAACACATACAACCCTTGGCAAACAGACCTTTGAGAAGATTATCCGAGAGACAGGTGGCACCAGGTGGCTTTATCTTGCTAAGGACATGGCATATTGTCATCATGAACGATGGGATGGTACGGGATATCCCAATGGTTTAAAGGGAGAAGAGATACCTCTTTATGCAAGAATGCTAACCATAGTTGATGTATATGATGCACTTACCTCCAACCGGGCATACAAAAAGGCTTATTCTCATGAGAAAGCAACCAAGATGATCCTTGAGGGAAAAGGCCGTTTTTTTGATCCGGAGCTGGTAGATTTGTTTATGACAGTGAACAAGCAATTTGAAGAATTATTAAATTTGATAAATGAAAGGGAGTAGCCTATGTCTTATATGGCACTTTACAGAAAGTTCCGTCCGGACAATTTCTTAGAAGTAAAGGGACAGGAGCATATTGTAACGACATTAAAAAATCAAATAAAGGCCGGAAGAATTGGACATGCTTATCTCTTCTGTGGAACCAGAGGTACGGGTAAGACAACCGTAGCGAAGCTTCTTGCAAAAGTAGTTAATTGTGAGAATCCGGTGGATGGCAATCCCTGTAATGAATGTAGGATGTGCAAGGGAATTGTAGCCGGTACGTCCATGAATGTCATTGAAATCGATGCTGCCTCCAACAACGGCGTGGATAATGTCCGTGAGATTGTGGAAGAAGTACGTTATTCTCCGACGGAAGGTAGATATAAAGTTTATATTATCGACGAGGTTCACATGCTTTCTACAGGTGCTTTTAATGCCCTGTTAAAAACAATCGAAGAACCACCGTCCTATGTTATCTTTATACTGGCAACGACGGAAGTTCATAAGATACCTGTAACGATACTTTCCAGATGTCAGCGATATGATTTCAAGCGAATTACCATTGATATTATCGCAGATCGTTTAAAGCAGCTAATGGAAGCAGAGAACATAGACG
>JAEWEO010000317.1 GCA_023389295.1 Bacillota bacterium
TCACGTGCTAAATACTTTCAAAAAAGTAGACAAATCTTAATTTTTCGCTATACTGGAAAGGTGACCTGGTATCTAAGACAGGAATAATTAGCGGAAATGGTGAAATATAACATGAAGAAAAAAGAAACAATTGCGGAATTATCATTGGTACTGGTGGCGCTTATTTGGGGATGCGGATTTATTGCAACGGATTATGTAATTAAGGCTAATTGGAATACCTCATTAATAATGGCAGTAAGATTTATCATTGCTTCCGTTGTTATGGCGATAGCCTTAAATAGAAAAATGTTTCAATTAACAAAATATGAATTATTACATGGTTCTGTTGCAGGAGTATTCTTATTTCTAGGTTTCTATACGCAAACCTTTGGTCAGTCAGCAACAACAGTATCAAATTCAGCGTTTTTTACAGCTACTAATGTGGTCATGGTGCCCTTTATATCCTGGGCAATCAATCGCGACCGACCAAATATGAAGACCATACTTTTAACCTTGGTAGCCCTTGCAGGCGTTGGGGCTCTGAGTTTTAATGGAAGCAAATTTACCCTTGGAAGCGGGGATTTGATTGTTCTACTCTGTGCTTTCTTTTTTGCTATGCAGATTACCTATTTAGAAAAAGCTACGAAAGGTTCCGACCCGGCTAGAGTTAACTTTGTTCAGATCTTAATAGCTGCGGTGATATCCGTTATGGTATATTTCATAAAAGGAGAAGGCCTTCAGAACGCAAATGTCCCTCAAGGAATTCTACCAATCCTGTTCCTTGGTGTGCTTAGTACTTGTATTTGCTATTTCTTACAGACAAGTGCTCAAAAATATTCAACAGCCTCAAAAGTAGGTGTCATATTGTCCTTGGAGGGACTCTTTGGTGGATTATTCTCCGTACTGTTAGGTTTAGAACCTCTGACCATAAACTTAGTGTTTGGGGGAGTTCTGATTGTTGGGGCGGCTATCTTAATGAACCTGGATTTTAAATCATTGAAGAAGACGGTGAAAACTTATATATCGGAATAAAATAATACCCCTATGAAATTAGCATGAAAACTTGCCTAATTTCATAGGGGTATTTTTGTGTTAAAGTATTTACTTACACCTATAGAGCTAATATGTTTTTACTCAATTTAGTTTGCTAGTGCCCAGATACGTTTTTTTAAAAGAAGAACAAACCAAACGATACCAACTCCAAGAAGCATATGGAAGAGTCCGGCGATATGGTTCAGTCCTGGCATATCCTGACCTAATACCTGGAAGATACCTCTGGTTGTCATAGTAGCTAATGTACCAATGAGGCCTAGGTTGTAAATGACATAACATATGTTGTAGCTTCTACATGAGGTGATTGAAAAATTATGTTCTAATAATATTAATATGATGAAGAATAACAAACCTAGTACCAAAGAGTGAACATGTAGTCCGGTTAACATCGTTGTACCGTTATATTCGTTCATCTTTGTAAATTCTCTGTAGAAAACTCCTAATAACAGCCCAATGATGCTATAAAATAGAGCACTCCAAAACAATCGTTTCATGTTAAAATCTCCTCCTATCCTATATAATATGACTAATTAATTTAAGACATGACGTCAAAACAATAATATCATATTTCTACAAGATTCGCAATTGTTGACGTTAGAAGAAAATCTTTATAATTCAAACAATGTTTATAAACTACGACTCTAACCTGGCTAGATTAATCGGTCTAGCATAAAGGTTTGTATCTTAAACCTAATATTAAGTCTAGATTAAAAAGGTAAAATATGTTTGAATATGTAGTATTTGGATGATATACTGAAATCCATACAAACGACAAGGGGGAAAGCAAATGCAGAAAAATAAGAGAATGGTCAGAAAAATACTTTTGTTCCTAGGTGTTCTTTTGGTGTTTCTCACCATAAGTCAAAGAGAGGGTGAGGTTAGGGCCGCTTCAATTCCTAAGCTAAAGGTAACCAATAAAACTTTATATATTGGGTATAATACACATACCATAGAAGTAAATAATCTAACGAAGAATGCTACTGTTACGTATAAATCTTCAAATAAAAAAATCGCTGTTGTATCTAATAAAGGTAAGGTTACTCCGCTAGCTGCTGGAACAGTTAAAATAAGCATAACGATTAAGCAGAATAATAAGACATATAAGAGCTCCTTGAATGTTACGGTAAAAAAACCTTACGTGACAATTACAAAAAAGACAAATGAAGTTTTAACAGGAGAAAGTTTTCAGTTTCAAGCTAAGGTATATGGAAGTAAGGATAAAGTAAAATGGAGTGTATCCAATCAGAATGTGGCTAGTATAAACTCCTCAACAGGTGAATTGACTGGTACTATGAATGGTACTGTGACAGTAACAGCAACGGCAGGGTCCCTGAAAAAAAGCTGTAATGTAAGAATAACAGCTCCACCCAAGCAAGAGTTAGTCATCTCTGGTGAGAATAGTATGATTGTTGGAGAGACATTTACATATAAAATTATTAATGACCCCTATATGGCTGACTGGTGGGATATATCTGATTACAATATTGCTGATCTTGGAGAAGGAAATGGAGAGTGGCAGGAGGTTGTTGCATTAAAGGCTGGTACATTTAAGATAACCGCAAAAACACCTGATGCTTACGGAGAAAAAACGGTACAGGTAAAAGATATACAGATCATTGGTAACCCAATTATTTCAGTTGCCGGGACCTCCACTTTTACTGTGAATTCCAAACAGCTGCAACGAAAAGCTTATTGGATCATAGAGGATGAGGAAATTGCTGAAATCTATGAAGATAATGGCAATGGAGTTTCTATAAGAGGGTTGAAAGAAGGAAGTACAATACTTACGTTAGCTTTTAGTGGAAGTGAAATTGATCATACAGTCAACATAGAAATACAGGTAGGAGAAGCAGCCGAATTTACCATAAGTGGAAAAAGTTCGATTAATATCGATACATCGGAAGAATATCGTGTTAACCTACCAAGTGATGCTAATGTGGCTTGGAGTATATCAAATACTTCAAAGGCCAAGATATCCGGATATGGTAATTGTATAACATTATTGGTTCAAGAGGAAGGTACTTACTATTTAACAGCAAGTGTTGGAAGTAAAAAGGCAGTATTTGAAATAACAGTAGATGGAGAGAGTGATACTGAGCTTCCGGACTTTACAACGGATGAAACATCAGGTTCCGATAACCAGGGTGGAAATACGAACAATGGGAACAACTCCGAAAACACACCGGGAAATACAAAACAAATTACAAAGAACGGTGTTATCTACGAACTTAGAGGAACTTACGCCTACGTAGCAGGAGTGGTAAAGGGGACAAAGGTGGCAAATATTCTATCAAAAGTAGAAGGTCTTCCTGTTACTACAATCGGAAAAACATTTGGACAGGCTACCACCCTTCAATCAGTAACCTGGAGTGGAGATTCTATCACCCTGGAGGAGGAGTGTTTTTATAATAACAGAAGTCTAACCTCAATAACCTTGCAAGGTTCCATAACCATTGGGATAAGAGCACTTGCCAACTGTACATCTCTAACTTTGGTTACTTTTACCGGAGAAGTAAAGAGAGTGGGTGCCATGGCTTTTGCAGGTTCTACTTCCTTGGAGAAACTTACAATTGCGGGTAACCAGACCATATATGAGAATGGTACCTTTTATGCCTCCTATGGTCCTTTCTATGGATGTTCTTCATTAAAAGTTCTTCGATTAGAAAGTAAGATGGTATTTCTTAGTGATTATGCGAAGCAAAACTTTTTCTATGGACTAGGGAATGAGTCCATGGAAAGTAATTTAGAGGAACTTTACTTAAATGTTGATCAGATAGATTCACGTCATTTTCTCAAATACATATCCGATAATTTGAGAAAGGTAACCTTAAAAAACACAACGAGAATCTGTAATGGGGCATTTCAAAATTTTGAGAGGCTAGAGGAAATCTATATCCCTGCTTCTACCGTTACGATAGAAGACGCTGCATTTTATGATTGCTACAACTTAACTACAGTTCGAGCGGAAGTAAACAGAGCTCGTACGTTCCAGGTCGAAAATGTATTTCATGGTACAAAGTTCGAAAGCTTAGGCGGGTGCTATTTATACGGAGCACAAGATATACTAGGAATGGAGGAGTATTCCATCTTACAAAAGGCTATCTCTGTCATAAGTAATATTAAGGCAAAAACAGCAAATAACTATGAAATTATCAAAGGTGCTCATGATTGGGTGGTTAGAAATACCGCTTATGACTATGTTAACTATGTTGAGGGAACAGTACCAAGCAGCTCCTTCCGTGAGAGTGGGGTATTCTTGTATGGTACAGCTGTATGCGAGGGATATACAAAGGCCTTTGGGCTCTTAATGACAATTGCTGGAATTGAAAATCATTTTGTCGTTGGATTTGCAAATAATGGTGCAACTTCTGACGGTCATGCTTGGAATATTGTAAAACTAGATGGAACTTATTATCATGTCGATACAACTTGGGATGATCCTACATGGTCTGAAGATGCCATAAGATATGATTACTTTCTAATTAGTGATGCACAGATGAGCATAGATCATGAATGGCAATATAGCGGTACAAGCTATCCGTCCTGCCCTAGGAATTATAAGTAAGATGGTGTAAAAATAACAATTAAAAAGGGGCTATTAATAACTAATCTTTGAGTTATCAAGAGTAAGGACCAAGGTGATATCCGAAAAAATCGTAACAATTTGTCGAATTATACATATAGTGTAGTGTAGTCTAAAAATAGGAGGGCTAATTATGTATATGTATAATTCGTATAACGACAAAGATAATTGCAAAGATTATTACAAAGATGAAAAAAAAGAACGTAAAGACGAAAGCTGTGTTGTTGTAAATATCTTTTGTGATGATAAGAAAAAAGAAAACAAGCCAAAAGATGACGATTGTAGAGAAGACCACAGAAAAGAAAATGAACGCAAGGAAGAAAAAAGTTGTGTTATTATAAATGTCTTCTGTGATGATGATAAAAAAGAATCTAAATATAAAGAAGACGGTTGTAAAGAGGAACACAAGGACGAAGTAAGTTGTGTCGTTGTAAATATCTTTTGTGATAAGTGCAAAAAAAATTAAGTTGGTAATCATAATGTAGCAAGCATTGCGCTGCTTACCTATTTAAATAATAGGAATAATAAGCATAAAAAATAACTGCCCCTTGTCTTAGCCGGACACCTGAGGGCAGTTACTAAACTGTAATTAGGAGGCTAACCACCTTGTGGTCGGTTACTCCTTTTCTTATATTTACTATATCATGATTTTAGGTAAATGTAAAGTATAGTGCGTTAAAAAATAAGGAACAGAAATACAGCAAAAAATATATACAAGGATAGTTTAGCATGCTGATGTTGAAACAACTTTATTTAAAAGAGAGTCTAGAAGATTCGCTTTTGCAGGTACTAGAAACTGGGTGGAAAACAAACACTTATCTGCAATAAATTTTTGATATAATCAACTACATGGAATTCTTAAAACCTAGTAAATAAGCCTATTTCAGCTATAAGCAAATAGCCTGCCACGTCTTTGTGGCAGGCTATTCACTAAAAAGGGGAGGATAAGTATTTAACTTCTCTTTGGTAATCATAATTGGAGGGGGAATCCAATTATGAAAGAGCATACGCATTTACATCCTTATAACGGAACTTCTTTGTTCCACATTAGGATATTACTATTATGATACACTTTTTCAATATTTATACATTAAATAAAAATATTTTCAACGTAGAAATTGTAATTAATCCATGTTATAATCGTACCGAGGACAAAGCTAGGTGATTTCCTGGCGGGTCAAGATGTAAAGCATATAAGCTACCGAATAGCTTACGTAGATCAAAAGTACGAGGAAGGATGAAACTATGAGTTTATTACAAGAGTGGAGAGATTATGCATATAGTAAAGATATGAATGATCGCGCCAGCCAGTTATTCTGGGCTGATTACTTTAACCAGGAACAAGAAATCTATAAAGTACTATTAGCAAATCCCGAGAAAGTATACGAAGGAACCGTTGCTTCTTTAGCAGAGGAATTTAAAGTTGAATTAAGCATAATGGTTGGCTTTTTAGATGGTATCAATGATAGTTTGGTAACACCTAATCCCATCCAAGAGATGGAAGCGGACACTAAGGTTAGCTTAGCTTATGATAAAGAGAAGTTATATTATAATATGGTAGGAGCGCAAGCTGATTGGCTCTATGAATTAGAAGAGTGGGACGCTCTTTTAACACCGGAACGCAGAAAAGAATTATATCGTGAACAGAAGAATTCCGGTACTATCGTAAAAGAAAAGAAAATCGGAAGAAATGATCCTTGCCCTTGCGGAAGCGGTAAGAAATATAAGAAATGTTGTGGAGCAAACGCTTAATACAACAAAATAATGAATCATAATGAATTAGGTAAAAAATGTACTCCTCCTTATAGACAACAGCATTGCTATGGTGATGTCTTATAGGGAGGAGTATTTTTATATGTATTAGTGAAACAATTTTAAATGATAAAAGCATCAAAGACGGTCTTGTTTATACAACAAGTACTTGGCGAATTTTTTAATGTCGGTGACGTGTTCGGGAGACAACTGCTTATATAGATCGAAAAATTCTACGATATCCCTATCTAATACCTCCCCGCCAACAGGAAGATAAGAATCAGTAACACCAAGCAAATAATCACACGAAACATCAAAGTACTTAGATAAGGCAAGAAGCTTATCAAATGAGGGCTCGTTTCTCTCTGACTCATAGTTGGAAATTGCAGTTGGTTTCAAACCAAGGATGTCGGCTAATTCACCCTGTGTTAATTTGTTTTTTTGCCTTAACTGTTTTAAACGTACATTAAATTTCATTTGGGATTTACCTCTACGAATCGTGATTATTTTACAAAAACATTATATATCTTATAATTTGTTCATGTCAATCATAAATGGACTTAACTATAACCAAAAATAAGTTGCATATTTAAACGATATTACTAATAATAAAAGGAAATTAATAAAAAAAACATCATATAAAGGAAATGATATTGTAAAGTAGTTGTGAAAGTTGCTTAATGAGACTAGGTATCTTCAATTTTTGAAAGTAAGATTTCATACTACATAGAATTGTTCATCCATATTGCATAAAAAACAACAGAATTTGGAAGTCTATATATTAAGGTTGTATCTTTATATGACAGATAAAACAATATTCGTAATTTAGAAAATAAAGAACGAAATAATATATGGAACAGAAGTAAGATTCAGAAAGATGGATAGGTTAAAATGAGAAAAAAGAGAGATATGTATATAGACTATAGACGCTCCTTCAAAGGGATGAGAAAAAGGGGGCATAAAAAGTCAGTAATTATTCTTATTATTATATTATTGGTTTTTGGATTTGGAACTGTTACCTATCTAGGAGTGAGATCGCAAATATTTCTTAAGAAGGATAGCAAAGGAAAAGATATTGATAGTTCCAAAGAAGAGGATTTATTGGCAGAAAATGAAATCGCACAAGGTGATCAACCATCAAACCAGCAGACGCAACATGAATTATCTCCTTCTACTTATCCTACAACCATGCCCACCCCTACAGGGAGTGTTCAAGAAGTACTTGGTACCCCAATTCATAAAATAGATGACCAGGTGCCTACCAAGGTGAAGGGTATTTATGTTACCGCTCCGATAGCAGGAAATGGAGATTTACTTCATTCTTTAATAGATCTGGCTGAGAAGACGGAGCTGAATGCTATGGTAATTGATGTTAAGGATGACCAAGGTAGAATTACCTATTCGATGGATAGCAATATGGTAAAGGAAATTGGAGCTATTTCGAATACCATACCGAATATGGAAGAGTTAATCAACAATCTTAAGGAGAAAAACATTTATTTAATTGCCAGAATAGTCGCCTTTAAGGATCCCTACCTTGCAGAGCAAAAGCAGGAGCTTGCAATTAAAAACTCTGACGGTTCTATTTACCGGGATAATAATGGAGAAGGATGGGTAAATCCGTATAATACAAAAGTTTGGGATTACCTAGTTGAAATTGCTTCAGAAGCCGCAAAGGTGGGCTTTGAT
Source organism: Bacillota bacterium (assembly GCA_023389295.1). Classification (GTDB taxonomy): domain Bacteria; phylum Bacillota; class Clostridia; order Lachnospirales; family Lachnospiraceae; genus Mobilitalea. Next base: position 8,057 of record JAEWEO010000317.1, read on the forward strand.
GAGATACAATTTGATTACATCCGTTTTTCTACCGGAAAGGGAATTTCGGATGCAGATTTTGGTGAAGAAGCAAAGGACAAGAGTAAAGAGGAAATCATTACAGAGTTTACGAAATATGCATATGAAAGAATCAAGCCTTTTGGAGTCTATGTATCAGCGGATGTATATGGAGCGATTATTAGTAGCGCTATTGATGCAGGTCTTGTAGGACAGAATTATGTAGAGATGGCAAAATACTTAGACTATATTTGCCCGATGATTTACCCCTCTCATTTTGGAGCGGGGAACTATGGGATAGAACATCCGGATCTTGAACCTTATAATATAATTAGTAAGGTGTTAACGGCTTCCAAGGAAAAACTGGATCAGCTACCGGAAGATGAACACCGGGCAATTGTAAGGCCGTGGCTTCAGGATTTTACTGCAAGCTGGATTGATAACTATATGGAGTACGGTGAGGAAGAGCTGAGAGAGCAAATTGAGGGAGTGTATTCCGTAGGATATGAGGAGTGGATGTTGTGGAATGCTGGTTGCAAATATTCCGAGGAAGGTTTGGAACCGGAATAAACATACCTGTCTAAATCACGAATAAATTAAGGATCCGGCTAATATACTTCTAGTATAAGTGACCGGGAGGTGCAATGTGGATAAGATATTGCAACAGAATACTAAGATATTTTCCTTATTAAAAGGGTTGCTGCTATCCTATATTATAACAGCATTTTTACTGATGCTGCTTTCCTTCTTAATGCTGAAACTGGAGTTACCTAGTGCAGTAATTAGTGGTGGAATTAATTTGTGTTATATTATTTCCGCTTTTGTGGGAGGCTTTTTTGTTGGGAAGAAGATAGAACAAAAGAAGTTCATATGGGGACTTGTGATGGGAGTAATTTATTTTATCATACTTTTACTGGTGTCGTTGGCATTAAACAGCGCTACAGCATTACCGCTAGGAAGTTTTTTAACCGTATTTATTATCTGTGGTTTGAGTGGTATGCTCGGAGGAATGATAAGTTAATTATATGCAGAGAACTTTATAGGGGGATTGAGACAAATCAGCTGTGTGATATGTCTCAATCCTATTTTACGTGACGCAAAATGAGAAATAGTTGTAATTTGATTTTGAATTGATTATACTATAAGAAACATAATAGAAAGATTATCTTTGAATTGATCATAGAATATCTAATGCCAAAGGGCTTTTTAGGAGGTTAAAATGAAGGGAATTATTCTTGCGGGAGGTCTTGGGACAAGACTATATCCGGTGACGCTGGCAATATCGAAGCAAATCTTGCCGGTTTATGATAAACCAATGATTTATTATCCGATGTCAGTACTTATGTTAGCGGGAATCAAGGATGTTTTAATCATATCTACACCACGAGATATCGTAGTTTTTCAAGAATTATTTGGTGATGGGAGTCATCTGGGATTACACATAGAATATAAAATTCAGGAAGAGCCAAAGGGTCTGGCACAAGCGTTCCTTATCGGTGAAGAATTCATCGGGACAGACAGGGTGGCTTTAGTACTGGGCGATAATATCTTCTATGGAAGAGGCTTTAGCGGTATGCTAAAAAATGCAGCAGAACGTGAAGAGGGTGCTACTATTTTTGGCTATTACGTGAAGAATCCCACCGCTTATGGTGTGGTGTCCTTTGATGAAAATGGAACCGTTACGGATATAGAAGAGAAGCCCAAAGTACCAAAATCCAATTATGCTGTACCCGGCCTCTATTTCTATGATAATGAAGTAATTGAGATCGCTAAAAATATCAAGCCTTCCGCGCGTGGCGAATTGGAGATTACAGAGGTTAACAATCAATATCTCAAAAAGGGTGCGTTAAAAGTAGAGCTTATGGGACGAGGAATGGCGTGGCTGGATACCGGCAACCATGATTCTCTTTTGGATGCATCAAATTTTGTGGCCTCCATACAGAAAAGACAAGGACTTTATGTTTCATGTCTTGAAGAGATTGCGTTTAAACAAGGTTTTATAGGCAGAGAGCAGCTGCTTCATCTGGCAGGGAAGATGAAGACAACGGATTATGGTAAATATTTATTTGATATAGCGGATGGACTATAAGGAGACTTTATATGGGAAACTTTTTATTTCAACCATGTGATATTGAGGGGCTTTACGTGATTGAACCTCAAGTGTTTGGCGATGCACGTGGTTACTTTGTGGAGACTTATCAATATGAGAAATTTAAGGCAGCAGGGCTTACGATGGAATTTGTTCAGGACAATCAGTCCCTATCGCATAAAGGTGTTTTGAGAGGACTTCATTTTCAGAAGGAACATCCTCAAGGCAAACTTGTTCGTGTCATTATGGGAACAGTCTATGATGTTGCAGTAGACCTGCGCAAGGGCTCCCCTACTTATGGCAAATATCAAGGCGTAATTCTTTCCGAAGAGAATAAGAAAATGTTCTACGTTCCAAAAGGGTTTGCCCATGGTTTTCTAGTGCTTTCGGATACAGCTGTATTTAGCTATAAATGTACGGATTATTATCATCCGGAGGATGAGGGTGGAGTTCTTTGGAATGATCCCGATATTCAGATTGAGTGGCCCATTGATGATAACCTCAAACCTCTTATTTCCGAAAAGGATGCAAAATTACCTACCTTAAAAGAAAGTGGTTTTTCATTTTCTTAATTTATTACACTTCTACTTCTTATGAAAAAATACATAAGGAGAAAACGCTGAAAAATTGCGTACAAATGGAGGTAAATATGAAACGAATTTGGATTACAGGAGCTTCGGGCCAACTTGGGTTGGCTCTCTATTCTTTATTACAAGATAGTACGAAATATGAACTATATCGTACCGGTCTAAGAACAGGCATAGGGAAGGAGTTACCGGTATTAGACATCTCAGATAAAGAAGCAGTTGAAAATTATGTGGAACAAATAAAACCGGAGATTATCATTAACTGTGCAGCTATGACAGCGGTTGATTTATGTGAAAGTGAAGAGGAGAGGGCCTATAACATTAATGCCCTTGGACCAAAGTATTTGGCACAGGCAGCAGAAGTAATAGGGGCAAAACTAATTCATATTTCCACAGATTATGTATTTGATGGAATGGCTAATGAGCCTTATACAGAAGCTTCTACTCCTAATCCGGCTAGTGCCTATGGTAGAACGAAACAATTAGGGGATAATTTTGTAGAATCTAATTGTAGTCGTTATTTTATACTTCGTACTGCATGGATTTATGGAGAGGGTAAGAACTTTGTTAAGACAATGCTTCGTCTAGCAGATAGCGGTAATCCCATTCGGGTCGTAGCTGATCAGTTTGGCACTCCAACTAGTGCTCTTGAACTGGCTAGGGTTATTGTGCTTTTAATGGAGACTGAAAACTACGGAATTTATCATGCAACCTGTGAGGGAAGTACTAGTTGGTATGAATTTGCAACTACCATTTTCAAAGAGTTGAAGATGGAAACTGAGGTTTTGCCAATTACCACTAAGGAATATCCGACTCCGGCGAAAAGGCCAAAGTATTCCGTTCTTGATAATCAGGCACTTCGGGAAAGACATGGATATACCATGAAGGAGTGGCAGGAGGCTTTAAGAGAGTATTTGGAACAGATGAAATAGATATCACTTGATTTGTAATATCATTTCATTGTAAAAATTAAATTGATAAAGGTGAGGATAAATATATGAGAACATATCTTGTAACCGGTGGTGCAGGGTTTATTGGATCTAATTTTATTTTATACTTATTTAAAAAATATAATAAGGATATTCGTATTATTAATCTTGATTCCCTTACTTATGCCGGCAATCTGGAGAATTTAAAAGAAGTGGAGAATTATGATAATTATGAATTCCTCAAACTCGATATTTGTGATAAAGAAGCATTAATTAAAGTATTTGAAACCTACGATATCGATAGAGTAATTCATTTTGCAGCTGAAAGTCATGTAGATCGAAGTATTCGTAATCCGGAGGAATTTGTAAATACCAATGTATTAGGAACACTTAATTTAATTAATGCAGCAAAAATGGCTTGGGAAACTCCGGATGGATATCTTCCCGGCAAAAAGTATGTGCAAGTGTCCACAGATGAAGTTTATGGTGCCCTTGAGGATGAGGAAGGGTATTTCTATGAGACGACACCTTTAGATCCTCATAGTCCGTATTCTGCAAGCAAAGCTTCAGCGGATTTTATTGTTAAATCCTATGTTGATACGTTCCATTTCCCTGCCAATATTACAAGATGCAGTAATAATTACGGACCGTATCAGTTCCCGGAGAAGTTAATTCCTCTGATGATAAATAATGCCTTAAGCGGCAAAAAACTTCCCATATACGGTACCGGAAGGAATGTTAGAGACTGGCTCTATGTCGATGATCATGCGAAGGCGATTGATATGGTAGCTGAGCAGGGTAGGGTTGGTGAAGTGTACAATGTTGGTGGACATAACGAGAAAAGAAACATCGAGATTGTTACAACAATCATTGATACCTTATTAGAGATTCTTCCAAAAGAGGATGAAAGAAGAAATAATATTAGCCACGATTTAATTACTTATGTAGAAGATCGTAAGGGTCACGATTTTCGCTATGCAATCGCTCCTGATAAAATTAAAAATGATTTGGGTTGGGAGCCTGAGACGCCTTTTCATAAGGGTATTAAACTAACCATTGCATGGTATCTGGAGCATATGGATTGGATGGAACGTATAACAAAGGGAGATTACCAGAAATATTACGATGAGATGTATCGTGTGTAAGTTTCTGAAAACAAAATGATCATTGAATAGCTCATATACAAAAAAGAATAGATTAAATTAAGAGGTAGTAGAAAGGTTTGGTATTTTCATGAGATATGAAGAATTTACGATTGAAGGACGTAATGCTGTAATGGAGGCTTTTCGCTCCGGTAAGACCATAGACCGTTTATTTGTGTTGGACGGATGTCAGGATGGTCCGGTTAAATCCATTGTTAGAGAGGCGAAAAAGACGGATTGTATCGTTACGTATGTAAAAAAAGAACGTTTGGATCAAATGTCCGAGACAGAGAAACACCAAGGAGTTATTGCATATGCAGCAGCGTATGAATATGCGGAAGTAGAGGATATTCTACAGGCTGCACAGGAGAAAAATGAACCACCTTTTATTATCTTACTAGACAGTATTGAGGATCCTCATAATCTTGGTGCCATTATACGTACTGCTCATCAGGCAGGTGCACACGGTGTTATTATTCCTAAGAGACGTGCAGTTGGCTTAACAGCGACTGTTGCTAAGGTATCAGCCGGAGCTTTGAATTATCTACCAGTAGCTAAGGTGACGAATCTTTCCGTTACGATTGATGAACTTAAGGAAAAAGGCTTATGGTTTGTCTGTGGCGATATGGACGGCGAATTAATGTATAAGCTTGACCTAAAAGGTCCTATCGGTTTAGTCATTGGAAGTGAAGGAGAAGGGGTAGGCCGCTTGGTTAAAGAAAAATGTGACTTTACAGCGAAGATACCGATGTTTGGTAAAGTGGATTCTCTCAATGCTTCCGTTGCTATGGGAATTATGGCTTATGAAATAGTTCGGCAAAGATTAAACTAAAAAACTAAGACGAACCAAGACGATGGAAATATGTCTTAGGTTGTTAAACACATAATTCATAAAAGGTATGCGAAGTATGAATAAAACTTACTTTCCTCGGAGACATATTTACCATATGTTATCCGAAGGAAGGTAAAAGTTAACATTTGGGAATAGAGATATGCGAAGAAATAGGAAAGATGGAGTGTTAATGGTATCATGGAGGTTAGAATGAAACCAGTTGCAAAATATGATGTATTTTCAGACGAAGAAATAGTGAAGAGAATCCAAGCAGGTGATCAACCTGCGATAGATTATCTTATGGAAAAATACAAGTATTTAGTGCGTAGTAAAGCAAAGGCACTTTTTTTAATTGGCGGTGATAAGGATGACCTTATTCAGGAAGGAATGATTGGGTTATATAAAGCAATTCGAGATTATCGTCCGGATAAAGACAGCTCCTTTTTTAACTTTGCAGACCTGTGTGTTTCACGACAAATATATAGTGCGATCAAGGCTTCGAACAGAAAAAAGAACATTCCCCTCAATACTTACATATCTTTATATACACCTGTCTATGGGGAAAATAGTGATTCGGAAGATAAGGAAAATTTGGTTGACATAATTCACCAAAAAAATCTTTCAAATCCTGAAGAATTAGTTATTGACAAAGAGAATACTAGTATGATAGAATATGAACTTGTAAGGCGTCTGAGCGACCTAGAGAAACAAGTGTTGAATTTGTACATGCAGGATTTAAAGTATAAACAGATTGCAGAAGTTTTGAATAAAGAACCTAAGACAATCGATAATGCATTGACAAGAATCAAAACAAAACTCAATCAGGTACTTAAAGTTATTTAGAAAACTTTAGTATGATGAGATCCGATGAAGACATCAATTCAGGTAGTGTTGACATACTTACTTACAAAACATAAATCACTAAATGATTGGTAATAGGCACAATATGTTTGTTACGATTCATATTTGCTGTTGTAGCTCAGTGGTAGAGCACTTCATTGGTAATGAAGAGGTCGGGGGTCCGACTCCCCTCAACAGCTTTGTGTTTTTGAATAATTAATATTCATGAAATACAAAAACATCGAGGTGTGGCTCAGCTTGGCTAGAGCGCTACGTTAGGGACGTAGAGGCCGCAGGTTCAAATCCTGTCACCTCGATTATATATTAAAATGTAACACGGTTGAATTATTCAATCGTGTTTTTTGTTGATTATCTTGAAAGGAACAAGCATCCTTTTTTTATTATACATGATACATAAGATGTTTGCGAAGCTGATAATTTTTGAATAGACACAAAGATCAAATCTGCAGATAAACAGGAAGAAAAAACCAAATATGATTGAGAAATATCTGTTATTCTGATAGAATAGTTAAATCAGATATTTAGAGCGAGAATATTATAGAATCAGGCGTTATTAGAAGAAGATAATCCATTGAGATTAGAAATATAGGAAGATGATAAGATAGGGATGATAACATCTCAAGAAGCTTAAAAAATTGCATTTAACTTTATCAAGAAATGAGAGGTTAAGGATGATACTTTCCGTATCAAGGCGAACAGATATACCAAGCTATTATTCGGAGTGGTTTATGAACCGCTTGAAGTCGGGTTGTGTAATTATTAAAAACCCTATGAATCCATCTCAAATGAGTAGGGTTGCTTTAACTCCTGAAACCATAGATTGTATTGTGTTTTGGACGAAAGATCCGGTTAATATGATGGACAAGTTACTCCAATTGGATCAGATGGGATATCCATATTATTTTCAATATACTTTAACACCCTATGACAAAAATATAGAACGTAATCTTCGTGGGAAAGGTGAAATTATTAAAACTTTTCAAGAACTTTCGGCTCGCATTGGTAAGGGGCGGGTGATTTGGCGATATGATCCGATATTAATCAATGACCGTTATTCCATTGCCTATCATAGAAATGAATTTGAAAAACTGTGCAAACAGCTATCAGGTGCTACAGAGCAGTGTATTATCAGCTTCGTAGATATTTATCAGAAACTAAATAAATCCGTGAAGGAAACAATATTACGAAATATTACAGAGGAAGAAATGCGTGAAGTTGCAGCTGAATTTGTGACGATCGGTAGGAATTATCATATAAAACTAAGTGCTTGTTGTGAGAAGCTTGATCTTTCTGGGGAAGGTGTACATGCATCAGCCTGTATTGATAAGGATTTAATTGAAAGAATAAGTGGCAAAAGACTAATAGTAAAAAAGGATAAGAACCAACGTCTGGGATGCGGATGTGTTCAAAGTATTGATGTGGGTATTTATAACACTTGCAAGCACGGATGTGTCTATTGCTATGCGAACCATAGTGATGCTTCCATCCAGAAGAATTATCTGCTACATCAACCGGAAGCGGATATCATGATTGGCAAAGTGACAGAGTCGGATCATATTAAAGATAGAAAAATATAAAGACAGAAAAATATAAAGCAGCAAATTATATAGATAGAAAAATATAGAGATGATTTGAAAGAAATTGCAAAGATAAAAACTGTAAATAGAGGTAGTTATAAAGAAAATAGCTCATATTATCCGAAAGGAGAAAAAGAAATGTCTACATGGTCAAATATAATAGCTCTTAGAATGGAACGGCAATATCTAACCACTCCGGTTGGCAAACGTAATTATGATCGGTTGTTTCAGGATATGTCTCCGGTGCCCACCAAGTATTGGACGGAGCCGGGAGATCCCCCCACCTTGCCGGCACATTCTGATTTTGACGATTATGATTACAACTCAAGAAGACGTGCTAAGAGAGATCTTTTGAAGGGACGATTTGCAGGTGGCAATATTGCGTATGTGGCAAAAGAAGATTTGGAACTGTTTGCCTGTCTTTATAAGAAGGAACTTTCAGAATATTCCAATATTGCACTAGAGCTAATGAATTTGCTGGAGAGGGAAGGCCCTATGAATATTCAATTAATGAAGGAATTGACGGGCCTTTTGGTAAAGCAGATAACCCCGGAACTTCACAAATTGCAGGAAGCCTTTCTTGTCTATGAGGATCAATTGGATAACGACCGTGATAGAGGATGGTATCTATTTGAAAATGAGTTCCCTGAAATTAATCCAAACCGCTATTCAAAAAAAGAGGCTCTTAAGCGAGTAATATCTCGAGTTGGAAGACTACTAGTATTTTTTGATGTGGAAATGTTAAGATCTTTTTATAGACTTCCCATAAAGCTCATTAAGGAAGTTGTGGAGGAACTAGTAAAGGAAGGTGTCATATTAGAAGTTGTGATAGAGGGTCGTAAGGGGTTTCTATTAATGGAAGATAGGGAATATTTGCAAGAACATTCTTTTGAGCAAGTAAAACCTCAGGTGATCTTGCTTGGAAGAAATGATTTTCTTGTGAGAGCCTATGTAGAGCAATTAAAGAAACCTTATACTTCAGATTATGACACACTTTATTATTTGTTGATAGATGGAGAATTTCATGGAGCTGTGGTAGGGAAATTTAAGTTCGGGCCACATGTTCTGGAGGATGTTATAATAGACCTACCAAAAGAGGAAAAGACAAAACGTCGTGCCGAGATCATGGCTGCAATCTATATGGTTTTTGATGAAAAACTTAGTCCTTTGAAGCGTTATGATCAAAATGAGATCAGGAAATCATAATGCATATTATGAATGGTGTCGTGAATAATAATATAATGTAAGCTGATAATATAAACATATTATGAATAAAAATAAATAAAAATTAAATAAAAATTTTAATATAATTTAAAATAAAGTAATTGACAAGACAGAAGTCATAGAGTATACTAAACCCATTCATTTATATCAATTTGATAGGAATTAATTAGGAGGGGAATAATGAGAACATCATTCAACGCTATGTGCTTTAATATGTGTGGTATGTGCAGCATGCCGGTTTACATATTTACATGATAAGTGAATGTGATGTTTTCATGATGCACAAGAAGAGGCATATTCCTCTACTTTGAATAATGAAACACTTAACAGGAAGCTTATCAGCTATCCTGTTTTTTTGTTCTTCGTTGCGCTGTATAAAGCTGAACTGATAAAACATCAGAGCATAAAAGCAGCGAACATATTTTACTGTGGTAATTATTAGGTGATTGAGAAGATTTTTAAACTTTGGGCGTTGTATACACATAGATATTATTCCGAAGCGGAAGTTTGCAATTACCTAAAGGTAATTATTATACGGAGGTGTAAAACCATGATAGAAAATCCTATCGTTCAACTAGTGGGATTGGGGAAAATTTTTCAAAGCAAGGACAATACAGTAACTGCATTAGAGGATATTAATCTTACCATTCGCCAAGGAGAGATATTTGGTATTATTGGTCTAAGCGGTGCTGGAAAAAGTACGTTGGTACGATGTATTAACTTTTTAGAACGACCAACTTCGGGTGCTGTTATTTTTGACGGTATGGATCTAGGGGCATTAAGTGAATCGGAGCTTTTAAAAGCAAGACAGTCCATGGGGATGATTTTTCAACAATTTAACCTGTTGATGCAAAGAACTGCTTTGCAAAATATTTGCTTCCCTTTGGAACTGGCAGGGGTACCTAAGAAAGATGCCAAGAAAAGAGCTACTGAGCTCCTGGAGATTGTAGGATTATCAGATAAGGCAAAAGCTTATCCGGCGCAACTATCCGGAGGACAAAAACAAAGAGTAGCAATTGCGAGAGCTCTTGCGACAAATCCAAAGGTTCTTCTTTGTGACGAAGCGACCAGTGCTCTTGATCCGACAACGACCAGATCCATCCTCAATTTACTAAAAGAAATCAATCAAAAGCTTGGGATTACAGTTATTGTCATAACGCATGAGATGAGTGTAATCGAAGAGATTTGCCACCGTGTGGCTATTATTGATCAAAGTCATATTGCTGAAATCGGAGAAGTAAAGGAAGTATTTGTTCGTCCTAAATCAAAAATTGCAAAACAGCTAGTACTGTCAGGAGAAGGACATATTGACAACTTTGTAGGAGAACATAAATGCCGTATCATTTTTGATGGCAGAACCTCTTTTGAACCGGTCATTGCGAATATGGTACTGGAATGTAAGACTCCTGTTAATATCTTATTTGCAGATACCAAGGATATTGATGGCAAGGCCTTCGGACAAATGGTTATCCAATTACCAAATGATGATACAGGACGAAATCGTATTATGAATTATTTAGATATGAACCAAATACCTTATGAGGAGGTGAATTAATATGTGGAGTGAAGAAGTAATCAGTTATGTTAATATGATAGGAATTGGTATTTTAGAAACTCTGTATATGACATTATTCTCTTCCTTAATCGCTTATGTAATCGGCTTACCATTGGGGGTTCTACTCGTAGTAACCGATAAGGATGGAATTGCCCCCTTCGTAGCATTAAATAAAGTGATCGGAGTCATTGTAAATATAGTCCGTTCCGTACCTTTTGTAATTCTACTTATTACCGTTATGCCATTTACAAGGTGGATTATTGGGACCACATTAGGCGCAACAGCTGTTGTTGTTCCGTTAATTATCGCTTCCGCACCTTATATTGCAAGATTGGTGGAATCCTCACTCAAAGAAGTGGATAAAGGAGTGATCGAGGCAGCCCAGAGTATGGGGGCGACCCCATTTCAGATAATTTTTAAAGTTTTGATACCGGAAGCAAAACCTTCCTTAATCATAGGTGGTGCAATTGCAGTCACTACTATTTTAAGCTACTCCGCAATGTCCGGCTTTGTCGGAGGTGGCGGACTTGGTGATATTGCCATACGTTATGGCTATTACCGATATGAATCGGGGACGATGTTAGTTACCGTAGTGATTTTAGTTTTAATTGTACAGATCATTCAGGAGCTAGGCTCTAAGTGGATGAAACGTACAGATAAAAGAATATAAACATTATAAAGGGAGGAATACATTATGAAGAAATCAATCGCAGTTTTATTAGTACTTATTTTAGTAGGAGCAACTCTTACCGGCTGTGGTAAAAAATCAGGAGAAGATAAGATACTCGTTGTAGGAGCAAGTTCTACCCCGCATGCTGAGATTTTAGAGCAGGCTAGACCAATTTTAAAAGAAGCAGGATACGAATTAGATATTCGAATCTATACCGATTATGTTCAGCCAAACCTAGCATTAGAGAGTGGTGATTTGGATGCTAACTATTTCCAGCATAAGCCTTATTTGGACGATTTTAATGTGAATAATAAAACAGATCTTGCTTCAGCTGCTATTATTCACTATGAGCCCTTCGGAGTATATGCCGGTAAAACCGCTTCCTTCGATGCTTTGGCAGACGGAGCTAAGATAGCTGTACCTAATGACACCAGTAATGAAGCGAGAGCCCTATTATTATTAGAAGCACAGGGATTGTTCACCTTAAAGGAAGATGCTGGTCTTAGCGCTACAAAGAAAGATATTGTAGATAATCCGAAGAATTTGGAAATTGTAGAAATTGAAGCAGCTCAGATCGCTAGATCCTTAGAAGATGTTGATATGGCAGTTATCAATGGTAATTATGCTCTTGATGCTGGTTTGAATGTTGCAACTGACGCTATTGCTTTTGAAGGAAAGGATTCAATAGCAGCTGAAACCTATGGCAATATCATTGCAGTTAAGACAGGCAATGAGGACAGAAAGGACATTCAAGCGCTAATCAAAGCGTTACAAAGTGATACTGTAAAGCAGTATATCAATGATACTTACGAGGGTGCTGTAGTTCCTAAGTTCTAATTTGCGCGTAAGCAAAGTGAGCATTTATAAGCTTGCTTATTAAAATGCGAATAGTAAAGCAACCATAATCATAATAAGTAAGAATAAACTACGATTAGCCATTGGCTTTTAGTAGTTTATTTTTATGTAAGATATTTCATCTTTTTCAATTTTTGTTTAGATAAATTATTAGGGTATCAAAAGCCACCTGGTAATCTGGCTTCGCCAATTTGCACGATCATTTTCAGTAATTAAGTGATATGAATCATAATATTTCCACTTAGCAATTGATTGCGATAAGTGTCGTTTTGTGGTACGATACTGATAGTGGATATTTACAGAAAAACACATAGGCGGGAGGCCTAGGAATGAAAAAGTTATTCAATTACAAACGTATTTACTTATTAATATTAACGCCAATCTCCCTTCTGTTAATATTGCTGGCCAAAGAGAGCAGCTTTTTTGCTGAGGAGATATATGCAAAACATATTTATAAATGGATATCGCAGATTATCTCTTTGATTACCGGGTTATTTCCCTTTTCAATAGGGGAGTTACTCCTCATAGCGTTACCAATATTTATACTAATCGTTTTACTTCGTTTTATTATTTTAATGATTGCGGTCAAGGAAGATAGAAAAGAGAGGCTATGGAAGAGTATTTTAAATAGTTTTTGTTTTCTGAGTGTTATCTTCTTTTTATTTACTATGTTAGCAGGAATAAATTATTATCGATATTCATTTACGGAATACTCCAATTTGGTAATTCAAGACTCAACGGTTGAAGAACTATATTCTTTAACAGAAAGCCTGGCATTAAAGGCAAATCAAATTAGAGAACAAGTATCGAAAACGGATGAAGAAGGTGTATTTCAATTATCCATGAGTCATTATGAACTTGCTACTATCGCGAATGAAGCCTTTGATTTGTTGGCTGAGGAATATCCTATCTTAGGTGGCTCCTATGGAAAGGCGAAGCCTATTTTGTTATCGAAGCTTATGTCGGCAACTGAAACAACGGGTATTTTTTTTCCTTTTACTTTGGAAGCGAATGTAAATGTAGATGTGCCGGACTATAGTATTCCCGCCACTATGCTTCATGAACTGGCGCATCTTAGGGGCTTTATGCGAGAAGATGAAGCTAATTATCTTGCTTATCTGGCAGGAATTAATTCGAAAAATATTGAATTGCAATATAGTAGTACTATGTTGGCGTTGGTCACAGCGGGGAATGCCTTATATTCACAGAATCCGGATTTATATTTTGAAATACGGGATTTATATTCGGAAGGTGTAATGAAAGATATTCGAGCAAATTCAGAGTATTGGGCACAATATGAAGATACAGTAGTTAGTACGGTATCCAGTAAAATCAACGATACTTATTTGAAGGCAAACGATCAAGAGGACGGAGTAAAAAGCTATGGTCGTATGTTGGATCTGGTATTGGCTAAATATCGAAAAGATACGGAGTTAACAAAGCAATAAGAAACATAGTTAAATTTATTGCACAATAGAAGAACATATCACAATTTTGTAATAATTTAAATATGAGATAAGAAAAGAGCTGGTAATCCTAATTCATTAGAGATGCCAGCATTTTTTTATACATGATTTATAAAATGTCTGTGAAACTGTCCTTTTGAATATACAAACTCTTTGAAAAATGAATTTAATATACGAATTTACTAATGGAATATTATAAAATATTGTAAAACATAAGCAAGGAAATTCCTCCAATTGAAGCTCGTGTAAAGTATACTGGAATCTTGTAGAAAAAATATAGTTGATTATTTAATTATTTGTGTTATAATTATTAAGTAATTATTAACAAAACGTAATTAATTTTCCAGAAATGTAATAATTTAAGGAGATTAACAATGAAACCAATGAACGAGCTTCAAAAGAATTTTGGCTTTATCAAATTCCTTTTTATAGTTACAGCAATGGTATATCTGATGTTTATTCCTAGTAAAGAAGTATATGCTTCTGAACTTAACATCACAGAAGCCCCTGCTGCACAGAGTGAAACAAGTAACGAACAGAATTCTTCAACAGATATAAATGCTGACGGTCAGACAACGTTAGAAGATGGATATTACATCGATGAAAACGGAGATGTCTATTATGATGAAACAAAGGTAGTGGTAGAAGAACCTGTTATTGAGGATGTTGTTGAAGAAGATGAAGAAGTTGTAGAAGAAGTTGTAGAAGAACCGGTAAAGGCTGATAAAGAAGAAACAAAGAAAACAAAACCAACGAAGAAAACTACAACCGAGAATAAACAAACGAAAGACACTAAGGAAGTAGAAACGAAAAAGCCTACATATTCAGAAGCAGATTTAAGATTGTTAGCTTGTTTGGTTTATTCAGAAGCAGGTAATCAATCCTATAATGGAATGTTGGGTGTTGCCAATGTAGTTTTAAACAGAGCAAAAAGTGATGTATATTGGCACGTAAATACAATAAAAGAAGTCATTTATGATAAAAAGTGGTCCGTACAATTTGCTGTTACGATTAAGAGTAGTAAAACCGGACTTAGCACTTTAGATAAAGCGTTAAAGATCTATGATACCGGTAAATACACCGGAGCAAATAAGGAAGCGCAGAAAAACGCTATGAACAGAGCCATCAAAGCTGCAAAGGATGCACTAGAAGGTAAGAATAATATTGGTAACTTCTTATGCTTCCAGAATAAGAGAAGTGCAAGCAGTATAAAGAATAAGTATTCCGATTATAAGATTATAGGAGACCACATCTTCTATCGCACAAAGTAATTTGAAAGTGAAACATAGGCTGTTCCCTTGATATGAGGAAACAGCCTATTTATTATGAAAGAACAGGCTATTTAATGTAATTTAGTAGGATAAGTATAATAACTGACTTAAGGGTAGCAAAGTTTTCAAGGTAGCAGGAGACGGTAATTTTAATTTTTTGTACTTTTAACTTGAAATAAACTGTGGTATTATATAACATATGTATTTATATGACGAAAATCCTTATTAATATGACAGGAATGACTTTATTATTATAACTATGAAGATATTTGATTTCCTATCATAAAAAAGCACTTCATAAAAGGAGTCGTACTCGCGTGAAATGTAATTTGTAGCGGCCGCGCTCGATGCGAGAGTTTCGCTTGCGAAACTCTTTTTTATGCAGGTATGTTTGAAATGTAGGATTTTGAAAATAATAGAAAGAATATAAAATAAATTGGATGAAAAGAAATTCAGATAATATATAACCGGGAGGTTCTTTATGGAGAATAATGAAGCATTAGAGAGCAATAAAGATGCGGTTGAGAAAGAGATCGTTTCCAAGAATTTTATTGAACTAATCATTGACAAGGATTTAGAAGAAGGTAAGGTAAAGAATGTTGTAACCAGATTTCCACCGGAGCCAAATGGATATTTGCATATCGGACATGCAAAATCTATTCTATTAAATTATGGATTAGCAATGAAATATGGTGGAAAATTCAATCTTCGTTTTGATGATACCAACCCCACCAAGGAAAAAACAGAATTTGTTGATTCTATTATAGAGGATGTGAAGTGGGTAGGTGGTAATTTCGATGACCGCCTGTTTTTTGCATCTGACTATTTCGAACAAATGTATGAGGCAGCTGTTAAATTAATTAAAAAAGGAAAAGCCTTTGTCTGCGATTTAACTGCTGAGCAAATCAGAGAGTATCGTGGTACCCTTACAGAGCCTGGCAAAAATAGTCCTTACCGTGATCGTAGTATAGAAGAGAATTTACAGTTATTCGAAGATATGAAAGCAGGTAAGTTTGAAGATGGTTCCAAAGTACTTCGTGCAAAGATTGATATGACCTCTCCTAATATTAATATGAGGGACCCGGTTATTTATCGTGTGGCAAAGATTTCTCATCATAATACCGGAGATAAATGGTGCATCTATCCGATGTATGATTTTGCTCATCCTATCGAAGATGCGATCGAAGGGATTACCCATTCCATTTGTACCTTGGAATTTGAGGACCATCGTCCTCTTTACGACTGGGTAGTAAGAGAATTAGAATATGAGTATCCACCGAAGCAGATAGAGTTTGCTAAGATGTATCTGACGAATGTAATAACCGGCAAGCGATATATCAAAAAATTAGTGGAAGATGGAATCGTTGATGGATGGGATGATCCGAGACTGGTTTCTATTAGTGCTCTAAGAAGAAGAGGCTTTACACCGGAATCGATTCAGATGTTCATGGAACTGTGTGGTGTATCAAAGAGCCAAAGCTCTGTTGATTACGCTATGCTAGAATACTGTATCCGTGAGGACTTAAAGTTAAAGAGACCAAGGATTATGGCAGTTCTTGATCCTATCAAATTAGTGATTACAAATTATCCTGAGGATCAGATGGAATATCTGGAGGCACCAAACAATCAGGAGAATGAAGCAATGGGAAATCGCCGTATTCCTTTTGGACGTGAGCTATATATTGAACGTGAGGACTTTATGATAGAACCTCCGAAGAAATATTTCCGTTTGTTCCCCGGTAACGAGGTAAGATTAATGAATGCATATTTTGTTACCTGTACCGATTATGTAACCGATGCAGATGGCAATGTGACAGAAGTTCATTGTACCTATGATCCTGAAACAAGAAGTGGTTCCGGATTCAATGCAAGAAAGGTAAAAGGAACCATTCATTGGGTGGCTGCTAAAACTGCTAAGAGGGCAGAAGTACGTCTTTATGAAAACATTGTTGATGAAACTAAGGGTGTATATAATGAGGATGGAAGCTTAAATCTAAATCCAAACTCCATCACAATCTTAAAGAACTGCTATATTGAACCAAGTATTGAAGGAGCAAAGGCTCCGGACAGCTTCCAATTTTTAAGACAGGGATTCTTCTGTCTGGATAGCAAGGATTCAACAGCTGAGAATCTGGTATTTAACCGTATTGTTTCATTGAAGAGCTCCTATAAACCAGTATAAGAGCAATAGTTATATTGATACAAATGAAACTGTTTAAGGATAATAGTTGCCTTACTAGAGATAAATTATATACTCTTAGCAGCTGAATAATATCTGACAATAATAGAAGAAATGGAGGATTAGTATTTGGCTAATTTATTTTCAGGATTAGAGGCATTCGGTCTTGGTAATTTATCCGAGATGGATGTTTATGAAACAAAAGAGAGGGAAAGTGCAAAGGGAAAAGCAGAAGCAGAGAAAGATGTCTTTTCGGAAGAAGAGAATATCTTTGATAAAACCTTCACCTGTCCGGTTTGCGACCAAGAATTCAAATCCAAGATAGTTAAATCAGGTAAAGTGAAATTGCAGAACCTGGATACTGATTTAAGACCAATTTATCAGAACATGGATCCTTTAAAATATGATGCAATCGTATGTCCGCATTGTGGATTTGCAGCACTTAACCGATTCTTTAAATATGTAACTTCCTCGCAGGCCGGTTTAATCAAGAAGAGCATTTCTGCTTCCTTCAAGGGCTTGAAGGAGAATAAAAACATTTATGACTACGATGATGCTATTGCAAGACATAAGCTTGCATTAGTTAACTCCATTGTGAAGAGGGCTAAGACTTCAGAACGTGCTTACACCTGTCTTAAGACAGCTTGGGTAATCAGGGGAAAATCGGATAGCCTATCAAAGGATGACCCAAGTTATAAAAAACAACAAGAAGAGCTCTTAAAAGAGGAAAATGATTTTATCGTAAAAGCTTATGATGGCTTTGACGAAGCTTTCAGTAAGGAAACATTCCCAATGTGTGGGATGGATGAAGTTACAATTACGCTTCTTATGGCTGAATTAGCGCGAAGAATTGGCAGATACGACGAAGCTGGAAGATGGATTTCCAGAGTTCTGATTTCAAAGGAAGCAAATGAGCGAATTAAGCAAAAAGCAAGAGATATTAAGGAATTAATTCGCGATAATAAGACTAATTAAAGGTAGGAATCCATATTGAAAGAAAAGCTATATACAATTCCCGTAAATGAAGCTTTTGAAGAAGCTGGTGAATGCCCCATATGTTCGATGAGAAAGAAATTGGAAGTAAATGCAGTTGAATATACCATGGGACCAAGTTATATGGAAGATGATGTACGTGAGGCAACATCTCGCTTGGGATTTTGTGACAAGCATATGGAACAATTATACCAAAATCAGAACCGTCTGGGGTTAGCACTCATATTAAAAACACATATGGACAAAGTAGTGAAAGATATTGAGAAGCTTTCTGCAAAAGGAGTAAAGCTATCCTCTCCCTCGTTATTTAAAAAGAAGGAAGAAACCTCGGAAGTTGTGGATTATCTGGAGAAACTGGAACAGAGCTGTTTTGTGTGTGACAAGATAGATGGAACCTTTCATCGTTATATTGCAACTATTTTTCACCTGTACCATACAGATGAGGAGTTTCGTAAGAAATTCAAAAATTCCATGGGATTTTGCACAACCCATTATAAGACTTTGTATCAATCAGCTCCAACTTATCTAAAGGGAGATGAGTTGAATCAGTTCGTGAAAGAATTGAATAAGCTCTATTTAGAACATATGAAGCGAGTAAGCGAGGACCTTGAGTGGTTTATTAATAAATTTGATTATCGATATGCCGATGAACCATGGAAAAATGCGAAAGATGCAGTACCCAGAGCAATGCAAAAAACAAATAGTATACTTTAGATGAATTTATACTACGGTGGTATATAATTCCTTAGATGGAATATACTAAAGTAGTATGTTAAAAGGATTTGAAAAGTTATTGCCAAATAGGTAATAACTTTTCTTGTTCATGGCAAGTGAAACAGCTTGCTAATTTATTTTGTATTGTAAAGTTAGAACATTTTGAACTCTATCTTTCTACTTTTAGTACAAGTAAATTTAGATAAAATGAGAAAAAAAGAGCTATAAAGAGTAAGACGGAGAAATTATTAAATTTGCCACGTAATTTAAATAGAAATGAAGTTGCATATTAAAGGCAAATTTACTAATATATAAACAACGGTTAGCACTCGACCAAATGGAGTGCTAATAATTCAAAACCGAATCCGATGCCCAAAGTCGGCATCCTATATGCAAATTATATTGAAGGAGGAATATGAGATGAAATTAGTACCGTTAGGAGATAAGGTAGTATTAAAGCAATTAGTAGCTGAAGAGACAACAAAATCAGGTATTGTATTGCCTGGTCAAGCAAAAGAAAAACCGCAACAAGCAGAGGTAATTGCAGTTGGTCCCGGTGGAATGGTAGATGGTAAAGAAGTAGTTATGCAAGTAAAAGTAGGCGATAAAGTAATTTATTCAAAATATGCCGGAACTGAAGTTAAGTTAGGCGATGATGAATTTATCATTGTAAAGCAAAATGATATTGTTGCAATAGTAGAAGACTAATAAAAAGGAGATATTTAACTATGGCAAAGGAAATTAAATACGGCTCTGATGCAAGAGCAGCTTTAGAAATTGGTGTTAATAAATTAGCGAATACAGTTAGGGTTACCTTAGGACCGAAGGGAAGAAATGTAGTTCTTGATAAATCTTTTGGAGCACCTTTGATTACAAACGATGGTGTTACCATTGCTAAGGAAATTGAATTAGAAGATGCATTCGAAAATATGGGTGCACAGCTTGTTAAAGAAGTTGCTACTAAAACAAATGATGTAGCAGGTGATGGTACAACAACAGCAACAGTACTCGCTCAAGCGATGATTTCAGAAGGTATTAAAAACTTAGCTGCTGGTGCGAACCCTATCATTTTAAGAAAAGGTATGAAGAAGGCGACAGATTGTGCAGTTGATGCTATTGTAAAAATGAGTTCTACTATTAATGGTAAAGAGCAAATCGCTAGAGTTGCAGCTATTTCTGCTGGTGATGATTCTGTTGGTCAATTAGTAGCTGATGCTATGGAAAAAGTTTCTAATGATGGCGTTATCACTATTGAAGAATCTAAGACTATGAAAACTGAACTTGACCTTGTAGAAGGTATGCAGTTCGACCGTGGATATGTATCCGCATACATGTGTACTGATATGGATAAGATGGAAGCTAATTTAGACAATCCTTATATCCTTATTACTGACAAGAAGATCTCTAACATTCAAGAGATTTTACCTCTTTTAGAACAAATAGTTCAAACCGGTTCAAGATTATTAATCATTGCTGAAGATGTTGAAGGCGAAGCTCTTACAACATTAGTTATCAATAAATTAAGAGGAACCTTTACAGTAGTTGCTGTGAAAGCTCCTGGATATGGTGATAGAAGAAAAGCAATGCTTCAAGATATCGCTATTTTAACCGGTGGTACTGTTATCTCTGATGAATTAGGTCTTGATCTTAAGGAAGCTACAATTGAGCAATTAGGACGTGCAAAATCCGTTAAGGTTCAGAAAGAAAACACCATTATCGTTGATGGCGAAGGTGACAAAGCTGATATCAATGCTAGAATCTCTCAGATTAGAGCTCAGATTGAAGAGACAACATCTGAATTTGATAAAGAGAAATTGCAAGAAAGACTTGCAAAACTTGCAGGTGGTGTTGCAGTAATCAGAGTTGGTGCTGCTACTGAAACTGAAATGAAAGAAAATAAGCTTCGTATGGAAGATGCTCTTGCAGCAACCAAGGCAGCAGTAGAAGAAGGTATTATTGCAGGTGGTGGATCTGCTTATATTCATGCATCCAAGGAAGTTGCTAAGCTAGCAAATACATTGGAAGGCGATGAGAAGACAGGTGCAAACATTATCCTGAAAGCACTTGAAGCTCCTTTATACTGCATCGTTAACAATGCTGGATTAGAAGGCTCTGTAGTAATTAGTAAGGTAAAAGAAAGTGAACCTGGATTTGGTTTTGATGCTCTTGCAGAAACATATGTTGATATGGTAAAAGCAGGTATCCTTGATCCTACTAAGGTTGCTAGAAGTGCTCTTCAAAATGCTACTAGTGTTGCATCAACTTTATTAACTACAGAATCTGTTGTAGCTAATATCAAATCCAACGAACCTGTTATGCCTGCAGGCGGTGCTGGAATGGGTATGATGTAATATCATATTTTATGCATGATTTAAAAATGCCTTTAAAACTGACATTTTTGAATACATGATCTATAGAATGTCTGAAAGGCTGACATTTTAGAATATATAAAAGGAATGTTGTAATTCGTAAGAGTTACAACATTCCTTTTTGTCAACCTAATTGGTTGATTCTTGTCAGTTAATTAAGAGTATCTTTGCCTATTTGATAGGTAAAACTTTTAGCCAAGTTTTTCAATAAGCCTTTCATATAGCTAAGCTAGCTTCTTCCATGTAAACGATTCACACAGTCAATAATATCATCCTTTGTTCTAAAATCATCCGTATGCTTTAAAACATAATCTCTTGTATCTGAGTCCAAGGACGCAAGATAGTCATCCTGTTCTTGTGCATTTGCAAAAATAGAGGCAAGAAATAAACCGCCGCTAAAAGGTTGCGATCCAATAGTAGATTGAAATGGAGACATCATAAAATTAGGATCCATCATATCACCTCCGTTAAGAGGTATTATGTTCACACAGAGTAATAATATTCTTTTTAAACTGTAAATTAAATTATATCCTTAATTATAGTAATTATCTATTCCGTTGCAGATGCCCTGTACCATTTTATCTTGATATTCTTTTGTCTGCATTAGTTTGTCTTCTTTTTTATTAGACATAAAACCCATTTCAATAATGGATACTGGAATCGTACACCAGTTAATACCGCTCATATCATCACGAGCGATTGCTCCTCGATTTTTTGCTCCGGTACTATCACAAATTTCATCTACAATTGCTTTAGAGAGAGCGTAACTATCCTTACTTAGATTAGCAACGTAAGGATTGTTTTTTGATGGGTAAAGAGTGCTGGCGCCATGTACGGTAGAATTATCTACGCTATCTGCATGGATACGGATGAAGATATCTGCTCCACTCTTGTTGGCAATCTCAGCTCTTTCCTTATTGCTGAGGTTTACATCGTGCTTTTCGCGAATCATAATAACTTCATAGCCTCTGCTAATTAATTCTTCTTTTACTTTCTTAGCAATTACTAAAGTCAATTTGTATTCTGGAACGCCGGTAGAGACACCTTGAGTTCCGGAGCTAACCTTAGGTTTCATCGTAGAAGAGCCAGGGCCAATTGCTTCCTTCTT
>JAEWEO010000054.1 GCA_023389295.1 Bacillota bacterium
GAACTACGTCCATACATTATGGAAGGAACTGGAGCGGAAGCATTACAGAGTGTTACATACGATGGAAAAGTTAGATTTATTCCGGCTAATGTTACTAGTTTAGTCAATAATGCCTTTCCTCTCTTTATTAGAAAGGACTGGTTAGACAATCTTGGACTCCCTGTCCCTAAAACGATAGAGGATTTTAAAAATGTAGCCATAGCATTTGCAAAGGATGATCCGGATCAGAATGGCAAAGATGATACCTATGGACTTGCACTTTCCGGACAAAGCAATTTGCTTCATGACTGGGGCGGATTGTATGGTTTCTTCCCTGGGTATGGTGTACAGCCTTGTACATGGTATGATTATATGATTTTCTATTCAAAAGATGAATCAGGTAATATTGTTTGGGATGGAGAGAAACCGGAAGTAAAAGAGGGCCTACAGTTATTGGCTGATTTATATAAAGAAGGTGCTATTCCAAAGGACTTTGTAACAATGGATAACAATAAGATCATGGAAGATATGAATGGCGGTAAAGGTGGTATGGTATTTGGTGTTCGAGGACTACCTTACTGGGCAATACAAAATACGATTAAAAACAACCCGGAGGCAGAATGGTATGCTATGAATATGCCGACGAAAGATGGTTCCGAACCTCCGATTTTTGTATTTCAGCCTGTAAATAATGCCATTGCAGTTTCTGCTGAATGTAAGAATCCGGAAGCAGTTATTAAAATGCTGAATGTATATTATGAATTTGCAGATCAAAATAGCCCGAGTTTTGATCCAAGAACCCTTGAAAATGAGGTTAGAGCAGGAGAGTTTGTTGCTTTCGTAGATCCGGACGAAGAATTGAATAACCATAAAATACTTTTTGAGGCTCTTAAGAATAAAGACGGATCGAAGCTAAATCTCAATTTAAAGACTCAATATGATGAAGTTATGGAATATGAAGAGACTAAGAATCCTGAGAGATGGAGTAGATGGAATGCGATCTATCCTGAGGAAGGTCATGCTTACTATCTGGTATTTGGTATGAACAATGACTCCATGTTAAAGAAGAATGAATGGTGGCAGATGCTATCCCCTAATATGGTTGAAAAGCTGCCAATCTACAGAGATATGGCACAGGAGACTATGATTAAGATTATTGCTGGTGCTGAGCCGGTATCAGCATGGGATGAAATGGTTATACAATGGAATAAATTAGGTGGAGATGAAATTACACAAGAAGTAAGAGATGCAGCGAAGTAAGAGATGCAAGCTAGATATAGTGACTAAATGATTAGTTTTTATGAGGAAGATGCAGAGTTAGTGGTTTTCTCTGCATCTTCTTACATAGAGAGCTAAGAAGTAAGGTCATGATAGAAAGGAGAGGTTATCATGAACAAGGGGAAGTTGAAACGTCAATTACAGTTGCATCTTATGTTACTGTTACCAATGGTTTTACTAATCGTTTATTGTTATGGTCCTATGATTGGCCTTTTGATGGGATTTGAGAACTATATACCATCGAGTAAAGGGTTCTTTTACTCCCTCACCCATAGCCCCTGGGTTGGACTTGATCATTTTAGATATATATTAAATATGCCCGACGCACTTAGAACGATAAAGAATACTCTATTTATTGCAACCATGAAAATTGCAGTGAAGATAATATTCCCTTTAATTTTTGCAATGCTTTTAAATGAAGTGCGAAAAGGTTGGTTTCGTAAGGGTGTGCAAACCATAACTTTTTTACCATATTTTTTATCTTGGGTTATTTTGGGGGGAATATTAAAGGATATTTTTTCTCCAAGAGATGGGATAATAAGTATTCTTTTAGAGCAATTAAACATTGAGGCACCTTATTTCTTCGGTAATCCACAATTGTTTCCATTTATGCTAGTCATAACTGATTTGTGGAAGGAAATAGGATTTAATACCATTATCTTTTTAGCAGCTTTAACAGGGTTAGATGTTAGCCTTTTGGAAGCGGCTGCAATCGATGGTGCAAGTAGATGGAAGCAAATTATGAAGGTCGTGCTTCCTACCATTGCAAGTACGATTATTCTAGTTACCATATTAGGTCTTGGTAATATTTTGAATGCAGGATTTGATCAGGTCTTCATGCTTTATAATCCTATGGTATATTCAACCGGTGACATCATTGATACGTATACTTTTCGAATGGGTATGGAAAAAGGAAGATATTCACTCGCAACAGCAGTAGGAATGTTTAAATCAGTAGTAACATTAATCATCATGACTATTTCCTATAAAATAGCAAAAAAAGTCTGTGACTATAAAATATTCTAGGAGGTATCTATGAGCAGTAAAAAGGTAAAAACAACGGATGAGATATTAATGGGTACTTCAAAGAAAAGAAAGGTATTTGAAATATTCAATTATATAATATTAACGATAATGGGGTTAGCTGCAATACTTCCGGTATGGCATATTCTTATGAAATCATTTAGTGCTCCTGAAAGTGTAGAAGCTGGTCTAGTAGGTTTACTTCCTGTGAATTTTAGCACGTTTTCCTATGAATTTATACTAGAGAAGAAGGAATTTTATCAAGCCTTTTTTGTTTCCGTTAAGAGAGTTTTGATTGGTTTACCCTTTCAGTTGATTTGTACAATACTTGCAGCTTATCCTTTATCAAAAGAAGATAGTCAATTAAGTGGTCGTAAAATCTATGTTAGTTTATTTGTAATCACCATGGTATTTAGCGGTGGGTTAATTCCAACGTATATGGTAGTAAAATATACAGGGATCTTAAATACCATATGGGCTTTGATTCTTCCTGGTGCAGTTTCAGTATTTAATATATTAATACTTATGAATTTCTTTCGAGATATACCAAAAGAGATTGAAGAATCAGCACTTATGGATGGAGCGGGTCACTTTACCATTTTATTACGTTTCTTCATACCATTAGCAAAACCAGCCATAGCTACTATAATTTTATTTATTTTCGTAAATCACTGGAATTCATGGTTTGATGGTCTAATTTATATCAACCTTCAAGAAGATTTTCCACTTCAAACTTATTTACAATCTATTTTAACGATTCCAGACATTCAAAATATGTCAACCGAACAAATAAGCTTACTTGGTAAAACAAGTAGAGCTGCTACGAATGCCGCACAGATTGTAATATCTAGTGTTCCAATATTGATTATATATCCATTTTTACAAGGATATTATACAAAAGGACTTACGTTAGGAAGCGTAAAAGGGTAAGGAAAAGATAGGAGGTAATGCCTAGACATGATCAAAGAAGCAGTTAACATATTGGAACGTAAATGGGATCAGATATCTGGAGCACCGTACGATGGAGAACAGATCGGAAAGCCTGAGCGTGAGTATATTCATGATTATACAAAGACACTTCTTATGAAAATCTTTGTTTCAGAACCATCCGCAACGGCGGGAATAAGCAATGTATCCATGAACTTTGAACAAATATTACAGCTAATAAAAGAATTGGATGAATTAACAAGGCAAATTCCTAAAATCTTATATCTGGTAGGATGGCAATACAACGGGCACGATGATAAGTATCCAGCCTTCTTTGAGGTAAATCCGTTGCTCAAAAGAGCTTGTGATAGGGATGCAAGGGAGAGTCTAATTTGGCTGATGGAGGAAGCTTTTCAATATCATACAACAGTAAGTTTACATATTAATATGACGGATGCATACGAGGACAGCCCTCTTTGGGAGACCTATACAAGCAATGATCTGATCGCTAAAAAAGATAACGGTGAACTTTTCAATATAGGAGAATGGGGACACTTTATTAAAAAAACAGCGTACCAAGTAAATTATTCAAAAGAATGGGAGAGTGGTTACGCCAAAAAACGAATTGATCGCTTATTAGATTATCTTCCGATAAAACGTGCGGGTACCATTCATTGTGATGCATTTTTCGCACGTGCAAGTCTAGATACTAGCCTGGATAGTGAAAAGGAAGCAAAGAGAAAAATAATAAGATATTTTAGGGATTGCGGAGTGGATTTGACGACGGAATTTCTTCACGGAACCAACGGTGATAGAGCGGAAACTTATACAGATGGTAATGATAGTGGCGTTCTTGGTCTTATTCCATGTATCTGGCATTTTAATCAGAGCCAGGAAGATTATATGAAACGACCTGCAAGTTTAATTACGGGGGCCGGAATAAATAAGGACCTATTGTATGGTGATGATGAAGGAATTGATTTTTTGTTCGGTAAAAGTATGTATGGCGAAGACACTTTTTTTAATCAAAAAGATAGATATGGTTTAAATCCGGATTGGGAACGTGAATTTAAAAAGCAGTTCTGTCAACAGACCTTATTATGGGCTTATCAAAACCAAGTAGCAAGAAAAGAACTAAAGGGTCAAGGAGATCAGAGGATACTCTATTATGAAGACGGTCTTGTTGCAGATCTAAACCGTAAGTTAATTCAACATAAGGAAGTTATTCTAAGAGAGGACAATGATGTTTTTGTTCCTGTTATTTGGAAGAATAAACAAGAAATAATAGCATATAGTCTTCATGGGTATACGGATAAATTGTGGCATTTACCGTCAGAATTTAATTTGGCTAATGAAGTTTTGATATCGGACATCAGTAGTAATGGTTTAGTAAAAAGAAGAAGCCAAAGAATTATAAATCATTGTGTACAGCTGAGTTTGGAGCCGGAACAGATGATCGTAATTCAACCAGTCATTCATTAATTTTGATTATTTAAAACGAGTGGGGAAAGAAGCAATGAAGCATAAAGTTATTTTAATTCTAGTTGATGGAATGAGACCGGATGCAGTAGAACTAAGTCAGAATGATTTTTTAAGAGAGTTAGCCAAAAAGGGGAAACATACCTTCAAAGCCCGTACCGTTATGCCTTCTTGTACGCTTCCATGTCATTCTTCTTTATTTTTTAGTGTGGATCCACAGAGACATGGAATAACTACAAATACATGGAGGCCAATGGTTCGACCAATCGATAGCTTAATTGATGCTATAAGAAAAAATGATGGGAAGGCCGGAATGTTTTATAATTGGGAGGAGCTTCGTGATTTAAATCGTCCAGGAAGCCTTCATAGAAGCTATTATCAAACAATAGGTGATGTAAGAAGTATAGAAGAGGAGATGGAAAAAGAACAGGAAATGACGAACTTAGCGATAAACTATATGAAGAAAGAGAGTCCTGATTTTCTGTTTCTTTACCTGGGGTATACAGATTATGCAGGCCATGATTATGGCTGGATGGAAAAAGAATATAATGTAACGCTTTCTAATGCTATGGACTGTATCAAAAGCCTCTGGGAAGCTGTTTCATGTGATTATCAAGTCATTATTACTGCTGACCATGGCGGTCACGGAAGAGATCATGGGTATGACATACCGGAGGATATGACAATACCGATTATTATGGTTGGGGATCAATTTCATCCGGAAACGATGGAAGAAGCATCGATTAAGGATATCGCTCCGACCATTATGAAATTGTTGAACATAAAAGTACCTATCGAATGGGAAGGTAGGCCGTTGTACTGATTTTTTGCAAGGAATGAAGTGGAATGCTGATTAGTAAATCTATAAGTTTATTATTTGATAGAGCTATATATTGCAGGGAGAAGTAGATGAAAATACATTTTGACTGTACAAATCTTGTTCGGATTACAAATAGAAATCTAAATATCTCAGAAGTTCATTGTGATATCAGTTTTACAAATAGATATCTAACTAAAAATGGGATTGGTTGGGTCCCAGTTATGGGTGAATTTCATTTTTCGCGTTATCCATTTTCACAGTGGGAAGATGAAATTCTAAAAATGAAAGCTGGTGGAATATCGATTATAAGTACCTACTTGTTTTGGATTTATCACGAAGAAAAAGAAAATCAATATAACTTTTCAAACGATAGGGATATCCATCAGTTTCTTGATCTTTGTAATAAGCATGGAATGCTTGTCTTATTAAGGATTGGGCCATGGTGTCACGGAGAAGTAAAGTATGGTGGTTTTCCAAAATTTATTCAAAGAAGAAGGGATAAAAGGTCTAATTCACCGAAGTATTTGCAAAAAGTCAGAAAAATTTTTGAGAAATATTATGAACAAACAAAAGATTTCTATTATCCGAAAGGCAATGTGATTGGTATTCAGCTCGAAAATGAATATGATGGGAAGGACAAAGATCATATTCAAGTGTTACGCAAACTTGCTGTCGATATTGGTTTTAAGCTACCTATTTATACGTATACCGCTTGGCCTGTGATAGCGAAAGCCGCAAATAATCTCCTTCCAATGTTTGGGGGATATCCGGAACGACCTTGGGTACAAAACATTTTTCCATTAAAAACAGACGATCGTTATAAAATTGTAGACTCAAGGGCGGATGATGGTATAGGATGCGATTTATTAAAGCCATCGTTAAATGGTGAAATGACCTATGATAATTTCCCTTATGCAACCTGCGAACTTGGGTGTGGGATACAGGTTACGGAGCATAGAAGACCAAGGCTTTCATCAAATGATACATACGGCATGCTTCTTGTTTGTTTGGCAAAGGGTTTAAATTTTCCGGGATATTATATGTTTCATGGTGGTAGAAATTCCTATGGTGGTCTTTATCAAGAGAGCAAACGAACGCATTATCCAAATGATTGCCCAATCATCAGCTATGATTTTCAAGCACCCATCTCTGAATTTGGATATTTGAGAGAATCCTATCACAAGCACAAACTAATACATTACTTTTCACAGAGTTTTGGTGAAGAATTTAGTTTAACCCAGAGTGTATTCTGCGATAAGACAGGGAGCGAAATTGATTATAAAACTTCAGTTCGAATAAATAACGAAGGCAAAGGCTATGTTTTTATTAATAACTATCAAAGACTCGAGGCATTCAAAGACATAGAGCAATTATCAATGGAATTACAGACATTAAGTGAAAACATCACTTTGCCGGAGATAAATGTACCATCAGGAACACTCTTTTTTTATCCATTTCATTTCAAGATAAATGACATTTATTTCGACTACATCATCGCACAGCCTATATGTAAAGTAAATCAAAATGGAAGAATGAAGGTGTATTTTTTCAGACCAGATAATAGGGAATGTCGATTTAAAACTGATTCAGTGATTAAAACTCAAGCGATCAGAGTGGATGGAGAATACGTATTATTGCAATATGATCAGAGTGTACCTGCGGTAATGAGTGATGCCTGTGATATTTATATTTTATCACAGGAAAAGGCGCTGAACCTATGGTTTTTTAGTAATGAAATCTATTTTAGTGAGAATACCATTGTACCGTATCCAAAGCAAGTATTCGAATTAGTGGAACGAAATAGAAAGGATACAAATATAACATTAAAACAGATTAGAGTTAGAAGAATGAAATATGACCACTATTTATTTTCACATGGACCAATGGCGCAGTATGAGTTAGTAGTACCAAGAGATATTTTTAATAACTATGATGACTATAAAATTATATTTAACTTTGTAGGTAGTGTAGCTATGGTCTATGTTAATCATGTTTTGATGGCTGACTGTTTTAATTATGATGGAACTATGATACTTGGTTTAAAGCGATTGAAAGAAGAAATTATGAAAGGCCTGCCTATCATAATAAAGATCTCGCCAATTGACAAAAACAGAGAGATATATTTTGAATATGATGCGTTAAGAGATGTTACTAGTCTATCGATTGAGAATATCATTGGTATCAAAAGAAAAATTATTGAAAAGTAGGGACGAATATGAAGAAGTTAAGATTGGAAAACAATGATTTCTATCTTGGTGAAGAGAAATTTCAGATTATTTCGGGTGCGATCCATTACTTTCGCTGTCATCCGGATGACTGGGAGGATAGGCTTTTAAAATTAAAAGCATGTGGGTTTAATACAGTAGAAACCTGTATTCCATGGAATTTGCATGAGCCTTTAGAAGGTCACTTTAATTTTACTGGGTTTGGAGATCTTGAGCGATTTATTCAACTTAGTCGTAAAGTTGGACTTTATTTGATTGTTAGACCGGGGCCATACATGTGTGGTGAATGGGATTTCGGAGGGTTTCCGTCCTGGATCATGACGAAAGAAAACATGGAACTGCGATGTATGGATTTGAACTATTTAAAATATGTTGATCGTTATTTTGATGTCCTAATTCCTAAACTCGTTAAATATTTACCTGAGAATGACGGGAATATAATTGCTGTTCAGATAGAAAATGAGTATGGAAGTTATGGATGTGATAAGGAATATTTAGAATATCTCAAAGATGGGCTGCTCAAGCGAGGGCTAGATACTTTTTTCGTCACTTCGGATGGAAGTCTTTTTTCAATGCTTACAGCGGGGAGAATAGATGGGGTCTTATCAGCTATTAACTTCGGTTCTGACCCTAAGAAGAATTTTGAAGTTTTGAATCAATATTTCGGGGAATATCCGAAGTTTTGTATGGAATACTGGCTAGGATGGTTTGATCATTGGGGGAAAGAACATATACACCGAGATGTTGAAAGTGTTACGAATGATATTCGCTATATGAAAGAGCAGGGTATTTCTTTTAACGTTTATATGTTTTATGGAGGCACCACCTTTGGTTTTATGAATGGTGCGAATTACAATGAATTGGAAGGATATCAACCTACGACAACAAGTTATGACTATGATGCGCTTCTATCAGAAGATGGAAGTCCAACAGAGAAATACTGGGCAATTAAAGAGATCCTAAATCCCGATCTAGAAATTAGTTTCGATGATGACAGGATAAAGTATGAAGATGTGAACTTTACTCAATGTGCAAGACTCTTTGAAAACTTAGATAGGCTTTCTACGCCAAAAAAATCATCAGTACCGATGGAGATGTTACAAGGCTTTATGCTTTATAAGACAACAGTAACCGGAGCTAGGGAATCAGAACCAATAAAGCTAATTGGCCTTCACGACCGGGCACAGATATTTGTGGATGGAAAGGAGGAGGGGGTTTACTATCGGGAAGATAAAAAGATAGAGTATGTATACTTGGAGATCAGTCATAGGGATGAGAAAAAAGAACTTTCCATTTTAGTTGAGAATATGGGAAGAATTAATTATGGAGCCTATTTAAAAGAAAGAAAGGGAATATTAAGAGGTGTTTTCTTAGGCGATATCTATGGAAGTTATATTCATGGATTTGAAAATTATGAACTACCTCTAGATAATATAGGCAATCTTAGTTATGAACCATTTAATTTTTACCAGGAGCCGGTGTTTTTAAAGGGTGAATTTCATGTTTCTGAGAAGAAGAACACATACTTTGACATGAGAGGATTTAAAAAGGGAGTTGTATTTTTGAATGGATTTTGTTTGGGGCGTTATTGGGAGATAGGTCCTCAAAGAGATTTATACATACCGAAAGGTTTACTACAAGAAGGAAAGAATGAACTTGTCATATTTGAACTTCATAGTTATCCGGAGCGTATTTGTTTTTCAACAGAACGTATATTTTCAGAGAAATAAGATGACAAACAGCAATAAAGTAAACTTCATTTTTATGTGACATCGATTAAGCTTTAAAAGGAGGTATACGGAATTAAACCTAAAAATCTAAAAACTAGAGTTTTTATGTTATGTTGGTTTGCATATGTAAGTGCTTATTTGTGCAGAACCAATTTATCAATTGTTCTACCTTCCATCAAAGATACCTTTGAGTGGAATAATGCATTAGTAGGATTAATTGGAACCGCTTTTTTTTGGTGTTATGCGGTTGGGCAACTGATTAATGGGACAATTGGTGATAAAGTTAACCCAAGATATTTTATACCGATTGGCTTGATAGGTGCTTCCATTATTAATTTTTTAATTGGTATCTTTCCTAATCTCTATTTTATAATAATCGTTTGGTCGATCAATGGATTTTTATTGTCAACCATCTGGGGACCAATTATTCGCATTACTGCAGCATGGTTTCCTACAAAAGAAAGAACGAAAGTGGCAGTAGGATTGAACCTTTCAATGATGGGTGGCTACATCTTATCCTGGGGACTTGTTGGGGTTATTATTAATTACACTAGTTGGAGATGGGGCTTCTTCTTACCGGCATGCTTCACCTCTAGCTATGCGATTATATTTTTAGTATTTATGCGTGCAAAGCCAAAGGAAGTAGGGTGTGAAGATTACTCTAAAAGTGTTGCTAAAAAAGATAATAAGGACAGTAGTCTTAATTTAGAGGTAAATCAAGCAAATCATTTTTCTCTTTTTCAATTGATTATCAAAGAAAGACTTTGGCTGATAGCTATTGCGTGTGTTGCGCAAGGAGTAATTAAAGAAGGAATTGCACTTTGGACACCGACCTTTCTAAAAGATAATTACGATGTTACACAAACTCAGATATCATTAATATCCACTCTTGTTCCCTTAGTAGGTATTGTTGGTATTTTTTTGGCTGGGTGGTTAAATACAAGATATAAGGAAAGAGAGAGAAAACCGCTGATTATTTTATTGATCATGGCGATCATAAGTTGTTTTACCTTATATTGTGTTATCGGTAATAATATTTATCTTGATGTTATTCTATTAAGTCTTTCCAGTGCAATCATGTATGGGGTAAATATGTTATTACTTACAATGGTACCGCTAGGCTATGCAAGATATAATAAGGCATCCAGTGTTACCGGATTCTTAGATTTTTGCTCCTACCTTGGAGCAGGCCTATCAGGGGTATTAACTGGTTTCATCGTTGATCTACTTGGATGGTCCATCATTATGATTCTTTGGGTTGTGTTAGCACTCATTGGAATTGTTGCTGTGTCAAGAGCTTTTTCAAAGAAGCGCAGCAGGTGGAATGCACTTTATAGAAATGCTTGAGCAGTAAAGAGAGAATTGCTACTACTCCAGTAGAGGCATTTAATGAATAGGAGGCGATTTGGTGAATATGGAATTATGGTATGATAAACCGGCAAGTTCATTTAATGATGCACTTCCGATTGGAAATGGGAGCTTTGGAGCTGTCGTTTATGGAGGAGCACCCAGAGAAAAGCTCTCACTTAACCTAGATACCTTTTGGTCAGGTACCTTGCGTCGGGAGGAAAGAAAAATACCTTTACAGCAAATAAAAGAAGTTCAAGAAAAAGTCAGAAGCAAAAAATATTATGAGGCAGAACAACTTGTTAATAAAAACTTACTGGGTGAATATAACGAATCCTATATGGCATTCGGAGATATTTGGTATGAATTTAAAAACACGAATAGCATCAAAAACTATAGAAGAAGTCTTAATTTAGAGACTGCCATAGTAGAGACTTCATTTGATTTGGATGATGTAAGAATTCAAAGTGAAGTATTTGCAAGTTTTGTTGATCGAGCAATTATTCTTCATATTATGAGTAATAGGAAGAATTCGCTGAGTTTAGATGTGGGATTTTTTAGTGTGTTAAAAAATAGTATGACAAGTGAAGGTACAAGTTCTATTCGTTTGATTCAACAAGCACCCAGCCATGTGGAACCGAATTATGTTGAGAGTGACAACCCGATAATATATGATGATACAAAGCCGGGTATGATAGGATGCTGTCAGCTAAAAGTACTGCTTTCGGATGGTAGAATTACTAATAAAAATGGAGTTTTAACGATAGAGTATGCATCGGAAATTACCCTCCTTGTCGTTGCAGAAGATGGCTATCGTGGGTATGGTGCAGAACTTGCAGGAGTGACTAATCTACAAGAGAAATGTGAAGAAAGATTACATAATCTTGAGAAGTTTTCTTATTCCGAATTAAGAAGTCGGCATTTGACAGATTATCAAGCTCTGTATCGTCGAGTAAGTTTTTCACTAGGTGAGCAGGATAATAATTTGACAATTCCAGCAAGATTACTAAAGTTAAGAGATGGTAAAAAGGACAATGGTTTATTTACTCTCTTTTTTCAATATAATCGTTATCTAATGATTTCATCCTCAAGGCAAGGTTCTCAGCCGGCTAACTTACAAGGAATATGGAATGATAGTATTCGACCTGTATGGAGTAGCAATTGGACCATTAATATTAATACAGAGATGAATTATTGGATGGTATGCCCTTGTAATCTCTTAGATTGCTATCAACCACTCGTTCAAATGGTAAAAGAACTAAGCAAAGAGGGAGAAAAGACTGCACAAAATCAATATCACTGCAAGGGTTGGGTAGCAAATCACAATGTTGATTTATGGAGGCAGGCATCAGCGGTTGGAGGTGATGCAAAATATGCATATTGGCCAATGGGTGGTGTGTGGTTAGCAAACCAAATTTTTGACTACTATAGATATACGCTAGATGAGGATTACTTAATGAAGGAGGCACGTCCAATTATGGTAGGGGCATCGGAATTTTGTATGGACTGGCTTACGAAAGAATCAGACGGACGTTATCATACCATGATATCTACCTCACCAGAAAATTCATTTTATGATGAAGATGGTAATATATGCTCCGTCAGCAACTCATCTACGATGGATATTTCATTAATAAAAGAATTATTGCTTAATATGTTACACATTTATGATAAATTGGGCATTCGGGATGAACGTTACCTTAAAATAAAGGAATATCTTAAAAACATGCCAGATTATCCGGTTTCAGAATCCGGAATGCTGCAGGAATGGGTAAAGGAGTTCAATGAGGTTGAAGCTGGTCATCGACATTTTTCTCCGATAGTGGGATTTTGTCCGGGTAGTGTAATCAATTTAAAGGAAACACCGGAATTAGTAGAAGCATGTAAAAAGCTTGTTAATCACCGTTTAGAACATGGTGGTGGGCATATCGGGTGGAGCTGTGCTTGGCTAATTAACATATTTGCTAGGCTCCATGATGGGAATAAAGCATTTGCTTTTTTAGAATCATTACTGAAGAACTCTACCTATGATAATTTATTTAATTTGCATCCTCCCTTAGGTGAAAATAGTGGAGAAAGAGAAATCTTTCAGATTGATGCAAACTTTGGAAGCACGGCTGGTATTGCTACTATGTTATTGCAAAGTCATCTAGGTGAAATTGAGCTGTTGCCAGCGCTACCGGATGAATGGAAATCAGGTGAGGTAACAGGACTTTTAGCAGAAGGTGGCTTTGAAGTGTCGATCTACTGGAAGAATGGAAAGTTAGATCAAGCTATTATAAGATCAAAGGATGCCAAAGTACCAAAAGTGACTTATAAGCAACCGATTATAGTACAAACAGACGGTAATATTAGTTACGTATCCTGTAAATAAATTTTATAATGGTGGTATTCGCAATATTCTCTATACAAGTAAATCCTCCTTTGACTACTAAATTTAAAGTAATCAGAGGGGGATTATTTATAAAGGGCTAGGAATAGTAGTCACCCAAGTTCCAGTCACCACTATTAAACGGTATTGCCAAGATTAATACCATTAATGAAATCCTCTATTGATTAATGTTTTTAAGAAAGCTATAATTAGATTAGAAATTATTAGAAATTAGAAATACTTCGTTGTGGCATTTGTGATCAATAGATAGGAGTGCTGAAATGAACAATGATTATATGAAGAGAGCAATTGACCTCGCAAATCGTGGTGCCGGATTTGTTAATCCTCATCCTCTTTCGGGTGCAGTAATTGTAAGAGAAAATAGAATTATCGGTGAAGGCTATTATAAATCCTACGGCGCAAGGTTGGCAGAAACTGAGGCTCTAATGAGTGCACCAAAGGACTTAAAAGGGGCAGAGTTTTATTTAAATATTGAGCCCTTTGGCCATAAATTAGACCTAATTCATCTGATTCATGAGATGAAAGAGAGGGGCCTTAGCAAACTATATATAGGAATGTTAGATCCCAATCCGAAGAAGAATTTTAATTTTTTACAGGAACTAGAGCAACTTGGGATAGACTACGAGCTAGGAATTTTAAAGGAAGAATGCGAAGAATTAAATGAGATATATGCATTTTATATCATAAACAGGCAACCATATGTTATAGTTAAATGGGCTATGACGTTGGATGGAAAGCTTGCTACCAGGACGGGAGATTCCAAATGGATTAGCTCTGAGGATAGTTTACGTTTTGTTCATCAATTAAGGCAACGGGTTGGAGC